>CAYGZA010000311.1:0-8021 GCA_964354135.1 uncultured Planctomycetaceae bacterium
GCGTACCTTTTTCTCATGGCGGTTTCTCCTTTCTTGCTCGAAAGCGGTCCGGACTACACCGCCCGGACCTGAGGAACCGCCATTTTCTATTTCAACTAAGCCGGGGACAACTTCTCACGTTTTCGCTCTCGTCAACAACTCCCGCCACGTTCACCTTCATCCTTTCCTCGTCGTCCGTTTTCCTTCAGTCGGATGTGGCGGTAGTCGAAATCTCCCAGTTCTGACAGCGACTTCACGCAACGCCTCGCTCCCAAACGCTCAATCCCTCGCAGTCAGATCGACTCCCATCCAGCAGATCAAAACGACATCATCCGGCTGAATCGTTGGCAGCGGCTCCGGCTGGACGAAGGGCTGCAAACCCAACTCCCGCACCTTCTCGACGAGTGCGGTGGAAGCCACATACGGGTCGTCGGCCTCCGGGTTGAACACGTCCTTGATTGCTCGCTCGAAGCGGATGCCCCAGGGGGCCTCGATGGACTCGACCAGCAAGTCCAGTTCGTTCTGCCGAATTTCGGGGGGCGGGTACTTCCGCAGATGCTCGGCGGCGTTGCGGAAGAAGGGCCGAATGCGCGGCTGCAAGTTGAGTGGGTCGGTGGCGAACTGCCACTCGGCAAAAATGTCCTGCCGCGCCGCCGCCCAAGCATCGTAGCTCGCGGTCGCCAGGTCGTCGGGTAGATGCCGCGGCGTATCCTCGGCGCAGGTGATCGTCCGCAGGCAGGCCAGCGTGTTGCGCACCAGTTGGCTGCCGTCCAGCGGCACAAAGCGGAGGAACACGCGCTCATCCACGCGGGCGCAGAAGAAGTGGCCCTTGGCCGGGCCGCCAGCCAGGCCGGAACCCGCTCCCCACGCCAGGGCCTTGACTGCCTCGCCGTGAACCTGCAAACCCTTCCGCAACTCCTGCCGGTACTCCTCGCCCGTGTGGGCCAGGGGGTCTTCGCCGGCATTGACCAACAGGTCATTCTCTTCACGGCGCAGCGATTCGATCTCCGTGCGGTTTTGGCTGAACACCACCTCGCCGGTCGGGCCGCCGGGAATGACTTCGCTCTCCACGCCGATGGACGCCGCCGCCTGGGCGAGCTTGCGGCGGATACGCTGTTCCAGGTTCAGCAACTCGTCCAGTTGCCTATCCGGGAAGAAGCACCACATGTAGACATCGGCGTGCCGGCTGCCGATGCGGTCGATGCGCCCGTGTCGCTGGACCAGCCGCATGGGATTCCACGGCAGATCGTAGTTGATGATGTTGCGGCACTGTTGGAGGTTCACGCCCTCGGCCAGCACGTCGGTGGTAATCAGGATGTCGAAGCGGTCTTCGTTGCGGCCGGGAGGGGCTTCGCTGGAGACCGGCACAAAGCCGAAGACGGCATCTTCACGGGAAACCCCGTGCCGGCTTTCCTGCCCCGCCACCGACACGATTCGCCCCCGGTAGGCTGCAAATCTCTTTTGGCTGTCCACTAGCTTGTGGACATGCTTTTCAATCCAGTCGGCGGTGTCGGCAAAGTACGAGAAAACGATGATCTTCCGCTTGTCCCGAGTGTCTTCTTCCCCAATGCCGTCCTTCTCCGCCGCGCGGAGGATCTCGGCCAGAGCCTCCGTGAGTTCTGCCAGCTTGGGGTCGTTGTCGGCTTTGACCGTCGCCGCCGTGTCGGCAAACCGCCGCAGGATGTCACGGTCGGCCTTCACCGCTGCCCTCAACGCCTCGACATCGTACTTGTCGGTCGGCTCTGCTCCGGTCTCTTCCAGCCGCCGTTCCCACTCCTCGTCGCTGTCGATGCTCGACCACTCCTCCAACGCCTTGGGCGAGAGGAGGTAGCCGGCGTTTAGGGCGTCCAGGAAGGCGTCGTGGCTGTCGGCCATGCGCCCTGCCGTCAGGCCGAAGGCGTAGGCCGACGACTCAAACCGTTTCAGCAGCCCTGAGCGAATTAGCCCGACCAAGGTTAGTTGCGACCCCTCCACCGTATTGTCCAAACGGTGGGTGGACGGGCAGTACCGCGCCATTGTCAACAGCGGCTCCTGATGCTCGTCCTCCGGGGCCAGGGCCTCCTTCAACTGGTCGAAGAACCCAGGCAGCACTTCTTCCAGGTCGTAGTTGAGCGCTTCAACGTGCGGCTCGGGGAACTGCACCAACATTTCCACGCCGCCGGGGCCACGGATGCGGTCGTTCGGGTAGTACCGTCGCACGAAATGCCGGGTTCGTCGCACGGTCACGGCGTCGAGCACGTCGAATAGCATGTCGGGGCGCAGGTCGTCAGGACTCTCCCGCGCCGTTTCGCCGAATCGCTCCTTCAGCGAGCGGATCCCGCGCTCGGCGAAAACCGCGTCGTGGCCGACAAACAGGGTCAGCAGATAGTACAAGTCCCACAGCGAGTTGTTCACGGGCGTGGCCGTGACCAGCACCAACTGCTTGGGCGGCTTTCCCAAGAGCAGCCGGCGCAGCGCCTGGGCACGCCGCGTATCGGGATTGCGGAAGACGTGGGCTTCATCCACTACCACCATCGCGTAGTCGTTGGGACGGTAGCAGAGGTAATTCCCTTCGCCCCCCAGTTGCCGGTCGTTGAGGAGTTCCTCGAAGGAGACGTTCTCGATGTAAAGCTGGTGGTCGTCGGAAAATCGTTTCCACATCCCGTCGCGCAACGCGGCCGGCGAGATCAACAGCACCCGCTGCCGCCGGTCCTGCACCACCTCCCGGATCAACTCGCCGGCAACGAAGGTCTTGCCCAGGCCCACGCCATCGGCAAACAGCACGCCGTTGTACTTGCCCAGGATTCGCCGGGCACGCCACAGGCCGTCGCTCTGAAACGTGGTCAGCCGGATGATCGGGTCGGTGGACTGCTCCTCCTCCAATTCCCGCCCATACAACTCCCAAAGGACTCGCAAGTAGATCAGGTACGGGGGGTATTCCTCGTATCGCTTTTGGTAGATCGCGGCCAGGTCGAACGGCTGGGCCTCTTCCCAAAGCTCGTCGAACCACTGCTTCACCTGTCGCACGGGCGTGGGGTCGTAGCGGCCGAGGTTCAGTTCCAGGTTGCTCGTCAGTCCGGCGGCCGTGAAGTTGCTCGACCCGGCGATAACCCCCTCGTCGTCGGCGAAGATGTACGCCTTGCCGTGGAGGAACCCCTTTTCGTAGCGGCGGACTTCGACCGTGCCCGATTCCAACAGCGCCAACAGCCGGCGAATGGCGGCCTCGGTCGCCGGGGCAAACTCCAGCAGGTTCCGGTCGCGCAGCAGCCCGGCATCGTTGGCGCGCATGGCTTCATGGACCACGCGGGCGTCAAACCGCGCCGGCGATTCGCCGATCTTGCGCGCCGGCCGGGCAGGTGGCGGCGTAGGCTCGGCACCCAGCAGCAGCCGTACCTTGGGCAGGCGTTCGAGCCGGTCGGCCAGCAATCCGAACCCTTCAGGGTTGAAGTAGCCGCTGGCGATGGCAAGTTCGATGGGCCGCGCGTAGGTCTCGGCCAACCAGTCCAGATGGCCGCGCAAGGCCGCCACCAGCGTGTTGCCGTTGCGATTGTCAACGAACTCGGGCTTCATGCGTCACTCATACGGAAACCCGCTGGAAGAGGGTTTTCAGAGCGTCGGCGGCAGGTTTACTGCGCTCTTGGAGTGCCAGTCCGCGGATTTCTGCGTGTCCCGGGTCGTTCTCGGCGGCGACGGCCACCACGTCCAGATGCAGAGGCTCGCCCCTAGCATCGGTAAGCTGTCGGATTGCGCCGGCGGTCGCCTCGATGAGAAAGCTCCCTGGGATCACGCCCGGCTTCCTGAGAACGTCTTCCGTCGAGACGACGCGGGCTCGGTAAACGGAGATGCCCTCCTCACCTTCGCGGAGCTTGAAGTTGGGGCTTGTAATGCGGTCGGGCGGTGCAAACCAGCGAGTCCCCGGTGGGATGCGACGAAATACAGGCTCATCATCGGGGATTGACTGTTCGCACACCGCCATTCCTCGCCGCGTTGGTTGGCGCTAGGCTTCCACGCGCCAGACGTACTCAAGAACGGTGTCCAGCCGATCCCCCTCGAAAACCATTCCTTCGTTCTGGTCAGCCTTCGAGCGGTCCCTCCAGTAGTAGGTTGCCTCGCCTTCTGCCACAATCTCAAGCTCGAAGTAACGCTCTCCGGCCTCCCACTCAAATTGCGCGCCACCGTTGCGAGTTGGATTAACGTGTGGCTGCGGCAGATCGGGGACTTGCGCCAAGCACTCAATGAGGCTCTGCGCCGCCGCTACGAGACGTGCGTCGGGCGTGGGCGCACCATACGAATCCCAACCGTCGGGAAGCGATTGGATCGCCTGCAACTGCTTGCGAACGAACGGCAGCCACGGGCACTGGGTTATGCCAGCGCTGACCGGCCAATCCTCCGGCACTATGCACTCGATACGGTAATCCGCCGGCACCACGCGTTCGATCAGCCCGCTACTAATCGTCAGTTGATCGCTCACCGATGCAGGACGGAGTGCGCCGCGCAGCTCGCTGGCTGCCCCTTCGTGGACCGATGCTTCCGCAATCATCTTAGTCTCTCCCATGCTTGGTGCATTTCTGGACGCGTGAGCGAGGCGAAACCCCGCACGATCCACTCATGGCCCAAGTCAATCCCGGCCAAAGCGCTCGCTACGTCCTTCGTCTTGAGTTGCCCTCGCGCCGTCAAGTCCAGACGCAACACGTGCCTCTTGTCGCTCAGCACAACCGCAGTCGTGAGGTTCACGTTTAGGCGCCCCGCATTGTCGGGCATCGGGAACGCGAAATCCAGCACCACCTTGTCAGGCGCGGGGAGCCAATCGTCGCTCAACTGGTTTGTCCAGACAGTCAGTGTCCTGGCTACCGCCGGCCCAAGGTTGTGCAGCCCCTCGTAGTCAATGTGGTTGATGTAGGTGACGCTCCAGGATGTCGGTTCAAGCTGACCAATCTCTTCCACGCGGAAGAACTCCTCTACCTGGTTCAATTGTTCGCTGAACTCTTGCCGCCTCTCCGCGTAAGGGAGATAAGCCACCTCCTCGCCCGTCCTCAGCCAGTTGGCGAACAGCGCGTTCTTCTGAATCTGAACGACGTGCTGACCGTTCTCCGACGCCGCCCAAAGGCGTGGTCCCGGGAGGCGGTCGGAGACCTGCCACCGTATCATCGGGACGCCCAGCCGCTCTTCGTCAAACAGTTCGCGGACTTCTTCGACCGGCGGCCGTTCCTCCAAGTTCGGGAACCGGGCACGGAAACAGCGATGCCACAGAAGCCCTTGATGGGCGGAGGTGAACTTCTCCAGCGGGCGGAAATGGACCCCAAGCACCGTCTCGATGACCGGTGGCTTGCCGAAGCGGGGTAGTTCCTCAATGCTACTGCTCATATCACCTAATGCTATACCCCACAAGGAGTTGAGTCAAATGCCCGACGCTTGTTGCCCTTGGAGAACGTCCGAAACCGCGTAACCTTGGTCAGTATAGTTGGCAACCTCTGCACAAGCCAGCGCCCCGCCAGGGTTCGTGTACCCAAACAGGGGGAGCGTGTCAAGGCGAGACACTTCCGCCTGCCACCTCCGGTTCGTCCAATGATCTTCTTATCGGTACGCGGACAGTGCCACTACGGTTTGCCTGCCCAGGACTTGTAGTGCTCCAGCACGGCCTTCAAGCGCGGCTGGTAGTCCCAGCCTTCGTGGAAGGTCTCGAAGATGTGCGTCAGGTGGGATTCGCTCAGCCCGTAAAGGTGGGCGACCACGGCGTCAAGTTCGGCGATCATGTCGTCCTTCTCGGCAGCGTCGAGCTTGCCGCACTCCACGCCCACGGCCTTGGCCCACTTGGCGAACCGCTTGTCCGGGCAGGCCAACCTACCCGCCAACGCGACCGTCCGCTGCCGTAGCGGTTTGTCACGCGCGGGGCGAGGGACAGGAAGCGGATTCAAGAGATAGAAGAAGAGGTGTCGTTCAACAAACCTCCGTGTGAACCAATCGAGGGGAATCGAGGACATGATTCCCAGGAGATACGCCTCGTCACTGGCATCCCCGCGCGGCAAAAGCACGTAGGGGGCCTGGTGCGCCAGGATGGAAGAGGGCGGCACAAGTGCGACAATCACGGTTCGCTGATTCAGGCGGTTAGTTCCGTCTCGAAATGCGATGCGCGGCCGATAACAAGGCAGCGTGTTGGGATTACGAACCCACGCCGTGTCGCACTCGAAGAAGGCTGATCGTCTGTTCTTCGCCGCATGGAGCCTTGATCTGACAAGTTCCGGGGTGACTTTATCCGGGTTGGCCCACGCGTAGTAAACGCCCGTGTCGGGATTCCATATCTCGAAAGACTCGCCCTTATACACAGGCCAATAACCATTCGGGCATTTCTCGGACTTGAGGTCCATCAGCCCCTTGTCGGTTGTTGCATTTAGATCACCTTGGACAGGACGTGCTCTCCACGAGGAAGCATCGTCAAGATCGAGACGAGGCGATGTCCTCATTTGAACGAACACATCGAGCGATGCCTCCCCCGTCAATAACGGCAGTGCTGCCTCGTCGTTCCAGGACAAAACGTCTCGTCCGGCGAATGTAGCGTGGGAACGATCCCGGCCAGCAATGTAGCTCTCAGGGCTGGCGAAAGGCCCGGACAATCGGACAGTCGGTGTTCGAGAGTGACTTGCATCCACTGCAACCAGGCCGATGGCATACTGCTCATGCACGTCAGAAAAAACCCATTCACGCCGGTTTACGAGCATCGTGATGCAGGTGTCCGCCCGGTTCCCGAGCACTTCCTTGCGAAATTCCGCTGATCCCTTACCGGAGAGAGCAGAACGAGGCAGAACCACGCCAATGCGGCCACCTTGGTGAGACGCGAGATGAAGGAAACGCCAACAGAACGCCTTAAAAAGGTCAGGATGCCCACTGCCCATGCCAGGGTACGGCCCACAAATCAACGCCTGACGCATCGCTACCGCTTCCCTGACCTCGGCTTCAAATGCCTGCACCAGATCAGGACGACGCCGGCGCATTCTGGTTTGAAGCGCCTCTCGATCAGTTTGGGATAGGCCGCGAAATCCAGGCAAGTATCGTGCCCAGTAGTTGTGCTCTTCAACCTGCGTCTTTTCCCACGGCGGGTTGCCGAGAATCACGTCGAAGCCTGCACGATTGCGCAAGAAGACTTCGGGGAAGGCGATGGGAAAGTGGAAGGGCCTCAGCTCGCCCAGTGCCTCCATTGCTCGGCGGTGCGTCCCTTGCAGGAACAACTCATTCCCGGCGCGGAAATCATCGGCCAGAACACTCACCCCCGACTCTGGCAGCCGCATCGCGGTGAGGATATCGAACATCTGTTCCTTGTCGGCGATGGCCGCCCGCTGTTCATCGAACGCCTTGCGGGCCTCTGCAATTTCCGCAGCGTTGGCATCCGACAACTGGCCAAGCCGTCTCACCGCATCACGGGCATTTCCAAGCAAGGCTTCTGCGCTATGGTCAAACAAGGGCATGTCACCGCCCCGTTTAAGAAGCTCACCTACCTCGTCGAAGGTGGCAATGCCCACCAGCGAGTTGCCGCAGACGATGTTGTGGTCGAGAAACGACAGCGGCAGGCCCGGCACGAAGGTGTGTATCCACAGCGACAGCCGGGCCAACTGCACGGCGATGTTGTTGATGTCCACGCCGTAGATGCACCGCCGGGCAATCTGCCGCCGGAGCAACTGGACGTTCTCGATTTCCACCCCGTCGATGGAACCGCCCGCCTGCTCGATTCCGTCGAGCGCCGCCTTGCGAAGCCGCAACAGTTCGCCCATTACGCCGGGCAGCAATCGCTTGGCGAGATAGCTGCTGAAGCGCCGTTCGATGCGGTCCACGGCCGCCACAAGAAAATGCCCGGAACCCATCGCAATGTCGGCCACGCGGAAGTCGAAGAACGACTCGGCGGCCCGGCGGTCGTCGAGCTTGTCGAGCCGGGCCAGGTGGTCGGCAATCGCCGGCTCCAGGGCGTGGTCGAGCAGGTGTTCCACGGCAAAGTTCTTGGTGTAGTAGCTGCCCGTGGCCTTGCGGGCGCCGCTGGCGTTGTGCAGGTAGATATGACCCTTGGGGACCTTGGG
>CAYGZA010000312.1:0-7916 GCA_964354135.1 uncultured Planctomycetaceae bacterium
GGCCGCCCAGGGCCTCGGCGATCGCTTGATGGCCGAGGCAGACCCCGAGGATCGGCAGGCGACCGCAGAACTCCCGCACCAGGGAGAGCGACGAGCCGGCTTGCCGCGGCGTGCAGGGGCCGGGCGAAAGGACCAAGGCGTCGGGCTCCAGGGCCCGGACGCCCGCCGCGTCGATCGCCGTGTTGCGGACCACGCGCGTCGGCTGCCCGAGCCGCTCGAAGTACCGGGCCAGGTTGTAGACGAAGCTGTCGTAGTTGTCGATCAGGAGGATCATGGTCGCAGGGCACGGAGGAGGCCTTCGGCCTTGTCCCAGGTTTCCTGGTACTCGTTCTCGGGGACGGACTGGGCGACGATGCCGCCGCCGACGGGCAATTGCCACCAGCCCCGGCCCGCCGTGATCGTCCGGATGAGGATGCTGAGGTCCATCGAGCCGTCGAAGCCGATGTACCCCAGCGATCCGCAATAGGGGCCGCGGGCGGTTGGCTCCAGCTCGGCGATGATCTCCATGGCCCGGATCTTGGGGGCCCCGGTGACCGAGCCGCCGGGAAAAGCGGCCCGGATCAGGTCGATGGGGCCGCACCCGTCGCGGAGCCGCCCGCGCACCGCCGAAACCAGGTGCTGCACGAAGGCGTACGTCTCCAGCCGGCAAAGCTGGCTGACGCAGACGCTCTCCGGGCGGCAAACGCGGGAGAGATCGTTCCGCAGGAGGTCCACGATCATGACGTTTTCGGCGCGGTCTTTCTCGCTTGCCAGGAGTTCCTCGCCGGCAGACGAATCGGCTTCCGGCCGGGCGGTGCGAGGCCGCGTCCCCTTGATCGGCCGGGTCTCCACGGAGCCGTCCGACACGCTCAGGAACCGCTCGGGCGAGGCGCTGACGATCTGGAAGTCGCCGAGGTCGAAGTATCCCCCGAAAGGCGCCGGGTTCCGCCGCCGCAGCCGCAGGTAAAGCTGGATCGAATCGTCTTCCGCGGGGTACAGGAGCCGCTGGGCCAGATTCACCTGGAAGATATCGCCCGCCCAGACGTACTCGATTGCCCGCTGGAGCGCCCGCAAGTAGGCCGCCCGCGAAAAGTTGCTCCACAGGCCCTCTTGTCCGGCGACGGGATGCTGCGGGGCAAGTTGCCCGGCCGGGATGGGCGGCAGGCGAGAGCGTGGCAGGGCGTCGCTGGCGTCGCCGTGCAAACGGCAACGCGTACCCACGCTTTCCGAGGGCACGCCACGCGAGGCCGCGGCTGGACTCGGCGCCGGGCCGGCCAGCCAGCCGCGGACTTCCTCGAGCCGCCCTGCGGCGCGCTTGAGTCGTGCCGCGGCTTCGATCTCGGGAAACCCTTGCGAGATGATCCAGCCGCGATTGTCCTCGTGGCTCAGGGCGATCACCACGTCGTAAAGGCCCACGGCCATCGTTGGAACCTGGAACTCGTCGACGGCCGGGCGAGGGAGCCTCTCCAGTTGGCGGCCCAGATCGTAGCCGAGCAGCCCGGCAGCGCCCCCTTGAAACGGCGGAAGCCCGGCCACCGTCGCCGCCCGGTATTCGGACAGTCTTCGGGCAAGGAAAGCCAGGCTGTCGACATCCTCGGCGGAGAACTCCCAAAACTCGAACGGGTCGGCGGCCAGGAACGAGTAGCGGCCGAGGGTTGGGTCTCTCAGGGCGCTGTCGAGAAACAGGGAGTACGGCTTCCCCGCAAGCTGCACGAACAGCGCTTCCTCGTCCGGCGGTGCCCGTAACTCCTCAACCAGCGGAAGGGATGCCGTGCTCATGCTCCCTCACGACGACTTGAGCCCGCTAGTCCTAAAGCAAGTGACCTCTTGGAGTGCGGTGGTTCATCACCGCTTTTCCAGCGGCTGGAGAAGCAGGAGCGATGGTTTTTGCGTGAATCCCCGCATCGCCCAGCGGTTACGAACCCGCCTCGAAAGCTGCGATCAATCGCCGCACTCCCAAGAAAGCTCGCTTGTTTACGGGCTAGTTGTGGAACGACACCCCGACGCCGACCCGCGGTGGAGGGCGATGCCCGTAGTAGCGGTAGTAGTAAGGCGGGCCTGGGCGCGACCATGGGTCGTACCAGGGATCGTAGTAACGTTCCCGGACGATCACCGCCGGAGGAGATGGGGACTCGACGAAGACGGTCTCGCGTTGGGGCCGGGGAGGTTCCTGCATGGCCTTGACGACGTTCGGGCTGATGCCCTGCTGCTGGAGCGTGATGAGGTCCGAGGCCTCAAGTTGGCGAACCATGCCGTGGTAGCGGACATGGTTGATGATGACGTCCTCGGCAACGCCAGCCCGGGTCATGGCGATCACGTCGTCGATGGTGACGGCCCCCGGGACGATGCGTCGCTGGAGCTTGGCTTCGATCAAGGCGCGGTTCCGGGCCTCCATTTCATCCATGCTGTCGCCGATGGCCGCGCCGGTCAGGGCTCCGACGCCGGCGCCGATCGCGGCTCCCGCTCCCGTGTTCCCGACGGCGTGCCCGACCAGGGCGCCGACCCCGGCTCCGCCTAAACCCCCTAATAGTGCCCCCCGATCGGCGTGGTAAGGCGAGGCGCATCCTGCAACAAGGGCCGCCAGGATCAGGAGGCTGTGTGCAATACCGTATCGGGGGGGGCGATTCATGCGCAGACTCCGCCGGTGTGTTGTTCTCTGTTGGAGTATCGGCCGCACGCGGAGGTCAGATTCAGGCGAGGATTATTACGGCGGTTCTCCTGGCGGTCAAGAGAAAATGAGGTGTTTGGGATGTTTGCGAAGACCTTCCTTCAATCTTAGGAAGGTGCAATGCCCCTGGTGGCCTATCCCACCAGACAATCGGGCGGGACGCCCAATGCTGATGCCGCACGAACAGCCGCCACTGGAGAAGTTCAAACGGACCCCGTTTTGGGAGCTTGCTGTGGTTTCTCGGGGTGACTACAATAACGGTCCAATGGGATTTGCGGCCGCTTGCAGCCACAATCTGCTAAAGTGCCATTGCCGGCGTGGGAAGCGAATGCCCAGTCGGTGATCTAACCGGACCGAAGCCAGCCGCGACCTACTGCGGCTATTTTTTTTCTTGTTCGGAGCCGCGAGCGCACTTTGCGGAGGCAACCGCCCCGAGCGTCCCAGAGAATCGAGAACCACCACGGGCGAATTGGGAACTGGGAGTCTGGAGTCACCATGTCGAGCCCATCGATTTCGGGCGGGCCGAACGGTCCGAAGCGAGGAATGTCCACTCAGGCGGTTCACGGCGGCGAAGACCGCCTGAAGCCGGGCTACTCTCTGACGGATCCGATCTTCTGCACGGCAACGTACAACTTCGCCGACACGCAGGCCCTGATCGAGTTCGTCGAGAAGAAGCAGCCGCGGGAGGAATACGCCCGCTACGGCAGCCCCAGCGAAAAGGTCCTGGAGCGGAAGCTCGCCGAGTTGGAGGGCGGCCAGACCGCCGTCCTCTTCGGCAGCGGGATGGCGGCCGTTGCCGCGGTCCTCTTGGCGAAGCTCCAGGCCGGCGAGGAAGTAGTCTTGTTCGACGAGTGCTATCATCGCACCCGCGAGCTGTGCGTGAAGTACCTCGGCAAGTTCGGCGTCGTCACGCACCAGGTCCCGGCGTGCGATTACGGCCGCATGGAGGCGGCGATCACGCCCAAGACCAGACTGCTGGTGAGCGAGTCGCCCACCAACCCGCACCTCAGCGTGGTGGACCTGGAACGGTTTGTGGGGCTGGGCAAGAAGTACGGGATCGACACCTTGATCGACGCCACGTTGGCCACCCCCTACAACCTCCGGCCGCTGGAGGCCGGCGTGGACTACGTGCTGCACTCCTGCACCAAGTACCTCGGCGGCCACAACGACCTCCTGGCCGGCGCGGTCGTCGGATCGGCAGAGAAGATGGAGCCGATTCGCAAGCTCCGCGGGGTGTTCGGGATGGTCAGCGCGCCGCACAACGTGTACCTGTTGCATCGCGGGCTGAAGACCCTTGAGCTGCGGATGCAGCGGCACAACGACAACGGCCTGGCGGTGGCGCAATTCCTGGCATCCCATCCCCGCGTGGAAAAGGTCTACTACCCCGGCCTGCCGAGCCATCCGTACTACGGGGTCGCAAAGCGGACGATGCGGGGGTTCGGCGGACTGGTGACGTTCCTGGTCCGAGGCGCCGACGTCGAGCAGACCGCCCGGGTCGTGGACGCGGTTCGCATCCCGCGGATCGCGCCCAGTCTGGGCGGGGCCGAATCGCTCATCGAGCAGCCAATCCACATGAGCTACCACGACTTCACGCCCGAGCAGCGGCAGGCCGTGGGCATCCCCGACAACATGATTCGCCTCTCCTGCGGGATCGAGAACGCCGAAGACCTTATCGCCGACCTCGCCCAGGCGCTGGAGCAATGATGGACAAGCACGCGATGCGATTCCGGACCCGGGCGGTTCACGTCGGCAATGAACGCGACCCTCAGACCGGCGCGGTGGTTCCGCCGATCCACGTGGCCTCGACGTTCGTGCAGCCGGGGGCCGGCCAGTGGGGCCAGTTCGACTATTCCCGCAGCGGCAATCCCACGCGCAAGGCCCTGGAGACCACGCTGGCCTCGTTGGAGTCGGGCTGCGGGGCGCTGGCCTTCGCCTCGGGCATGGCGGCGACCCATTGCGTGACGATGCTCCTGGAGCAAGGGGACCACGTTGTTGCGGGAACCGACGTCTACGGTGGGACGTACCGGCTCTTGCACAAGGTCGTCAACCGCGCGGGGATTGAAGTGACGCACGCCCCGTCGACCGATCCGGGCGCTTTGGAGGCCGCGATGCGGCCGACGACGAAGCTGGTTTGGATCGAGAGCCCCGGGAACCCGCTCTTGTCGATCAGCGACATTGCGGCCTGCGCCGAGTTGACCCATCGCCACGGGGCCCTATTGGGGGTCGACAACACGCTGGCCACGCCCGTGCTCACCCGGCCGCTGGAATTGGGGGCCGACGTCGCGATGCACTCGGCGACCAAGTTCCTCGGCGGGCACAGCGACCTGTTGGGCGGGGCGCTGATCGTGAGGGACCCTGCGCTACGGAAACGGCTCTACTTCCTCCAAAACGCCACGGGGGCGGTGATGGGCCCGCTGGAGGCGTTCCTGTGTTCGCGAGGGATCAAGACGCTGGAGCTCCGCGTTCGGGAGCAGAGCCGTACGGCGGCCCGGCTGGCCGAGTTCCTCGCTGCCGACCGCCGGGTTGCGCGGGTGCTCTACCCCGGATTGCCGCAACACCCCGGGCACCAGATCGCTTGCCGGCAGATGGACGGCGGCTTCGGGGCGGTGCTGAGCTTTGAGGTGGCCGGCGATCTGGCCGCCGCGAAACGGCTGGTCGAGTCGACGCGACTGTTTCAACTGGCCGTCAGTTTGGGCGCCGTGGAGTCGCTCATCGAGCAGCCGGCCTCGATGTCCCACGCCAGTTACGACCGCGCCGACCGGCTCGCCCACGGAATCACCGATAGCCTGGTGCGGCTCTCCGTCGGCCTGGAAGCGGCGGAAGACCTTGAGGAAGACCTGGATCAGGCCCTGACGCGGGCGACAGGCGCTGCTTCATGAGCCGGGCGTGCCGTTGCCACTGAGCAATTCCCGGGCCGCGGCCGCCATGAGGCCGTAGAGGTCCGGCAAGTCCTTCACGTCCACGGCCGAGAAGGCAACGCGGATGTCCCGCTCGCCGTCGGCGATCACGCCGATCCCGTACTTCTCCAGCAAGTGCTTGCGGTAGGTCTCCGCGTCCAGCCCTTTGAGCTTCAGGCACATGAAGTAGCCAGCGTTGAAGGGATAGGGCTCCCAAAGGGCGGAGTATTCGGGCCCGCCGAGGATTTCGTGTACTTTCCGGGCCCTGGCTTCAAGAATGCCCTTCTTGTCCAATCGCTCGGCAACGTGCTCCGGCGCGGCCATGGCCTTCGCCAGCACCGACTGCGAAAGCTGCGAACAATTGGAGATGGCACTGCGGATGGCCCCGGCCACCTTCCTCTCCAGGGCGCCGTAAAGGGCTTCGTCGCTGAGGAACGCGCGGGCGCTGAAGGTAAGCATCCCCGTGCGGAACCCCCAGACGAACTCTTCCTTGGTGGGGCCGTCCACCTTCACCGCCAGGATCCGCTCGTGGCAGTTGGCGAGCCGGCCGAACAGCGACTCCTGAAGCAGGTCTCCTTCATAGAAGAGCCCGAAGTAGGCGTCGTCGGTCACGACCACCAGATCGCGTCCGTCGTCGGCCGCCTCGCAAAGGACGGACGCGATCGCGTCGGCTTCCGGCGTGGCGATCGAGTAGCCGGTCGGGTTGTTGGGAAAGTTCAGGACCAAGACGGTCTTCCAGCTTCCCGCCCTGGTGGCAAGCGCTTGGCGGAGGGCCTCCACGTTGAAGCGGCCGCTGGCGTCGAAGAACGGATACTGGGCAAGCTGCGCCTGGAATCGCACGCCGAACAGCAGCTCGTAGTTCTCCCAGAATTTGTCCGGCAGCAGGACCATGTCGCCCTTATCGACGAACAAGTCGCCGACCAGGCTTAGGGCGTGAGTCACCCCGCTGGTGACGATGGGCGTAGAGAAGCTCTTGGCGGCCAGGCTGGGGTTCTTTTCGAGCAGAGCCTCGCGCCACCTCCTGCGCAGGTCGGGGCGGCCCGTGGCCGGCGCATAGGGCAGCGCCTCCGCCGGCCCCAGGTCCTTGAAATACCGCATCACCGACGGCAGGAACATCGGCTTGCCGTTCTCGCGGGCGATGCCGATGGTGGCGTCGTATCGCTTGGCCTTGTCCTTGGCTTCGGCGCTCTGGGCCAGGATCCCCTTAGGGAAGTAGAGTCGTTTCCCGAGTTCGGAGAGCATCGCGTAGACGTGAGGGTTTTCGCGCTCGATGACCTCGTTGAGATCCGCGGCCAACGGGCGGATTTCGGCGCCCGGCTTCATCAACGTGATCGGCGCCCGCAGCCGCAGGCGGAGCGACTCGAGCTGATCCCAGAGGACCCTGGGGAATCTCTTCCCGAACTGCTGGAAGAACGTCGCGATGCCGTCGGTCTCCTCGTACCAGTCGGACCGGTTGACCACCAGCAGCTTGTTGAGCGTTTCCCGAGGAATGTCGAGGCCGGTCAGATCGAGGCTGTCGGGCGAGGGCACGTAGCCGATCGGGGTCTTGGTCGCGTCGGCCTCGCCGCGGCAGCGGTCGAGGATCCACTCGATCACGCGCAGGTTCTCGCCATAACCCGGCCAGAGGAGATTGCCGTTCTCGTCGGCGCGGAACCAGTTGACGTGGAAGACCTTGGGCGGGTTGGTCATCCGCCGCCCCATGTTCAACCAGTGCTCGAAGTAGTCGCCCATGTGGTAGCCGCAGAAGGGGAGCATGGCCATCGGGTCGCGCCGGACCTCGCCGAGCTTGCCGAACTGGGCGGCAGTCCGCTCCGAAGCCATCGTGGCGCCGAGGAAGACTCCGTGCTCCCAGTCGAAGGCTTCATAGACCAGCGGGGTCAGATGCCCCCGGCGGCCGCCGAAGACAATCGCCGAAACCGGCACCCCGTGGTGATGCTCCGTGCGGTACGAGGCCGACGGACACTGCGACAAAGGCGCCGTGAACCGGCTATTGGGATGCGCGCCGGCGACGGGATTGCCGTTTTCGTCCTGCACGCCGGGATTCCAGGGGCGGCCCCGCCAGTCCCGGCCTTCCGCGGGCGGCTCGCCTTCGCCGCCTTCCCACCACACCGTGCCGTCCTTTCCCAACACGACGTTGGTGTAGATCGTCTTGCGGCGGATGGTCTTCATCATGTTGGGGTTGGTCTTCATGTTGGTCCCCGGGGCGACCCCGAAGAACCCCGTCTCCGGATTGATCGCCCAGAGCCGGCCGTCGGTGTCGATCCGCATCCAGGCGATGTCGTCCCCGACCGTCCAGATCCGATAGCCTTTTTTCTTCAAGCCCTCGGGCGGAATGAGCATCGCCAGGTTGGTCTTCCCGCAGGCGCTGGGAA
>CAYGZA010000313.1:0-7905 GCA_964354135.1 uncultured Planctomycetaceae bacterium
GATTGAACACCACGTCCATGATCACCTCGATCCCCGCGCGGTGAAGCTCGAGCACCATTTGCTTGAATTCGCGGACCTGGCAGCCGGGCTCGTCCCCGGCGGCGTAGCCGCTGTGCGGGGCGAAGAACGCCAGCGGATCGTAGCCCCAGTAGTTCGGATGCTCCAGCGCCTGACCGAACCATTCCGTCGCGGGGAACTCGTGGACCGGCATCAGCTCCACCGCCGTGACGCCCAGCGATTCCAGATACGGGATCTTGTCGATCACGCCGAGGTACGTCCCCGGGTGCTTCACGTTGCTCAAGCGCGACCCGGTGAACCCGCGGACGTGCAGCTCGTAGATCACCGTGTCGGCCAGCTTGCGGCGGACGTGGCGGTCTTCCTCCCAGTCGAACTCGTCGTCCACCACCACGCACTTGGGCGGCCGGATGATCCCGTCGTCTCCCGGCATGAACCGGCCCGCCAGCGCCTTGGCGTACGGGTCGATCAGCCGCGCGTTGGGGTCGAAGCGGTGGCCGATTTCGGGCTCGTACGGCCCGTCGGCCTGGAATTGGTACAACTGCCCTGCGGTCAGCCCGGGCACGAAGATGCTCCAGACGTCGCCCCAGCGGTTCAAGTCGCGGTCGAAATCGATGATGTCGGTCGGTTCCCGGTCGCCGACCTTGTCGTACAGCAGGACCCGCACCGCCGTGGCGGAACGGCTGAAGACCACGAACTGGACCCCATCGTCATGGAGGATCGCCCCGTAAGGGAGGGGGTGGGTAAACCTCAGAGAGGGAGGTCGCTCAAGCATGGATAGCGGTTCGATCGAGCGCCCCAACAGAAAGCTGACATCCCGAGGATACCAAGGATTCAGGTCAACAGCCATGCGACATCCGTGAGCGAAATTCCTGCTTGCGGCCTTTGGTTAGAATACAGGGCAGAAAGCGACCGGCCGCAGACCTAATTCTTCTTCGGAATCTCGTGCCGGGAAGTCGAGTACAAGCCGGCCGGGCCTGCTATCCCCGACCACTCACCTGGGCTGTAGCGCAGGCCGTTGCCTCTCTATGGCAAAGATAGGTGAGATTTCTCGCCTGTGCCGAGTCCTCGTGGAAATCCGGCAGGACCGGCAGGACCGGTCGAGTGCCGCACGGCCCGGAGAATCGCCCTCGCCTCCGGCCAAGACGCCCGCGGACGGCGACCCGAAGTGGGGCCGCCGTCCGCGGCTGATGGATCGCGAAGGGCCCGCTCGCCCGAAAAATGAAAGGCGGCGAGTGGTTGCCGGCTTACTTCTCCTTATCTCCACCCGAGATGTCCGTTCCGGGCTTGAAGACGGCGTGGCAGTCCTCGCAGTTCTGGCTCAGTGCGGCCGCGGCCTTGTCGGCTGCCGGCTGCTTGCCGTCGCGGACCGCCTTGTTCAAGGCCCCCGCCGCATCGCGCATCTGCACGCAGAAATCGTACCACTTCTTGACGTCTTCCGGATTCTTGGCCTCCGACGTATCGGCCATGGAACCTTGGGCGATCACGGCCAGCACGGCGGCGTCGCCGGCGTTTTCCTTGGCCCTGGTCTTGAACCGCTCGCCGCGGAGGTTCCGCTTGAGCCGGTTGTTGATCAACGGGACCTGCTTCATGAGCTCGGGCAACGCGGCGGCCTTGGTCCATTTCAGCTTCGAGGCATCACCCCCCTTGGATTCGGCCGCTTTCTTCACCTCGGCCACCGCTGCCTTGACGGCGGCATAGCGCTTCGCCACCTCTTCGGCCGAGGGCTGAGTGCCGGGGGCCTGCTCCTTCACGACGGCCGCCTTGGCCAGCTCCTGCGCCGCCTTCAACAACCCCGAAGCAGCCGCCTTGTAGCTGTTCTCTTCATCGTGCAGCCCCGCCGCCAGCGCGAGAAGGATCACGGTATTCGCGTCCTTCGCGATGCGGGTCTCCGCGTCCTTGTATGCCTCCTCGTCGGCGACCGCCTCCTCCAACCTCGTCAAGTACACGCCGATCTGCGCCGCCACGTCCTTGGCCGGGGCGAAGGTAGAGACCTTGGGGGCCGCCGGCGGACCGGCAATCGCGACCCGGCCCAACGACCCCGCTGCCGCGGCCACGCAGACCCACGCCAACCAACGCTGCCACTTCTTCGAGTTCATTCGCTTCTCCTTTTGCCGGTTCCCGGGCCAATCCCGGGAGTTTCGTTTCTCAAGGCCGCCGTGACCCAGCCGCCCGGCCGGCCGCCGCTTTCTATGATTGCTACGCCGGATAGGGCACAAACGTTCTCCCCCCCTAGGCTCCGGTCCGTAACGAACGTAGAGCTAGTTGCTCAGGCTCGGAAAAGGGGACAGGTACATTTTGCCTGAAAGGCCCGAAGGGTGCTTCGCACAAAATGTACCTGTCCCCTTTTCCGAAGCTCGACCCGGATTCCCTACGGTTCCCGGATCGCAAGGGAGGAATCTGGCAGGCTGACACTACCTTAATCTCGCAGCGAAGCGAACCGGTGTCAAGCGTTTCCCCCATGCGGGTAGTATGGGAAGAGTGCATGGAGTTTCCGGCTTTGTGGACGCGGCAGAAAGAGGTCCCCGGCGGGCGTACCGTCGCGGGCCACTTCTCCCCGGTTCCCGGTGCCGGGTAGAATCGACGCCATCGATTGGTCTTCCTCAGGGGAGCGGCATGGCAAAAGCGACGTACAAAGCGGCCGGCGTCGACCTGGACTTGTACCGGGACGCAATGGCCCGTTTACCCCAGCTCTTGGCTCGCACCTATACGCCCCGCGTGATCCGGCTGGACCAAGGCTTCGCCGGCCTTTTCCAGCTCGATTTTGCCAACCGGCTCTTTGCCCGCCGGTACGAGAACCCCGTGTTGGTCTCCTGCACCGACGGCGTGGGAACCAAGCTCAAGGTGGCCTGCCTGATGGGCGTCCACGACACGGTGGGCGTCGACCTGGTGGCGATGAGCGTCAACGACGCCCTCTGCTGCGGCGCGGAGCCGCTCTTCTTCCTCGACTACGTGGCCATGCCCAAGGATGATCCGCCGCTCTTGGAGCAGCTCGTCCGCGGCATCACCGACGGCTGTTTGCAGGCCGATTGCGCCTTGCTCGGGGGCGAAACCGCGATCCTTCCCGACCTCTACAACCCGGGCGATTACGATCTGGCCGGCTTCTGCGTCGGCGTCGTCGAAAGGAGCCACGTGATCGACGGCCGGGCAATCGCCCCCGGCGACGTGGTCCTGGGCCTGGCCTCGACCGGCCTGCACTCCAACGGCTACAGCCTGGCCCGGAAGGTCGCGTTTGAGATCGCCGGGCTGAAGGTGGGTGACCCCGTGGAAGAGCTGGGGTCCACCGTCGGGGAAGCGCTGCTGAAGCCCACGCGGATCTATGTCCGCCCGGTCCGCGCGGTGCTCAATCACTACAAGGTCAAGAACGTGGTCCACGGGATCGCCCACATCACCGGCGGCGGCCTCGGCGAGAACCTGGAGCGGATCGTGCCGGAAGGCGTCCGGGTGGTGATCGACCGCGGCAGTTGGCCCGTCCCGCCGGTCTTCCCCTGGCTCCAGCGGCTCGGCGAGATCGACCAGCCGGAAATGGACCGCGTGTTCAACATGGGCGTGGGAATGGTGCTCGTCGTCAGCCCGTACTACGCGGAGAGCATCCGCCACCAGTTGGCCGACCAGGGCGTCCAGTGCTGGACCATCGGCCGCGCTGAGGAAGGTTCCCGAGGGGTCGTTTGGAGCAGTTGAGCGGCGTTGCTCCCCGTGCTTTCATCCGCCGGCGACGGGGACGATCAGGAGCAGCTCGTCGCCGTCCCTGAGTACGTGCGGCTGGTGGCTCCCCACCGTTCCCAAGTGCGTTCCGGAAACTGCCACCAGGCAACTGGCCGGCAATCCACTGCCGCCGGGAAGGTGATCGGCGAGCGCCTGAAGGGCGTCATCGACGGAAGCCCCCTCGGGAAGCGTCAGTTGCTCCGGCATCGCTGCCGCGGCATCGTAACTTCGGCCGGAAATCACTACTCGGACCTTCATGGGCGACGAAACTCCTGGCGGCGCGACGCAACGGCTCACGGGATCTCGGCTGCCGGCCGGCCGCAGCAAGGACAGCCCGGGTTACGGCGCAACTGGACCATCGACGTCCGGCCGCGGTAGCCGTCGATCATCCAGAGCTTCCCAAACAGCGGCGTTCCCGTGCGCGAGAGGATCTTGATCGCTTCCAGGGCGGCCAATGCCCCCAGGGCCGCGGAGATCGCCCCAACGACGGGAAACATCGCCTCGAATTCCGGCTCCTGCGGATAGACGCACTCCAGGCACGCCGTCCTGCCGGGATCGACGGCGATGAGCGTTCCCGTCATGCCCCACTGGGCGGCATCGACCAAGGGGATTCCCGCGGCGACCGCGGCGCGGTTCAGCCGCAGCCGCTCGGCAAACGTGGGCGGGCAGGAGAGGATCGCGTCGCAGCGGCCGGCGAGCTCCCGGGCCTCTTCGTCGCCGGGCTCGTGGTCGATCGCCTCGACCGTCACGAAGCGGTTCATCGAGCGGAGGTACTCGGCAAAGTGCGGGGCCCGAGGCTTGTCGATCACCTCTTCCGAGCCCAGGACCTGCCGGTTCAAATCGGGGGAGATCATCGTGCCGCCGTGGGCGACGATCACCCGCCCCACGCCGGCCATGACCAGCGCCAACGCTGCCGGCCCGCCCATCCCGCCGGCCCGCGTCACCAGGACCGTCGAGTCCTTCATCCGCGACTGCCCCTCAGGGGTTAACACCCCAGGGCCGATCTGGCGCGCGTAGCGGGCCAGCTCCTCCGGCGTCAACTCCGAGCGGGGCATGTCGTTCGTTCTCCATGCGTCGGGCGGCACGGGCAGCACGGAACCTACCGCGGCGCCGCCCGGGAGCTTTCGCCCTGGGGAGACGACGGCCTGGAAGGCCCGGCCTTCTCCAGGGCGTCGAGCACCTGGGTCTTAGTATAACCGTTGACGAAGCGGGCCGGTTCGTTGGGCTTCCCGGCCGAAAAAATCGCGAGCACCGGCACCTGCTGAGCCCCCAAGAGATTCAGCATCGCCGTGACCTCGGGGTCCTCGTGCGTCCAGTCGGCCTTCAGCGTCACGACGCCGTTTCGCTCGACCAGGCTGCGGACCTCCTGCGTGTTCAAGTAGAGGGCCTCGAGCGTCTTGCACGTGGCGCACCAGTCCGCCGTGAAATCCACGAGCACGGTCTTCCCCGAATTGACCAGAGAGGCAAACGCCTCGCGGCTGGTGAACGGCTCCCAGGGCAGTTCGTGGGGGCTCCGCTTGGCGGTCCGCTGCTGCCCCGATGCCCTGGCCACCTGCTGATCCAGGCGGTCCTGCATCACGCGGTGAAGCCCGCCAATGCTGCCCGGCACGATGCGGTCCAGGCCGGGAAATAGCAGGAGCCACGCGATCCCCACGATTGCAGCCGCCTCGAGCCACGCTCGGGCCTTTGCGGGCAACTCGGCGGTCAGGGGCGTCCGACCGATCCACCAGCAGGTGAGCCACAGGGCGAACAACAGCCCGACGGTCGGGACCACGTACGACGCCTCCATGAAGGTGAAGACGAACACGACCGTGCCGAGGAGGACGAATCCCATGACCTGCTTGAACGTGTCCATCCAAGCCCCGGGTTTGGGAAGGAAACGGACCAGCTTGGGAAACGCCCCGATGAGCAGATAGGGGCTGGCCATCCCGAGCCCGACGCTGGTGAAGACCGCGAACACCACGTGCGCCGGCTGCGCCAATGCCCAGGCCAACGCGCCGCCCATGAACGGCCCGGTACAGGGCGTGGCAAGCACCGTCGTAATGGCTCCTTTGAAGAGCGCCCCGACCGCCCCCTCCTTTTCGGCGAGCTCGACGGCCCGGCCGCGCCCGACAAAGCCCGGCACGGGAAATTCCCACACGCCGAGGAAGGCCAGCGCCATGGCAAATACCAGCGCGGCGATGAACACGTTGAAGCCCGGCTTCTGGAAGAGCATTCCCCAGCCCAGGTTCAGGCCGATCGCCAAGCCGGCCAAGAGCCAGAAGACCGCCAGCAGGCCCAGCGAATACCAGACGTTCAGGAGCAGAGCGGTCTTTCGGTCATGGCCGGACTGCTCCACGAAGGAGAGGATCTTCAGGCCGATGACCGGCAGCACGCAGGGCATCAGGTTGAGGATGATCCCGCCGAGGAAGCCCGCTGCCAGTTGCAGCCAGAGGGAAGTCCCTGCCTCTTGCTTCGCGACGTTCTTCTTGAGTTCTTGCGCATTGAAGGCCGACGCCGGAGCCGTTGTGGCCGCTGCGGCCGCGGGGATCTCGACGCCCGGGCCGACCGTGGCCGTAAAGGGAAAATCCTGCGGCGGAAGGCAACTCGTGGCGTCGCAGGGCTGGGCCTTGACCTTCCCGGCGATCTTCAATGTCGTGGGATCGACCCCGGAGGAAAACTCCATCGGGGCGTACCATACCACCGTGCCCTCGTGCAGCTCGACCGGCAGGTCCCCGAACGCCTCCGGCTGCGTGGTCACCGTCGGGGCGGGATGGGCCTTGAAGTCGCCGGTGATGCGGAAGGCGTCGGACTTCTCCAGGGTGATCTGCGTTTTGATCGGCCCGCCCGGCTTCTGCGTGATCGAATAGATGTGCCAGCCTCGCTGGATTCTGGCCGTGACGAACAGGCGTGCCGGTTTGTCCGGCGCCGGCGTGGTGAACTGGGCGTTCGCCACCACGACCCCCGTGCCGGTCTTGCCGAAGCCGAAACCCGGTCCGGCAATCGTCTCTTCGCCCAATTGGGCCCAGGCTGAAGCGGCGGCCGGCCACAGACCGAAGAAGCCGATCAGCCACAACCATCGACGAAACCGGTTCGTGAAACTCATCCTCGATATCCTGTGCGGCACTCGGTTGTCGGAGCCGCAAGCCGGACCAATCCCTCCAGCCGAACCAACCCCTCCAGTATCGACGCCCTCGCCGCGATTGTGGAGACGTCCGCCGCCCCCGGCCTGGAGTTCCCGGCCCGGCGCCACGGGAGTCGTGCTGCCGATCCCGGGCATATACCACAAACTAGGGGGGGTCGCCGCAGGCGCCGGGCATTGCCCCCGAGCACCGATCCAACGGGCACCATTCTATCCGACCTCCTTGGGCGGTTAAGCCCTTTTCGCCGGTCGGCAGGGGCGCCAGAATGGGGTATATTTGACGAGGCTTGCTTTCCCAGACTTCCCCTCCTGCGGTTTCGGCAAAGTCCGACAACGCCGCCCATTCCAACTCAGAGACCCGCCATCATGAGCAACCGCATCGCGATCCACCGTTTGGCCGCTGTCTACTGCCTGCTGATCCTGGTGCTTGGGACACTCTGGTCCGCAAGCGGTTGGGCCCAGGGCAACCCGGAGCCGGGGAAATCGCCGCCGGCGAAGCAGCCCGACCCGAAAGCCCCGCCTGCCGAAGCCGTCGGTATGCCTCCCGGAGCGGTTCCCGGCGGCCCCTCGCCCACCGCCGGACAGGCGCCGCCGGGAAAACCCGGTCAGGTGCCTTTCTCTGAGTTGGTCAAAGACGCGAAGCCCGTTGAAGGTCTCATCCGGCTTTACCGCAAGGACGACCGCCTGCTGGCCGAGCTCACCCCGAACCTCCTCGACCGGGACTTCATCGTCCTGATCTCGATTGCCCGCGGCATCGGGGAGAGTCCGATCTTGGGCGGCATGACCTGGGATTTCGACGGCGACGACTGGCTCTGGCAGTTCCGCAAGGTGGAGGACAAGGTCCAGGTGGTGCGGCGGAACGTCCGCTTCACCGCGGCCAAGGGGAGCCCGGAGGAGAAGGCCGTGCGCCTGGCCTACACCGACAGCATCCTCTTCAGCCTCCCGGTGATCTCTCAAAGTCCGATGGGCGGGCTCATGGTGGACCTGACCCCGATCTTCATGGGCGACTTGCCGCAGACCTCCACGTTCCTGCCGGGGTTCTCCTTCGCCCGGGACCGGTCGAG
>CAYGZA010000314.1:0-7867 GCA_964354135.1 uncultured Planctomycetaceae bacterium
TTCATCGCCTGTCTCTCCGTCGGCGACAGCTCGCAGCGGAAGACCGAATACTGCACCGGGTCGCCGAAGCCTCGCATCGTCTTGTAGACCTTGCGCAGCCGCTTCTCGTCGGCCACATCATAGCACACCAGGTACACGCTGCGCATGGCGGCCTCCTACCGGGTGCAGAAGCTCGGGTACTTGCGAACCTCGCCCAGGAGCGTCCGGCCCACCAGCCGAGCCTGGACCTCCAGCACGCGGCGGTAACTGATCTGGTAGCCGAAGATCGGATGCGTGACCAGCGTGTCCATGCGGCGCTCGAAGCCGCTGATGACCGCACGGCGGCCGGCGTCGGTCAAGACCACTGCCCCGGCCCGGCGGAGGAAGCTCGACGCTGTGACCTCGCCGTTGTTGACCAGCGTCAGCACGGTCGAATCCGCCACCAGCGGCCGGAACGACTCCGCCAGGTCCAACGCCAGCGACGGCCGCCCATAGCGCGGCCGGTGGTAGAAGCCGAGCATCGGGTCGAAGCCCACCGCGTGGAGCACGATCGTCCATTCCTTGACCAAGAGGGCGTAGACGAACGAAAGCAGGGCATTGACCGGGTCGCGCGGCGGACGACGGTTACGCCCGTCGATGTGGAACTCCTCGCCGCCCTTCAGCAGCCGTCCAAACCCGGCGAAATACTCCTTGGCCGCCATGCCCTCGATGCCCAAAAGCGTGGCGGCACTGCCGGCCGCTGCGGCCTTCCGGCCGAGGTCGGCCAACTGCCGCACGATCGGCTGCATCTGGTCGTCACCGTGACGCCGCAGGAGCGTGCGGCAGTTCTTGATCTTGCCCACGACGAACTCGCGGGCCAGGTCGAGCGAGCGGCGGGCATCGGCCGCCGCGGCGAACTGAGCGATGCGCAGCTCCACGTTCTTGTGGACCAGACCCGTGGTTAAGCCACAGAACCAGCCGCCGTAGGAGAAGTGGCACACGGGGATGCCCGCGGCGGCGACTTCGCGGAGGGCCTGGGCGGTGATGGTCACGTTGCCGAAGAGTGAGACCTGGGAAACGTCGATCATCTTGAGCCGCTGGAGCACCTGGCCGGACTTCTTGACCGTCAGCTCGTCGCCGCTCTTGCCGAGCATCGCCCCTTGCTCTTTGACGTAGAGCGGCAGGGCGTCATCTCGGGCGGGCATTAGGCGACGCGGCTCCTGCGGTGGCCGTCTGTCGGGCGTGGCGAGCAACCGCGTCTCATCCGGCAGGCAAATCCCGACCAGCGAGCACCGTGGGCACTTGGGGCTATCCTCCAGCGGCGGCGGCATGATGCCCTTCGATCCGACCTCGCGGAGCTGCCGCACGAGCTGGCGCGTGCGGTCCACCAGCTCGTCGGTGAAAGGGATCGAGACCCGGCGCCGCGACTCGACGAAGTACAAGATGCCCCCTTCGCACAAGTACCCGCCTTCGCGCAGGATCAGCCCGTGGGCACAGAGCTGCACTTGCTCCGGCTCCCAGGCATTGCCCGGCACGTCGGGCACGTGCCCGCGCTTGTAGTCCACCGGGATCGCGGTGCCGGCGGTCAGGTCCACCAGGTCGATCTTGGCGATCAGGCCCTCGCGGGGTGCGGAGAGCATGAGCGAGCGGGTATGGATCGGCTCGACGGAAGGGTCCCCGGTCTCGGATTCAGAATCAGGCTCCAGGGTTCGGGATTCGGGAGGAGGGTTCAGGGTTCGGGGTTCCGAATCAGGGTTCAGGGTTCGGGGTTCAAGATTCAGAGAGTGGGAGCCGTTGTCTCCCTCTCCCATTGGGAGAGGGTCGGGGTGAGGGCCGCCGTCTTCCTCCTCCCGCGTCCCTCGAACCTCGTCCCTCGTCCCACCCGCCGGATCGGGCACCTCGGCCCGGGAGGGCGCATCCACGCGCCGATGCCCGAAGCGGCCTTCGAGCACCTCCAGATTGTCAGCAAACTCCCCCTGGACCCATTCGAGATAGGCCAGCCGGGGACAATACGCGAACTCATTGAGCATCCGAGCGGGCACGAGATCCGGCACATCCTGCGCTTGCTAGGTTTCTTCACAGGTGGTGATCATGGTGACCTCCCTTGGTTGACGTGACACGAGTAGAAGAGATCACCTCCATGCGCGAGAATGCTTGCTCCAACAATGGGGCCGCGCCCGAAGGCGCGGAAATAGGCGCCGAGCAAACTTTCGCGGGTATAAACGAACCGAATTGTCAAAGAGCGACGTAGCGTCTCGGTCAAGACCGAGGCGTGCCGGTGTCAAGCCCGGCAAACAGCCCCAGGCCGCAGTGGCGGCCGGCTCCGATAGCCAGCGGGCCTGGCACCGGTTCACGGAAGACCAAGTGGACATGCCAACCGGGCTTGGCGTGAGGATTGGCCAGATACTCTGGCCGCCGATACTGGCGCGGATGCAGCGAACCGGCCCAGAACGGCGCCTTGCGCATCGTTAGATCGGCCACGGATTCAGGCGGGATTCCCGCCTGCTGTAGGCACTTGAGCAGCAGGCGTTCGGCCTTGATCGGGTGAGTGTCCCGACAGTCTGCGATGGCCTTGAAGTCGTCGTAGCCGGGCAGGATGACGGGCGTCACGGAAGCCCAGACCTTGGCGGGACCGACGTACTGCGGCACAACCTTGTCGTCGGTGGGAGTGCGATGAAGGACGGCGACGGGGTGGCCGCCGTTCTGCCCGACCAGTTCACACCCACGCAATCGCAACTCGACCCACTCTCTATGGCGGCCATCGCCGCCATGCGGCTCCGCGACGATGACCCGCCGGATCATTCCATCGGCGTGCGGATGGCCTATGGTCGGCAGCGGCAGATAGCTGAACCGCGGCGGCGTCTGTTCGGAACTATTGACATGGCCTGCGACGTATACGTCGGACCCGCCGGGGAACTGATGCGAATCCCGCTTGGCTGCTTCGCACGCCGCATGACGCAGCATCGCAGCCACAACGATTGCGTCCTCCTGGCGGAACGCCCGACGCCGCTCCAGGTCGTCCACTCGCCACAATCCGAATGCCGCGAAGGGTCGATCAGGCAGTGACCCGAGGCGCCGATACGTCACCGCACGGAACCGCCTTACCGGCGTTGGATTCAGTATAGTACCATCGCTTCGAACCGTGTTGACGAACTCCCCATAGGCGCGGTCGAGGTCCACCAGCGTTCCTTCCATTGGGATCCGGCTCCCTGTGCCGCGGTGTGCCTGCCATCGCTCCGGCGCGGCCGAAAGCGCTTCTGCCAGGTGCGTGGCGCTTAGAACCCGTGCGTTGCCTACTGCCATATCGATGCCCCACCCAACGCTCAGTAGATGCCGCGATTCCTGACACAGGACGTCGACGGCTGCGCGAGTCTCAGCCTGCGACCATTCGTAATCACCGATCGACCAGAGGTAGTGAACCGTGTCGCCCTTGAGAAGCCGGTGCGGCCGAGCAACCTTCGAAGTCAGGCGGTCTTGTCGGTCGTGTACCTTGTCGCCATCGTTGTTGGGGACGTACAGGGTGTAGGACCGCGCTGCACGACACTTGGGCGCCACGATTTCGGGCGGATCACGCCGCTCCAGCCATTCAAACGCTCTTGCCTTCACATCCGACCAGCTTTGATCGCGGCACCCTGCGCGGGCCCCGGCCAGTAGCGCCTGGAACAGTCGCAAGGGCGACGGTGGCCATTCGGCGAGCCTGCCCCCATCGACGCGCCCATGGAACAGTGGGTCGAGGAACGTGACGGAGATACAGAGGTGGCGGGTCATTCCTCTTTCTCCTGCCTTCCGGAGGTTTCGTCCTGATCCTTCCTACTCTTTGCCTTCTTCGCTTTAGCGATCGCCTCTGAGGTGATGGGACCAGCTCTCAGCAATTCCTTCTGCTTATCCTTTGGAAGCTTCATGAAGTCACTAACCAGCTTCGGGTCGAATTGGCTTGGCTCGGACGCGTCTTCGACGGCAAACGCTTCCGCGGCCGACTGGGCGTAGGCTATCGCCTTGTCTTGATCGAGTGCAAACGGCTGACGGCTACCATCTTGCTTGACCAGATTCCACTCGGTTCTGCGATCAAGGTCCGGAACAAGCTCACATCCTTCGCGGAGGAACGTCTCCTGGGGCGCCGTAAGGCTTACGAGCGCCAGGCCCAGGAGGTACCGACGAAGCGTCAGGGTGTCCGTGGGGCTGTCGGAGGAGGTTCCCAAAGCGCGCAAGGCTACGAAGTTGAGCGCCGCGTCACGTCGGATCTCTCCCAGCACCTGGACACCCCCGTGTGTCATCACGGCGGGGACATGTGCCAGGCCCAGCTCCGCTTTTGGTCCCTTCGTGGTCACCTCGGCTTCGCCGCCCTCGAGGATCTCGCCTGCTATCGTTGAGTACTGGGCCGAACGATGCATTTCCTTGACATTGAACGCACGGATGACCGAACGAACGATGCGCGGCAGTTTCGTTTGCGTGGCACGGGAATCCCAGGCACCGAACACGAGAGAGGTAGGTGCGATCCTTACGAGGGGCTCGGCGTTGCGGTCGTCTCTAATGGCTTGGAATGCGGCGTGCAACTGTGGCCCAAGCGGCGTGGAAAACCGCGCAATCGCGTCGGCGGCACGGTGGCCCGCCTCCAGGAGATGTACCTGCCTTTCCTTGCCGTTGACCGTTGCGTTGATCACTACCTGTGGCACCAGCTTCGAATATCGCTCTCGCATAAAGATCGGCTCCATGCGGTTGGCTTGAGACCCCACGCTGTCAATCTGGCATACGCTGGTCCCGTCCTCGAAGCGGTCGATGTTGTAGCCAGTCCAATCTTCCTCCTTCATTCGCTCAGGCTTGGCATAGGTCGGGGGGAAAATGACGGCATCCTTACCCTCGACCGGGACAAGCCACTGGCGCATCACCAAGGCGGCCACCGGA
Source organism: uncultured Planctomycetaceae bacterium (assembly GCA_964354135.1). GTDB lineage: Bacteria > Planctomycetota > Planctomycetia > Pirellulales > Thermoguttaceae > CAYGZA01. The sequence continues at coordinate 4,861 of CAYGZA010000314.1, forward strand.
CTGTCATCTCTAATCCACTCGTCAAACTGCTTCAATACCTGTTCATCGCTCATGGGCCAAGTGTCAGTAATACGAGGTCACCCCCGTTTGGTGTTTGAAGCCGTATTTCGTGGGTTGCCGGACCGCGTTTTTCGCCTCGAAACCTCCTCAGAACCGGGTGAAGGAGCTTTCGACGCGAAAAACGCTGACTACCTCTGATGACAGCACGCATACGCATTCTGGCAGTATAGGGCCGACCTTGAATTACTGACACTTGGCCGCTCATGTTTGATCTCCTATAACGGTTGCGTAGCTGAACGCCTTGTATCTGCGCTGGTCGTCGCGAAACAGCAGCCTGAAGCGATAATGTCGGCCGCCATGCGACGGCACAGCGCCGCTGACAACAGCCGCACCCACGGAGACGGGCATCGGCTGGCACCATGTGCAATATTCAAATGACCATTTCGTCGAAGTAGGAGCGGGCCGGAAGCGTTGCAGGCCGATCAAAGACAGCAACTCCACTGTGGGATGCGCCGCAGTCTCCGCGCTCTGCACGTCGATCGAAAACCCCGTGTCAAGCGCGTGGACGAAACGCCTGGCGTCAAAGCAGAATGGTTCCACCGCGTTGTCTCGGTCCGCCTTGTGTTTTTGATACTCGTGCGGGACGCGCATCACGCATGCGAACTCCAAGAGCGATTCAAATTGCGTGATCCCTTGCAGCGAGTCCTGCGCAGCCCGTGCGACCTTGTGTAGTTCCTGCTGACCAGCCCAGGTTTTCACGGTGGTCGCGTCTTCGTCACCCGTCTGCCACCAGTTCAGAGCGAGCGAGAAAGGCGGACCGAGGAATAGTTCGCCTTTCCGGGCCAAGGTGCCAAGCGCTCTTCGCCGATCGTCTTTCTCTTTGGGGAGTTCCTCACCATCTTTCTCTAACCGCCGCTTCTCTGCCTCAAGCTCCTCCCGTTCCCGTCGCTGATCGTCACTCAGCCCTGCGATTTTGCAGTCCCGAAGTCCGTTTATCAACCGTGCGAGCGTTGCCGTATCATCACTGGAGTGGATAGAGAACGTGGGTCCCGGTGAATCAAACCATCCCTCGGCCGCCGGCCATAGCCGATGGGCCAGTTCGAGCAGGCCGCAACAGGCGAAGAACTGGCCGGGGTTGGTCGCATCGACCTTGACGCTGAAACTTGGTTTGGGTCCGGTCATTGCTGGGTCTCCTGTCTGCATCTGACGCCCGCCGACGCCAAGGCGTCGGCGCAGCGCAGCAGCGATTCGAGCCACGCGAGACGCCAGCGGCCGAAACGCTGCTGAAGCCGGCCGAAGCGCCGCATCGTGTCTGTCATGGCGGCCTGGTTCTCGTCTGTGGTGCGTTCGATGTCGGCCGCATCGGGCTCAAAATGCGGCCTTCCAAAGCCGTGGTGCGTCGCGATCAAGTGAAGGATTAGGTCGCACTCTGGGTGATCGCAGATTTCGGCGCAGTGGGCGGCCTCCAGCAACGTTCCCAGTTCGTGGCGGTAGCCTTCAAGCAGTTTAGCGTTGAGCCCGCGCTTTCCGCTCTTGGCTACGGGGGAGGCCATGTCGGGATTCCCGGCCGCGCGCTGCCAGACGGTGCGGGCCTTCCCGCGGTCGTGCCACTGGCCAGCAAGGTTGAACGCCTCGGCGGCGGGACCGTCGAACCGCAGTGCGGCAACGATTGCCTTGACGTGGCTAAGGGCGCGCTCATAAATAACCTGAACAATTGTGTTTGCGTGGTGAGAGAGTGTAGTTCCAGTCGCCGTGGAATTCGTGACGCTTCAACCGCAGTCGTGCCAGTTGTTCGTCGGGGACTTTTATTCTGGTTTCGTAATGGTTGGTGTCCAGTGCTGCTTTGACGATCAACCCGGTGCGCGTCGTGGTGCTGGCAATCAGGTTGACAATCGTTTCACGGTTTACCAGCGGGCGGCCGCGCCAGTTCTGAGTGATGAAGCTGAACAGGCGATGTTCGATCTTATTCCATTTGCTGGTGCCCGGCGGGAAGTGGCAGACGAAGAGTCTCAAGCCCAATGCGTCCGCCAGGTCTTGCAGGCATACCTTCCACAACCGCGAGCGATGACTATTGCTGCCGCCTCCGTCGGCCGTGATCAACAACTCCTTGGCCTGCGGGAATCGCTGTTGCCCCATCTCGGTCCACCACCGGCGGATGCTGTTGGCCGCGAACTGCGCGGTATCGTGGTCGATCCCCACGTTGACCCAACCTTCGTTGTGCAGCATGTCGTAAACACCGTAGGGAATCACCTTGCCCAATGTCTTGATGAGGAAGTCGTGAACCCGCACCTCTTCCGGTTCTCCCTGAAGACGCCACTCGCGTCCGGCGTTCTTGAAATCTCCCACGATTTCCTTCTTTTTCGTGTCCACCGAGATCGCCGGCTGGCCGCGTTGGAGAAATCGTTGTACGCTGGCATTGATGTACTGAAACTGGGCGTTGCGGTCGGGATGCGAAGCCCCCTCACGCGTCTTGCGGTTGGCTTGCAGGCTGTATCCTGCTTGCCGCAACAACTTCGCCACCGTGACGGGACCCACGGGATGGTTCTCTCGCGTCAATTCGTCGGCCAATCGCCGGATACTCTTGCAGGTCCATCGCAACGGGGACACCGGATCGCCGCGCGTGGTAGGCTCGATCAGCGCCTCCAACGCCGCCAACAGATCCGGATCGGTTTCGGCCAGGGGCCGCCGACCACCACCTGGGTGCCGCACCCGCCTCGCCTCCGCCGCACGTTGTTTGGCCGGCAGGGCCAGTTCGCAAGAACCCACGGTGATGGTCGTGCGGGACAGCCCGGTCGCCCGAGCGACCGCGGTCACTCCACCCCAACCCAAATCACGCGCCTCGGCGGCGGCCCACTGCCGCCGCCGCCGCTCATCCAGTTCCGGGTTCAAGGACCGGTACTTTCGTCGAATCCGTGCAATGACTCGTGCATCCTGCATCCCCCTTTCATCGCACAATCTCCCTGATGAGGCAATACCAATTTGTTCAAGTTATTTATGAGCGCGCCCT
>CAYGZA010000315.1:0-7832 GCA_964354135.1 uncultured Planctomycetaceae bacterium
GTCGATTTCTTGAGCATCGGCACCAACGACCTGATCCAATACACCCTGGCGGTCGACCGCAGCAACAAGGACGTGGTCTGGCTGTACACCGCGTCGGACCCCGCGGTGCTGAAGTTGATTGCGATGACCATTCAGGCCGCCCAGCGGAGGTCGCTGCCGGTGAACCTTTGCGGCCAGATGAGCGGGAGCCCGACCTACACGATGCTCCTGCTGGGCATGGGCCTGAGGCAGCTCAGCGTGCCGCCCAGTGCCATTCCGGAGATCAAGAAAATCTGCCGCAGCGTCACCATCCCCGACTGCGAGAAGGTCGCCCGGCACGTCATGACGCTGGAGAACGCCCGCGACATTACCAGCTACCTCCGCGGAGAACTGCAAAAAAGCGTACCCGAGCTGGGCCAGTAACGGGCCCGGCCGCGGAAGACCCGCTTTGAGGCGGGATAGGAGGACCGTTACAGACGTCTTGTGGGGTGGGCTCCGCCCGCCGGAACTCGGATTTCGTTGTCGCTTGAGGAAACGGTGGGCGTAGCCCGCCCACCTCGAAGGGAACTTTCAAGCAAACAATCACTTAACGGGTCCCGCCGCCAACGGCAGCGGCGGGAATGCTCGAACCGATGGTTCGACAACGAGCACGTATTCGCTTTGGTAAACGGGGAGACCTGCGCCTGATCGGACACCGGGACCTCGTGCGCGCCTTGGAGCGGCTCTTTCGCCGCGCCGGGCTATCCCTCGGCATGAGCCAGGGGTTCCATCCGAAGCCGCGAATGAGCTTTCCCTCGGCACTGGCCGTGGGCATCGAAGGACTCGACGAAGTCATGGAAGTGGAACTGGCCGAACCTTGCACCGCCCAACAATTGCTCGGGCGGCTGCACGGGCACTCCGTGCCCGGCCTCACCTTCCGCGCCGTCGAGATCCTGCCCGCAGGGACCGGAAAGGCCCGGGTGCAAAGCACCACCTGGGAAATCCCGGTGCCTGCGGAGCGGCTTGCGGAAACCGCCGATCGCGTGGCGCGGCTCCTGGCCGATCCTCCTGCCTCTGTCGGGCAACCCGAGGACCTCGATCCGCTCGAGCTACGCCGCTCGCTGGAGGATTTGACCCTCCGGGACGGCGTGCTTCGCATGCGGTTGCGGGCCGGCACCCAGCGGGGCGCCGGACCACGCCGCGTCTTGGCGGCGCTCGGGCTGGACGACCTGGAGCTTTCGGGCGTTTACCTCACGCGGAGCGCCGTGGAATTGGAGCCTTGATCGGCCGTCGTCACGGCCCGCTCACTCCACTCGCGGCTCGCCGACGAATGCGTGCTCGCCGACCTTGCCGGCAAGAAAGGCGACACTATGAAGCAGGAAATGTTGATCAATGTCTCGCAGCCTGAGGAATGCCGCATCGCCATCGTAGAAGACGGGGTGCTCGAGGAGCTCTACGTCGAGCGCACCGGTCAGGATAACTACGTCGGCAACATCTACAAAGGAGTCGTCGTCAATCTGGAGCCCAGCATCCAGGCGGCCTTCGTCGACTTCGGCGTCGGCCGCAACGGCTTCCTCCACATCAGCGACATCGAGCCCCAGTACTTTCGCCAGGGCGGCTTCGATCCCGAGCGGGCTCTCGACGGCGACGGCTCCCGGCGCCCGCGCGACGAAGAGGACGACGACGGCGACGGCGAGCCCGAAGACGGCGCCCGGCGGCCCCCCCCGCGGCCCCGCGGCCGCGGTTTCCGCACCGGCGCCCGCCCGCGATTCAAGCCTCCCATCCAGGAAATCCTCCGCCGCGGCGATGAAGTCATTGTCCAGGTGATCAAGGAGGGGATGGGCACCAAGGGACCCACGCTCTCCACCTACATGAGTGTTCCCGGACGCTACGTGGTGCTCATGCCGGCGTTGGGCCGGGTGGGTGTCTCCCGGAAAATCGAGGACGACGACATCCGCCACCGCCTCCGCGACATCATGATCGAGCTCAACCCGCCCAAGGGCCTGGGCTTCATCGTCCGTACCGCCGGCTCGGACCGCACCAAGAAGGAGCTTTCCCGCGACCTCGCCTACCTTCTCCGCCTCTGGAAGGTGATCGCCCGGCGGATCCGCAAGCTCCCCGCCCCCGTCGACATCTACCAGGAAAGCGACATGATCATCCGCACCATCCGCGACATCTTCACCGCGGAGGTCGACGCCATTTACATCGACGAGCCTTCGGCATTCGAGCGGGCCAAGGAGTTCCTGCAACTGGTCATGCCCCGCTACGTCAACCGCCTGCACCTGTACGAAGGCAAGGGGCCGCTCTTCCACAAGTACCACCTCGAGGACGAGATCGCCAAGATCCATCGCCGCGCGGTGCCGCTGAAGGCCGGCGGCTCGATCGTGATCGACCAGACCGAGGCCCTCGTGGCCATCGACGTCAACAGCGGCAGCTTCCGCGCCGACGACTCCGCCGAAGAAACCGCCTTTCAGATGAACCTCCTCGCGGCCAAGGAAATCGCCCGGCAGATCCGGCTCCGCGACCTCGGCGGCGTCATCGTCAACGACTTCATCGACATGCGGAAGGAAAAACACCGCCGCGGCGTGGAACGCGCCCTCCGCGACGCCCTGAAGCGCGACCGGGCCCGAACCAAGATCCTCCGGACCAGCCCCTTCGGCCTCATCGAAATGACGCGGCAGCGGATCCGCCCGAGCCTCAAGCGGAGCATCTTCCGCGACTGCCCGGCCTGTGCCGGAACGGGGGTCGTGAAAACCCCCGAAACGATGACGATCGAGGTGGTTCGCCTGCTCATGCTGGCCACTCAACGTGCGGAAATCGCCCACGTGGTGGTAACCGTGGCCGATGACGTGGCCGAGTACGTCAACAACAAGAAACGCCGCGAGCTGGCGAGGCTCGAAGACCAAGGGAAGATGGCGGTGCAAGTCGTTGGCGCCAAAGGAGTTTCGCCCCAGCACCTCCTCATCGAATGCCGCGACCCCGAAGGCCGCGAGGTGAAGTTCCCGAGCGACTGAGCGTCACGGCGCGTAGGTTGTGTGGAGGTCCTAACGGGGACGATGGGGAGGATACTCGGCCGGCTGATCGAGTTCCCGGAGGTCCTCGGTGAAGTCAAACGACATCTAAATCCGGGCTCCCTCCCGGTTGTTGTCGTTGTAGCTGTCCACCTCCGTCTTCAGTTGTCGGCAGTCTCCGACGATCTGGTGCCTCCTCTGCAGGAATGACCTCTCCATGTGTTCGCGCTGCGCCGTTGTGATATCAGCCCACAAAACGAGTTGCCTGTCAGAATCACGATCGCGCAGGCTCGCAGCGTGGTACGTGCGGACTGAACGGCCTTGCGGATCTGTGTGGTACTCTCCTCGGAGCGCCCTGGCCAGATCTCTCTTGCACATTTGAACGTCCTTGCCAGGTGCCGGCTTCCAGTGCCCGTGGTTGACCGCAAACCTCGCCACCTCATCGAGATCCAACGGCTCTGTTCCTCCCGAGTCCAGGTACTCGCGAACGATGCGCAACATCGCGCTGTTGTACGGCCTGGCGAGTTCCGTCTGCATTGTTCACTCTCCGTCTCAAGCTCCTGGAAAGTAACCCCATCCGTCGGTCACCGCGGAATCGACGATGATATGTCGGACCGCTTCAAGCATATCTCGGCTGTGCGCATACGGTATTTCTTCGCGGAATTGCAGTTGCCCAACGACAATTCCTGGATGGACCTGGTGCAGGTTGGCAAACTGAATGATCCTCTTCCTTGAGTACAGCGGCCGCACTCTCGTGATGAACGACTGCAATTCGGCCTGCGGCACCAGGAACTCGCACGCCTCCCGGTCCGCCCGCTGCTCCGGTTCCGGCTTGTTTTCGGAACGCTGCCGCTTGGTCCCCACCAAATCACGGTCAATCGAGAGCCTGTCGCCGTGCTTTACGTGGGCGATCTCGTGGCTTAGGGTGAACCAGAACCAGTCGAGGCGATCGTATCTGAGCGATACTGCGATCACTGGCGACGTCGGATCAATCCAAAGCGTCGCGCCGTCGAGCCGCATCTTTGGGAGACGTTCGACGATCACAAAGCGAACTCCAAGGTCGGCAAGCGCGCGAGGCACCTGTCCGATGTCCTCTCGCACCGCCGCGAGCTTCTGCAGACTTTCTAGCCCGTCGAGAAAACGGCCTGAGTTAAATGGCTGCGTCTCAATGGTGCGCGCAATTCTCAGTGCGCGGAAGCACCAAGCCACCTCCTCAGGACTCGTGTCTGCGTAGCTCGTTGACTTGCGGGCAGCTAGTTCCAAAGAGGGCGAGTCATCCAAGGACTTGATTTCGAGAAACTCAAGTACTTGTCTCTCGATCTCTCCTACGTCGTCACACTCCCTGATCCACTGCCGTCTCATCATGTCGCTGATCGGCGCCTTCTGATACAGGCGCGCACGTCTCGCCACGTCGATCTGGTCTCGCCGCTCGAGCGCGAGGCGGTACGCGTTCTCTAGGTTCAGCCAAAGCTCAGGCGACGTTCCAAAGGCAGCAGCCAGTTCCTGGGCCGTCTTCGTGGTGATGCTTGTCTTGCCGGACATGATATGATTCACGGACTTGAGCGGCCGTCCCAGGATGTTAGCCAGATCCCTCTGCGTCCAGTTCCGGGCCTTCAGTTCATCGCGAATGAATTCCCCAGGGGGGAACAAATCGTCAGTAGCACGATGGGCCATTTGTAACCCCCATTGCCTAGTGGTAGTCTTCGATCGAAATCACGACGATTACGTTCTTCGGATCTGATGGCCTGATCTCGACGATCAGGCGCCACTGGTCGGTCAGCCGGAGCGAATGCTGATGGGACCGACTGCCTTTCAGTTTCTCGAAGCGCAAGGACTTCATCGCATACAAGTCACGCTCGTCCAGCGCGCTCCGGATGACCCGCATGACCTTTCTGAAAGCGCGGACGAGCGGGCGTCCAAAGCCGGCGGTGTATCCTTCCTCTGATTCGAGCCGCTCAAGGTCATCGGGTCCGAAAATGACATCCATGTTGTCCCGCGCACCAGTGGTACGGGTGGTCTCCAGACCACGGCTATTGTACCGCATCGCCGCGGCTTGTCAACATGTGTTGTTTACCTTATGCGTAAATAGGTAAAAACGCCATTGCAGGCACCACCGGCGATGCATCTCCCCTCTTTCGATGCATATACTGCCAGCTACATTGGGGTTTTTCTCCCGGGCCGCCGAGGACTCTTACAACGGGGGCTTGAGCGGGCCAGGCCGATTCCGGTACACTAGAGGGCTCGACGGGGGCATCCACCGCATAGAGGGATTCAGTCTGAGGCGGATTCATGTACGCGATCATCGAAGACAGTGGGCAGCAGTTCCAGGTGGAAGAGGGACAGGAACTCCAGATCGACTACCGGGATGTCCCTCCCGGCCAACAGCTCTCCTTCGACCGCGTGCTGGCGGTTCGCGACGAGGCCGGCCTGCGGGTCGGGCAGCCGACGTTGGCGGCAACCACCGTGACGGCAGAAGTCCTCGGGGTGACTCAAGGCCCGAAGCTCGTCGTGCAGAAGTTCCGCCGCCGCAAGACCTATCGCCGCAAGACGGGCCATCGTCAGCTCTACACCCGGGTGAAGATCAGCAAGATCGCCGTCGGCTGACGCTCACCACGGGCCATTTCCGTCGCGCAGTCAGCACCTCAAGATCCCGTCTTCTCCAGTTCCACGGCCCGCAACATCGTGGAATCTCCCTAACTTGCCGTCCAGCAAACTCTTGCGCCCTGAGGCGGCGAGCGGACCGCCAGCAGTGCCGGCAGGCCCCCTCGACGCAAATCCCGGCAGACCAAGCTTTTGGGAATACTTCTCGACCCCTTCTTGACCCCAGTCGAAAACCCGTTACACTTGCCCCGTTGCACCTGTATGTTGTGGTTGCCGCTGTGCCAGCTACAATATATAGGTGGTGGTCGGTTTTTCAGGTATCCCTCAATCGAGGCAATCTGCCGGTTGATTCCGGTGAATAGATAGACCAGTTTCTCGGGCTGCAAGTGCGGCGACGAGGATGGGGATCATTTGCCCGAATCGACGAGCCGGAATGGATGCCCGGGCTGATTGGAGAAAGAGCGCAACATGGAAAAGCCCCCCATCGACACTCAGACTCTCCCTGGGGCCCCCGCAGCGGTGGAGCAGCGTCCCCGCGCGCAGGCTCAGGCTAGTTCCAAAGGACTTTCGGTCGACCCGGTCTTCTGCCCTGTCGACATCGGTAGCCCTTTTGACACCGTCCAGTGGGGCCTGCGGACGGCGGTCATCAAGGGCGAGGGCGGCGAAGTGGTCTTCGAGCAGCGCGATTGCGAGATCCCCGCCACCTGGAGCCAATTGGCGACCAACGTGGTCGTCAGCAAGTACTTCTACGGCGAGGTCGGCGCCCGGGAACGCGAGACCAGCGTCCGCAACCTGATCCACCGCGTGACTCGGACGATCGCCGATTGGGGCATCGAGGACGGCTACTTCGCCACAGCCCAGGACGGCGAGCGGTTCTATCGCGAGCTCTCGTGGCTTTGCCTGCACCAGTGCGTGTCGTTCAATTCGCCCGTCTGGTTCAACGTCGGCCTGTTTCACCAGTACGGCATCAAGGGGGCGATGTGCAACTGGTACTGGGACAGGAAGTCGGGCACCGTCCGCCAGCCGGAAAACCCCTACGAGTATCCCCAGGCCTCGGCCTGCTTCATCCAGAGCGTTCACGACAACATGGAGGACATCATGGAGCTGGCCCGCAGCGAGGCCATGCTCTTCAAGTTCGGCTCCGGCACGGGGACCGACCTCTCGACGCTGCGTTCGCACCGGGAGAAGCTTTCGGGCGGCGGGAAGCCGTCCGGCCCGCTTTCCTTCATGCGGGTCTACGATCAGATCGCGGCAGTCGTGAAATCGGGCGGGAAAACTCGCCGCGCCGCCAAGATGCAGTCGCTCAAGATATCCCACCCCGACATCCTCGAATTCATCGAGTGCAAGTGCAACGAGGAGCAGAAGGCCCGGGTCCTGATCGCCAAGGGCTACGACGCGGAAGAGGCCTATGGCTCGGTGCTCTTCCAGAACGCCAATCTCTCGATCCGCGTGACCGACGAGTTCATGGAAGCGGCCGAGGCGGACGGGCCCTGGACGACGCACTGGATCACCGTGCCGGACAACCCCGGCCCGACCCACAAGGCCCGGGACCTGTTCAACCGCATTGCCCAAGCGGCCTGGTCCTGCGGCGACCCCGGCCTGCAATACGATACGACGATCAACCGCTGGCACACCTGCCCGAACTCCGGCCGCATCAACGCCTCCAACCCGTGCTCGGAGTACATGTTCGTGGACGATTCGGCCTGCAACCTGGCAAGCCTGAACCTGATGAAGTTCCGCCGCTCGGACGGCAGCTTCGACGCCGAGCGGTTCGCGGCGGCGTGCCGGCTGGTCTTCATCGCCCAGGAGATCCTGGTGGATCACGGCAGCTATCCCACCGCGAGGATCACCGCCAAAAGCCACCGCTTCCGGCCGATCGGCTTGGGGTATTCCAACCTCGGCAGCCTGGTGATGGTCAGCGGCCTCTCCTACGATTCGGACGAAGCCCGGGGTTTGTGCAGCGCGGTGACCGCCCTGATGCACGGGGCGGCTTTCCGCACCAGCGCCGAGCTGGCCGCGGCCATCGGCCCCTTCGATGCCTTTGAGCAGAACCGCGCTGCGATGCTCCGCGTCATGGAAATGCACTGGGAAAAGGCCGAGCTGATCGAGGGCTGCCCGGAATACCTCAAAGTCGCCGCGCGCAAGGTCTGGGACGACGTGCTCGTTCAGGGCCGCCGCCACGGCTTCCGCAATGCCCAGGCCACCGTGCTCGCCCCCACGGGCACGATCAGCTTCATGATGGACTGCGATACCACGGGAATC
>CAYGZA010000316.1:0-7805 GCA_964354135.1 uncultured Planctomycetaceae bacterium
ATTCCCCTGGGTCAGGTCGCGATAGCTCAGGAGCTCTACGATTTCTTCGATCGCCATTTCCAGGGGCATGGATATCCAGGCTCCATGACGTGGTCGGAGACGACTCTTTCCGAGTTGAGGAGCATTGTGGCTAAAGTTGTCTGCTGGCGCACGTTCGAGACCCATCGCGATGAGGTTGAGCATCTCGAACTCGATGACGAGCGGATCGAGCAGTGCATGGAGGCGTGGATAGCCGTGCGGACGCCGTACGGGCAAGGGTTCCTCACGCTTGAGAATAGCGATTGAGATACGGGCGATTCTCGCCGCGCTCACCCGCCCAGCCAAGGCGGCATTTTGCCCGGCGGCGGGAGGCGGACGATCCAGGCCCGCGTCACCGTGGGGGAGGAGAGCATTTCCGCCAGGGCCTCGGCGGGGGGCTGGGCGTCCAAGGCCAGTACCCCGATGGCCTCCCCGCCCGGCTTATTCGTGGGCCGGCCCACCGACATCTGCGCGATATTGACCCCGTACTTGCCGAAGATACTGCCCACCCGGCCGATGACCCCCGGGACGTCCCGGTGGATGAAGAACATGAGCGTCCCGTCGAGGCAGCTCTCCAGGCGGCAATCGGCCATCTGCACCAGCCGCGGCAGGTCGTTGCCGAACAGCGTGCCGGAGGCCAGCGTGGAGCGATTCGCGCCCACGACCTCGACGGCGATCACGGAGCTGAACTCGCCGACGTCGCTGGAGCGCTCCTCGACCAGCTCGATGCCGCGCTCGCGGAGCAGGACCTCGGCATTGACGATGTTGACGGAGGCGGCCTCCATGGCATGTTCCAACAGTCCCGCCGCAAAGGCCGCGGTGAGCAGCCGTGTATCCTTCCGCGCCGCTTCGCCGCGGTAGTGCAGCTTGCAGGCGGTGGGCGGGGCGTGGTCCGCCTGGGCCAGGAAGAGCCCCATCCGCCAGGCGAGGTTGAGATACCCGCGGAGCTCCGCCAGCGTCTTGGGGTCCAGCGGCGACGCATTGACCGCCTGCCTGATTGCCCCGGTGGTGAAGAAGTCGATCAGGAGCTCCGCGGCCTCGACGGCCACGTGCGACTGGGCCTCTTCCGTGCTGGCGCCGAGGTGCGGGGTACACAGGACGTTGGGCATCCCGAAAAGCGGGCTATCCGTGCAGGGCTCGCTGTCGTAAACGTCGAGGGCCACGCCGCCGAGATGCCCGCTCTTGAGCCCGTCGAGAAGCGCCTCTTCACTAAAGATGCCGCCGCGGGCGCAGTTGATCAGCCGCGCCCCTTTGCGCATCGCGGCGATTTCTTCGCGGCCGATGAGGCTCCGCGTGGCGTCGGTCAGCGGGGTGTGGACCGTGAGGTAATCGACGTGGGGGAGCATCTCCCGGGCGGAGGAAACGGTCTTGATTCCCAGGTCCTTGGCCTTCTGAGCGGAAAGGAACGGGTCGTAGCCCAGCACGTGCATTTCCAGGGCCAATGCCCGAGTGGCCACTGCCTGTCCCACGCGCCCCAGTCCGATGATTCCCAGCGTTTTCCCGGCCAACTGCGTCCCGATGTACTGCTTGCGGTCCCAGCGGCCTTCGACGAGGCTCTGATATGCCGGAGCGACGTTCCGCGAGAGGGCCAGCATCAAGGCGACGGTGTGCTCGGCGGTGGAAACCGTGTTGCCGCCGGGCGTGTTCATGACGACGATGCCCAGCCGGGTGGCGGCGGCGGAGTCGATGTTGTCCACGCCCACGCCGGCCCGGGCAATCGCCCTCAGCCGGCGGTTGCCCTCGAGGGCCTCGGCGGTGATCTTCACGCCGCTGCGGCAGATCGCGCCGTCGAACTCCAAGAGCGCGTCGTGCAACTCTTTCCCTTTCAGGCCGGTGCGGACTACCACCTCGATATCCCCGGCGGACCGAAGCAGGTGGAGCCCCTCCTCAGACAGCGGGTCTAAAACAATCACTCGCGGCATATACCTCGACCTCGTCCTGCTGCGGAATCTCCTGAGAGTACGGTCGCCTCCTAGCCCGATAGATACCGCTCCAGGTCCAACGCGGCGTGGAAGACGCCCAGCACGTCGATATCACCCGTGAGCCGGATGCGGTAGGCAATGCGGTAGTGACCGTAGACCAGTATCCGAATATCGCGTTCTCCAGAATGCTCGTATCGGTAACCCAATTCGGGGAATCGGCGCAGCATCTGGACCTTGGTATAGATCGCCTGCACGGTGCGGATGGCGGCCCGGGGGCTATCGGAGGCAATGTAGTCGTGTATGTCCCGAAGCCATCGTTCCGCTTCGGCCGTCCAGTTTATTTCTGCCATGCTCGTATTCTGCGGTCCATCTCTTGATCGCTGAGAGTGCGACCTGCCTCGGTATCCGCCAAACCTCGCTCCACCATCCGCGCGAAGGCCAACTCACGCAGGATCTCCTCGTAGGAGCTGTCCTCGGGTTGCCTCTGGATGATCGCAATCATTCGATCCTTGGCCGATTCCTGACCTACGCTCATGTTCCCCGACCTCCCTCGCGCGGCCCTGTGGCCGGACTACCTTGTATCGGCCGCCCTCGCCTCGGCGATCACCCGGCCGGCGGCGGCCACGCCTGTTCCCAGCTTAACCGGTTGTCCCATCTCTGCAAGTACCAGCTCGATCGCGGCCAGTGCCGAGAGGATGTCCAGCTCGTCGATCAGGCCGAAGTGGCCGATGCGGAAGGTCCTGCCCTTCAAGGGCCCCTGCCCTCCGGCAAGCTTGACCCCAAACCGGGTCTCCAGCCGGCGCAGAAACGTCTTGCCGTCCACTCCTTCCGGGAAGTACGCGGCGGTCAGGCTGTCCGCCGGGCGCCGGGCGACCAGCTTCAGCCCCAGGGCCTCGATCCCGGCTCGGGTTGCACGGGCCAGCACTTTCGCCCTGGCCCACACCTTCTCGATCCCTTCGGCCCGGATCGCCCGAAGCGTCTCGGCCAGGGCAGCCACCAACGGAATGGCGGGGGTATAGGGCGTATCGGGCTCGCCGAGGGCCTTGCGATAGGCCACGAGATCGAAATAGAAGGCCGGGCGGGAGAACGACTCGATCTGCTTCCAGGCCGCCGGACCGACGGCCAGAAACGCCAGCCCCGGCGGCCCCATCAGGGCCTTCTGCGAGCCGACGACCAAGACGTCGATTCCCCAGGCGTCGGTGTGGCACTCCATCGCCCCGGCGCCGCTGATCGCATCGACCACCAGCAGGATCGGCGTCGGGGCCACGACCCGGCCGATCGCCTCGATGTCGTGCCCCACTCCGGTGCTACTCTCCGAAAGCGTGCCGTACACCGCCACGGTGTCGGGGTGGCGGCGGAGCAGCCGGGCCACGTCGTCGGCCAGGAACGGCTCTCCCCACGGCAACTCGTGCCGAACCGCTTCGATCCCGAACGCCTCGCAGATCAGCCGCCACCGCTCGGAGAACTTCCCCGACTCCAGGACGATCGCCTTGCCGCCGCGTGGGACGAGATTGGCGACCGCCGCCTCCATCGCCCCGGTGCCCGAGCTCGTCAAGACGAGCACGTCGTTCTTCGTCTGGAATACGTACTTCAGGCCGTCGAGCACCTCGGCCAGCAGGCTGCGGAACTCGGGGGTCCGATGATGGACGATCTGCCGGGCCAGAGCAAGCAATGCCTGCTCAGGCACTTGAGTCGGACCGGGGGTCAGCAGGCGGTACTTGGGCATCCCAACGGGCTCCAGGGGATGCCATTGTACCCGCGGACGGAGAGGGCGGGGATGGGTTCCCCGCCGCGCCGCTTATCTCAAAGGAGTGGAGGGTTGGCTGGCCATGCTGGTCCCAGCCGGTGCGGTGGCGAGAATCGGCCCGGGCCCGACCGCAGATTGCAGGGCCGCCGCCCGAGACGCCACCTCCGGCTGAAACCGGTCGGCGTAGAGCGACTGCTGGTAGTTCTGGAGGGCCCGGACCCGATCCCCGGCCTGCTCGCTCAGCCGGCCCAGGGCGGCCAATGCCCGGGCGTTGTTCGGGTCCACCAGGACCGCATCGGCCAAGTGCTGTCGGGCGGCATTGGGATCGCCGAACTCCTCGGACAGGCGGGCCAGCTCGATTTTCGGGTCGGCTGCCCCCGGGTTGGCGTCCGCCCAGCCCTGGATCAGGCGAAATGCCTCGGCGCTGCGGTCCTGCTCGACGAGCAAGACCGCCAGCCCCCGATAGCACTCCCCATGATTCGGGTCCCGGTCGCGGCAGAGGTTGTAGTAGCGTTCCGCCTGGGCCAGGTCCGCCGGCCGATTCTGGAGCGTCCCGAGACGGTGGTACGCCGCCGCCAAGTTGTAGAGTGCGTCGGCGCTGCTGGGGTCGTTGTCCAGGGCCTTCTGGAACTGCTGGATGGCTTCCTGGTAGCGGGTCTGGTCGAACAGGCGGACCCCTTCGGCGTTCAGCCCTCGGGCCGCGAAGCTGCCACAACCGGCCATGAGCAGACACCAGGACCCGACGATACTGCCGCCCAACGCGCGGCAGAACAAATACCCCGGAGGATGGGTTGTCATGTCGCCTCGTGACACGTGCTGGACGCCTCCCTGCGTACCATTGCCGGGCGTAGGGGCGCCACGATCGGCGCTTGGAGGAAATGCGGCGGGAAGATACTTCCCCGGCCCGGGCGATGCAAGAGCAAACGCCGGGCGGTGATCCGTAGATCGGTGGGTCCAAGGAGTGCCGGCAGTCGGAAGGCGCCGGCATTCGGCCGTGTAAGGGGCCTTTCGTCTCTCGGAGCTACGAGACACGACTCCGGCGAGCTTTATGACCCTTCCGCGGGGCTGGCCGGGTGGGCCAACGGAGGATCCCCGTGTGTGCCTGTGCCGCCGGCAGCCGCCCGGGCAGATACTGCCGCATGGGCCACAGCGGCTCGCTTTTCATAGCCAAGCCCCCTGATCACCTCCAGGATCTCGCTGCACGTGGGAAACATCCGGCCGCTGGACCGCTTGTAGGCCTCCAGGGCGCTCATGAACTCGATTTCGTCGTGGGTGTAGTCCCGTTCGCAGGTGGTGGGGTCGATTTGGCGCCGGCGATTCACCTTGACGCGTCGCTCGAGCTTGCGGCGCTCGACCACTACGGGCTGACTGACCTTGCGGCGCTCGGGAACGTTACGGCGGTCTCGGCGCGCGCGGCGATCCACATGCACTAGCCGAGCCTCCCCCGCGGCAGAGGCAGCAGCGGGCTTTGCGCCATGCCTGCTCTTTCCCTCAGCGCCGGCCTTCGCGGACCGGTGGACTGGCCTCGGTTTGTCGCCTTTCTTCGTTCGTGCCACAGATTCCCCCCAATGCCAACTCGACGCAATCCAGAATGAGACCCTAGACTGCCCACACTCAGTGGGCATATCGGGTGGAAACATGGGGGCGATTGACCGATTACGAAAAATGGGAGGTTTTAACAGACTATCCTGGGGAGAGGGTCTTTCACGTTAGCGCAAACGTGACAGTAGTGTGGAACCTGCGAGACCCTGGAGCGGGCTGTAAGGGCGGAGTAGGCTGACGCGACCTGAGAAGCGCGAGGGATGCCGCCGCGGCGGGGAGGAAGTGTCAGGGTCATGCTCGCGGGAGAGCTACCGGCCATCGCGAGAACCCCAAATACCACCAATAGAGGGGATTCGATCTGACGGAGGCGACCGTCCCAGACAGGAGTGAGAGGCTGTCCGGAAAAAGAGAAAGATACCCAGCCGAGAGGGGCTCTATCGATCCTTCCGAATCGATTCGGTCACTTCCCGGCAGATGGCGCGCAACTCTCCCGCGGAGACGTCTTCCAATCGCTTGCCGCTCTCGTCAAGCCGCTCGTTGATCTTTGTTGCCGTCTCTTGCATGAAGGCGTGGGTATCTTGACTACCCCCGAGGAGAACGAAGTTGTCCCCTCGGGTCAGGCGCGTGTGTCCATCCTCGTGATCGAAGGCCAGACCCAGCAAGGCCGCCGATCTCGGCCGATCGTCGGAAGTTCTCAAAGGTATCCCTTTCGGCCAACCGTTGCGTTTGCGTAGCCCAACGGCCAAGAAGCCGACAGGCAGGCCGGCGAAGACGTGCCGCCGCGTCCGACCCCGCCGAGGCGACGGTCGACGTGCCGGTCTCAGAAACGGCGGAAGAGGTTCTTCAGGCCCTTAGAGGCCGCGTCGCGGCTGCTGGCGGCGTCCGGCTTCTTGCTTCCAGCGAACGTCCCGGGAATGTGGGGCTCCTCCGGCGGCTCGTCCTCCGTCATCGGCTCCTCGGCCACCGGCTCCGAGGGTGCTTTCCGGGCGGCCGATTCCTTGGAGTTAGACGCCTGCACGCCGATCGTCTGGGTCGGGTCCATCGTTGCCGTGTCGCTCATGGCGCCGGTGGCATCCTCCTCAAGCCAGTCGGCCACCTCGACCTCTTCGGCAACCTCAGCCTTCACCCGCGGCGACTCGGCCGTCCGCGCAGCGGCTTCCTGCACGCTGTGGACTTTGGGCAGCTTCTTGCCGCCCACATCGACGGCCAGCCGGACCTCGAATTCCAGCGGCCCGATTTTCAGGTGATCGCCCGACTTGAGCTCCGCTTCGGCCTTGACCCGTTGGTCGTTGACGAACGTGCCGTTCTTGCTCCCAAAATCCCGGATCGCGACGTACCCTTCTTCGACCAGCAGCGCGCAGTGGTGCCTGCTGATCAGATCACTGTGGGGCCGCAGATGGCAGTCTTCCGAGCGACCGACGAAGAACTTCGGACCCGTGACCGCCACCTCTTGGCCTGCGTGTTTCCCGTGCAGCACGATGAGTCTGACTTGCATCGCTTTTCACTCACCCAAGAAGGAAGAGAAACAGGGGCAACGAGAACTTCAGGCGGAACACGCCCTCGGCCAAGGGTCGTCACACGGAGCCCGTCTATTAGTATGTACACGATGCGGCCCCAAGTGCAACTTTCAGTATATCACTTTACAGTCGCGATCGTAGCATCCCCCCGATTTCAAGTCAAAACAATTCCGGGTGGCCCCTACGTCCCCGGTGCAGCGTCCATCGAGCGGACGCAAACTTGCTCTCTGCCAGCCGTGCGGCCTGAGCCCGTTCACCGTCCGAAAGGGGTGTGTGCCGCCAGACAAGCCCTAAGGACTCCGCAAGTTTCTCCAGCCAGATACGGGCGAGGTCCTCGTCGCGAACGGCAATCCCCGCCACGTCAACCAGCCCGGCCAACTCGGGCGCTGCGGGAGAGCGGGCCAACAGGACGCTGCCGTGTTGGAGCACCGCCCCCCGGCTCCTCCGTTGAGCGCTGCCCGCCACCTTCACGCCCTGGACCACCACGTCGCCTAGGGACCGCCGCTCGAAACACAAGAACGGCTGAGACTTCGGGCGGGGAATCGGCTCCCGGCACAACCCTGCTACGATTCCTGCCTCAGCCAGCGCCCCAACCAGAGAGTTATGGATCTTGGTGCATAGGCAACAGCTTCGGCGGGCAAGGTGATGATTGGCGGGAACTACCAGGCTATACGTAAGCTCGTGGTCGTGCAGGATTGCCCCGCCACCACTTATCCGGCGAACGGCGGAGCACCGCCTACTAGGGGGGTGTCGTTCGCGCTCTTCGTAGCTCTGGGAATAGCCCAGCGAGAGCGTCGGCTCCTCCCAGCGGTAAAACCGCCAGCAACACTCCCCGGTAGCCCCGGCCCACTCCCAGAGCACCTCATCGACTGCCATGTTCCACGCCCCAGGGGCTGGCGGGTCGAGGATCAGTCGGCACGCAGACAAGGATGAAGGATGAGGGACGGAGGATGAACAGGAATTGGGCCCAAGGTCGGACATCGCGGCACCGGTCCCTTTCATCTTTCATCGGCCAAGTGTCAGTAATACGAGGTCACCCCCGTTTGGTGTTTGAAGCCG
>CAYGZA010000317.1:0-7751 GCA_964354135.1 uncultured Planctomycetaceae bacterium
ATCAAGAACATCGTCGACGAGTTGGGGGGGATGGAGCGGATCGACATCGTCCGCTGGAACGACGACACGCAGATGCTGATCCCCAACGCCCTCCAGCCGGCGGAAGTCGATGAGGTGATCCTCTGCCCGATGCTCGGCCGGGCCATTGTCCTGGTCCGAGAGGACCAGCTCTCGCTGGCCATCGGCCGCCGCGGGCAGAACGTCCGCCTGGCCAGCAAGCTCAGCGGCTGGGACATCGAGATCATGACCCGCGAGGAATTGGAGGAACAGCTCAACCAGGCCGTGGCGGGTTTGAGCTCGCTGGAGGGAGTCACCGACGAGCTGGCCGAGAGGCTCGTCGGCGAGGGCTTCTTGTCCTACGACGACCTCTCGATCATCGAGCCGGACGACTTGATGAACATGGGGAGCCTCACCCGGGAGGAGGCCGACCGGATCATCGAACAGGCGGAACAGAAGGCAGAAGAGGCGGAAAAGGCCGCGGCCGTCGAGCGCCGCCGCCAGCGCGAGCAGGGGCAGCGGGAAAAAAGCGAGCCGACAGAAGCCGCAACGGCGGTCGAAGCAGAAGCCGCCGAGGCCGCGGAAACGGAGGCCGGCACGATTGCCGAAGACGAAGCCGCCGTGCCGGCGGCAACAGAAACCGCCGTAGCCGTGGAGGACGAGCCCTTGCTGGCCCTGTCGGAGGGCGCTCCCATCGGCGAGACGGAACCCGAGCGGCCGCAGGACGATGGGATCGCGGCTTCGGCTGCGCCGTCGGGACAGGAATCCCTGGAAGAGCCGAAGGAAGGGACCGAGATGGTTTGACGTGGGACTGATCGCGTGAAAGTGCCGCCGGCAAGACCGCGGCAGATTGGCGGGAGACAATCCAGTTGCCTATTCGTATTTACACCCTAGCCAAGCAGTTGAAGATCGAGAACAAGGCCCTGGTGGATGTCTGTAACCAGATGGGCATCACGGGCAAGGGCTCGGCGCTGGCCAGTCTCTCGGATGAGGAAGTGGCGGCGGTCAAGGCTCACCTGAGCGCGCCCAGGGGAGGGAGGTCGGCCGCTGCTCTCGTCGCTTCGGGCATGGGTTCGGACCACGGCGCCGGGGTCTCGGGCGCGGCGGGGGTGGTCCGCCGCGAGGACTACATTGCTCCGGCAGGGAACATTCCGCGGAAGGTGCCGGTCCTGGACCGCAAGCAGGAGAAGACGCCGCTGGGAAAGAAGCCCGCGGCCGAAGGGGAAGAGCCCGGAAAACCTTCCGCCAAGCCTGAGAAGCCGGAAAGACCCGAGAAGCCCGAGAAGGCGGGCCCGGCGATCAAGCTGGCGCCGATGCCCGTCGCGCAGCAGCCCGTCACCCCCGCCAAGCCCGCCGAGCCGGCGCCCCAGAAGCCGGACATCAAGCTTCCGCTGGACGCGATTCGGGCCAGTCGCGCAACCAGCAAGCCCCTTTCGGAGCATCTCCGCAGGCAGGCGGAGAAGATCGCCGCCAGCCGGAAGGCCTCGCCCAAAGAGCGGATCAAGCCGCCGCCGGAGGTTCCCTTCGAGACCCCGTCACCTCCTGCTCGCGAACGGGACAAGGAGCGGGAGAAGGAAAAAGAGAAGGAGCGGGTTCGCCGCGGCGGGCGTGCTCCCGCGGTAGCGGAAGAGGAAGCCAGCCCCGCCACCCTGGGCGGCCGGGAACAGCGCCAACTGAAGCGCAAGCGTGCCGCCCTGACGCAGCCGCGCCGCACGCCGGGGGAAGAGGAAGAGCAGTCGCGGGCCCTGGTACGGCCGCCCCGCGGGCTGAGGCGCGTCGGCACCTGCACGGCCGCCCCGCGCAAGAGCAGGGTGGTGGTGCAACTGCCTTGCACGGTCCGCAGTTTCTCCGAGGTCCTGGGCGTCCCGGCGCCTCAGGTCATGGGAAAGCTGCTGGAGCTGGGGGCCCCTGCCACGATTACGGCCGCCGTGGAGCCCGACATGGCCGAATTGCTGGCGGTTAGCCTCGGCGTTGAGGTCGATTTGCGCCAGCCGGTTTCGCTGGAGGAGAAGCTTGTCACCGAGGCGGATCGGGCGGACGATCCGGCCACCCTACAACCCCGGCCTCCCGTGGTCACCTTCCTGGGGCACGTCGACCACGGCAAGACGTCGCTTCTGGACCGGATCCTCGGGATCGACGTCGCCGCCCACGAAAAGGGCGGCATCACCCAGCACATCCGCGCGTACCGGGTCGAGAAGGACGACCGCTCCGTCGCTTTTGTGGACACCCCGGGACACGAGGCCTTCACGGCAATGCGGGCCCGCGGAGCCAATTGCACCGACCTGGCCGTGCTGGTCGTGGCCGCGGACGACGGCGTCATGCCCCAGACGGAAGAGGCCATTAGCCATGCCCGGGCGGCCGGGGTGCCGATTGTCGTGGCCCTGAACAAGATCGACCTTCCCGGCATCAATCTCGAGCGGGCGCTGAGCGAGCTGGCCGCCAACAACCTTCTGCCGAGCCAATGGGGCGGCGACGTCGAAGTGGTGCAGACCAGTGCGGTCACGGGGCAGGGAATCGACGAGCTGTTGGAGACCCTTCTGACCGTCGCAGAGCTCCGGGAGTTCAAGGCAAACCCCGATCGCCCGGCCAGCGGGGTCTGCCTGGAGGCCCAGGTGCAGCAAGGCCGCGGCGTGGTGGCCAAGGTTCTGGTCCAGAAGGGGACGCTCCGGGTGGGCGACGTGCTGGTTTGCGGCTCCGCATTCGGCCGCGTCAAGGCGATGTACGATACGCTCGCCCCGCGGAAGAAATACAAGCAAGCCGGCCCTTCCACTCCCGTCGACCTGACGGGCCTGGACGTGGCTCCCGGCGCCGGCGAGCGATTCTACGTCCTGGAAGACGTCAGCGAAGCCCGGCGGATTGCCCAGGAGCGAGCCCTCAAGAGCCGCCAGCAGGAGCTCAGCGGCGCCCGCCCGCACGTCACCCTGGAGAACCTCTTCGATCGCCTGGGCGAGCAGGGCGAGAAGCGGACCCTGCACATGATCCTCCGCGCCGACGTCCGCGGCTCCATCGAGGCCATCCGCAAGGAGCTCACCAAGCTCGAGCACCCCGAAGTGCAGATCCAGATCCTCCAGGCCACCGTGGGCGGGATCACCGAGGCCGACGTTCACCTGGCCGACGCTTCCGACGCGGTGATCATCGGCTTCAACGTCGTCCCCGACGAAAAGGCCCGCGTCCTGGCCGACCAGCTCGGCGTCCAGATCCGCCGCTACGACATCATCTATCAGGTGACCGGCGACCTCAAGGCGGCCCTGGAGGGGATGCTCAAGCCGGAGAAGCGCCTGTTGGACCTCGGGCGGGCGCTGGTGCAGCGGGTCTTCCACGTCAGCCGGGTGGGGACGGTGGCCGGCTGCCGCGTCCTCGCGGGCACCATCCAGCGCGACGGCCGGGCCCGGGTCATCCGCGACAGCCGCGTGACCGGCGACTATCCCATCGAGTCGCTCAAACGCGAGAAAGACGACGCCCGCGAGGTCCGCGAAGGCATGGAGTGTGGGATCAAGCTCGGCGGCTTCGACGACGTCAAAGAGGCCGACATCCTCGAAGTCTACAAGGTGGAGGAGGTCCGCCGAACGTTCTAGCCGTGCCGCTCCTGCGGCCTCATCTCGCATGTTGTCCCGACGCGCCCTGAAAGCAGCCGAAGCCGTCCGCGAGGTCGTCAGCATGGCGATTCTCGCCGAGGTGAAGGATCCGCGCATCCGCGACGTCACCGTGACCTACGTGGAGGTCTCCCCCGACCTGCGCCACGCCAAGGTCCACGTTTCCGTCATGGGCGACGACGCCAAGCAGCGGCTCAGCCTCCGAGGCCTCAAGAGCGCGGCAGGGTTTCTTCAAAGCAAGCTCTCCAAACGGATCGATACCCGGTATACCCCGCGGATCGAGTTTCTGCTGGACCAAGGGGTCAAGAAGTCCATCGAGGTCGCCCGGATCCTGAAGGAGGTCCTCCCGGCCGACGCCGGCCAACCGGCGGACGCCGATGCGGAAGAGGCCGCGGAGGAAGTCCCCTCCGACGCCTCGGGCCGGCAGGCCGGCGCCGAAGCCCCGGCGAAGCCCCTGCCCGGACCGGACCTTTCGCCGGCGCAGCAGACAGGTTCTCCGGGGGACCCGCCCGAACCGGCTCCGTAGGCGCCGGGGTTCACGCGGCATCGGGGCCTCCCGGTGCCTTTAGACCGAATGGCCACCACCCATTGACCCACCCGGACGATCATCCCCATGACAGCTCCCAGCCGCACGGCGCAGTTCACCAGGCTCAACAAGATCCTCAAGAAGCACTACGCCCCGGTCGCGCCGGACCCTAACCGGTCGGTGCTGGAGCACCTGGTGTTCGCCAGCCTGCTGGAGAACGCCCATTTCGCCGCCGCGGAGGAGGCGTTTGCCGCCTTGGTACACACCTTCTACGATTGGAACGAGATCCGCGTCAGCAGCATCCGCGAGCTCTCGGAGGTGGTGCCGGGATTGCCGGAGCCGGCGGCAGCCGCGCATCGCGCCAAGCGAGTCCTCCAGAGCGTCTTTGAAGCCACCTACTCCTTCGACTTGGAGGACCTCCGCAAGCAAAACCTCGGGCCGGCCGTCGAGAAGCTCGAGAAGACCAACGGGACCACGCGGTTCAGCGTGGCCTACGTGGTTCAGGCAGCGCTGGGCGGACACGCCATCCCCATCGATTCCGGGACCCTCGCGGTGCTCCTCCTGGTCGCTCTGGTCGCGCAGCAGGACGCAGCCGCCGGGGTCGTCCCGGGCCTGGAACGGGCGATCTCGAAGAATGCCGGCATCGAGTTCGGCTCGCTCTTGCACCAACTCGGCGCCGATTACGTGGCCGGCCGGTACTCGCCCCCGCTCCACGGCATCCTCTTGGAGATCGATCCCAGCGTCAAGGACCGCTTGCCGCGGCGCCGCGAAGCCAAGCCGGCCGTTTCCCGGGATGCCGCCGCGGCAGCGGGCGCGAGCTCCGGCAGTCAAGGGACGAAGGCCCATCGCCGGCCCGCGGGCAAGGAGCAGACCAAAGAAGCCGCGCGGGAGGCCGGGGGAAAACCGCCGTCCGAGGCGGCCGCCGCAGCCAAGGAAGTTGCCTCGCCGCCGAAGAAGAAACCCGCCGGCGGCAAGAAGAGCCCCCTTACCGCCGGACCGGCCGAGCAAGAAGACGCCGCTCCTTCGGTCCACGTCGCGAGCGCCGAGCCGAAGCCCGCGGAGGAAAAAGATGCTGCCGCCAAGCGGAAACCGCCCGCTCCCGTGAAGAAATCGCCCTCCAAGAAAAACCCCGAAGGCCCGAAGATCAGAAACAGTCCGGACGCCGGCCGGCAAGAGTCGGCCACGGAAGGGCTCTCCAAACGCAAACCGAGATAGGTCCGGGCATCCGGAGGGTCGTCACGTGTACGCCGCTGCACCGCGTTTTCTGCGATGGGTCTTCCTCGCTCCGGCGGCATTCTGCCTTCTCGGTGGCGCCGCGGGCCGATCCGCTCCGGCGGAGCCTCCGGCAACGGCGGCCGCGGCGGCAGCCCCGGCCAAATCTCCCGCGCCCGGTCCCCTCATTCTGGAAGAGAAACCGGAAGCCCTCGTGCCCAAGACGCCGCGGACCGAGGCGGAACGGGACCGCCTCGAGGCCCTCGCCCTCTTCTCCGCGGCGCGGCTCCGCGAAAACCAACAGGACTACTCCGGGGCCTTGCGACTGTATCAGCGGGCCTCCCGCTACGATCCCGATTCGGGGGCGATTGTCCGGGCGATCGTCGTTCTGGCTGCCCGGCTGGAGCGCCATGCGGAGGCCGTTCGTTACGCCCTGAAGCTCGTGGAGCTGGAGGATGCCGACCCGCTGCTCCTGAAGCGATTGGCCGTTTATCTCACGGAGACGGGGGATTGGCCGCGGGCCCTGAACCTGTACGAGAAGGCCCTCGCGGTCCGCAAGGGGGCCAAGCCGGTATCGGACGACGTGATGCTCTGGATGGAGCTGGGCCGGCTGTACCATCTCACCGAGAAGCCCGACAAGGCGGCCGACAGCTTCGCCCGGGTGCTGGAGGCGATCGAGCATCCCGAACAATACGGCCTGGACGAGGCAGCCAAGAAGACGCTCCTCAGTGAGCCCGGGCCCACGTACAACCTCATGGGCGAGTCCTTCCTGCTGGCCGGCCGCTTCGAGAAGGCGGCGCAGGCCTTCGAGAAGGCCCATCAGGCCGCACCGGACAAGGGCCTGCTGAGCTATCAGCTCGCCCGCGTCGAAGCCCGCGCCGGCAAGCCGGAAAAGGCCCTGGAGAAACTCCAGGCCTCCTTCGACGCCCATCTGGCCACCGAGGGCATGGCGCCCTACCGGCTCTTGGCGGAAGTGCTCAAGACGCTCCACAGGGAAAACGAGCTCCTCGGGCGATTGGAGGCCCTCCGGGCCGCCGACCCCGACAACGTCCCACTCGGACATTTCCTGGCGGAAAAGTACCTCGAGGCCCAACAGGCGGAGAAGGCGGAGCCGCTCTACCGGGCGATGGCGGGCAAGTCGCCTACCGTCGCGGCCTACAGGAACCTCGTCGGGATCTATCGCAAGGGCAAGCGATACGATGCCCTGCTCGCGGTGCTGGCCGAAGCGGTCTCGCACCTGGCCGGCTTGGAGTCCTTGGCGGAGAAGGATCGGCCGTTGGGCGAGGATGCCGAGCTGGTCCGGAAGCTGGTGGACACGGCCCGGCAGCAATTGAAGGCCGACCCGAAGGGCCTCGGCTACGACGCCCGACTGGCGGTCGCCCTGCTGGCGCTCGAGGCCAAGCAGTTCGACACGGCCGCCGAGTTCTTTGATCTGGCCGTTCAAGCCAAGCCCGACCAGGCAAGCAAGGTCTTCTTGGCCTGGGGCTTGGGAGTGGCGCTCCAAGACGACCATGCCCGCGCTGCCCGGGTCTTCCAGCGAGGCATTCAACAGAAAGCCCTGCCGGAGAAGGACCCCACGTTCCATTTCTACCTGGCGGGAGCCCTGGAGATGGCCGGTCGCACCGACGAGGCGCTCGCCGCCGCCCGCAAGGCCGTCGAGCTGGCCTCCGCCCAACAGGCGGACAAAGCGTCCAAGGAGTCCCAGGCGAAGAACGAGTTTCCCCGCTGTCTTGCCCGGGTCGCGTGGGTCCTCTATCACAGCAAGCGGTACGACGAGGCCGCCAAGGCCTACCGCGAGCTGATCGAGAAGCACGCGGCGGATTACAGCTCGGAGCGCGCGCGAGCGGTGGTCCGCGAGGCGCGGCTGGCCCTTTCGAACGTCGCCGTGGTGAAGAACGACAACGCCCGGGCCGTGGAATGGCTGGAACAGGTCCTCGACGAGTTTCCCGAGGACCCTTCGGCCCTGAACGACCTCGGCTATATTTGGGCGGAGCAGGGCAAGCACCTGGAGCGGGCCCACCGCATGATCCGGAAGGCCGTCGAGAAGGAGCCGGACAACGCCGCCTATCGCGACAGTCTGGGCTGGGTCCTCTTCCAGAAAGGGCGGATCCAGGAGGCCCTGCCCGAGCTGGAGAAGGCCGCCGCCCTGGAGCCCGACCCGACGGTCCTCGACCACCTCGGCGATGCCCACCGCGCGATCGGCCAACCCCAGAAGGCCAAGGACGCCTGGCGCCGCGCGGCCGAGGCGCTCCAGAAGGCCGGCGAAACCGAGAAGGCCAAGAAAGTCCAGGAGAAACTCAAGGGCATTCCCCAGCCCCCAGCCCCCAGTCCCCAGTCCCCATACTGTTGAAAAAGGGGCAAGACCCAGCCTTTTTCTTATGTTGGGTTTGTAACAAGACCCCCAACCAAGACACTTACTGCGT
>CAYGZA010000318.1:0-7635 GCA_964354135.1 uncultured Planctomycetaceae bacterium
AATCTATCGCGGCGGACGTGGGTAAAACTAAGGCGAGACGCCGGTCCTACTGGGCGAGACGCCTGCTCACTGCCCGCTGCCGCACGCCTGGGGTGCGGCGCGGGGCGCGGTGACCACCTGCTCCACGGTGTTGAGCAGCTCATCGAGCCGGAACGGCTTGTAGAGGACGGCCTGGAGCCCGGCCTGGCGGGCCTTGACGATCGAGTGGCCGGGGTCGTACCCGTAGCCGGTCATCAGGACCAGCGGCAGCGGCTCGACGTCGATGATCTCCTGGAGCCGCTGCATGAACTCGTAGCCGGTCATGTCGGGCAGGCGGATGTCGGCGATGATGGCGTCGTAGCCGCCGTGGCTTGCCATGTTGCGGACCATGAAGATCGCCTGGGAGCCGTCGGGAGCGGTTTCGACGCTGCAGCCGAATCGCTCCAACAGGCCGTGGGCGGCGCCGCGGACGTTGCTGTCTTCGTCGACCAGGAGGATCTGGCGGCCGCGGAGAGCCCCCGTTTCCCGCTGCGGCGGCTGAGGCTGGGCTTGGGCCGGGGCCATTCTCTGCCCGACCATCTGGATCACCTGCTTGACGTCCCGGGCGTTGCGGAGGATGCGATGGAGCCGCTCGGCGACCTCCGAGTCGTGTTCCGTGCAGTGCTCCATCACGTTCACCGCGTCGTTGAGGATCTCGTCGATGGGCAGGGCCACGGCGCTGTGGATCGCCTCGACGCTGGCCGCCGCCGCGCTGGCCTTCTCCGCCACCAGGAGCTCCAGCGTGTTCAAGGCGGCCGCCACGTCGCGGGTGAAGATCTCCAGGAACTGCAGGTCGTTCTCGTTGAACGCCCGGGGCTCGGGGCTCTCGACGTTGAAGGTCCCGATCACCTCATCATGAAGCACCAAGGGGACGGTCAAGGAGCTGCGGGCCCCTTTAGAGCCGGGCAGGTACAGCGGGTCCTCGGCCGTGTCCTCGCAGAGGTAACTCTTGCCCGTGGCGGCCACGAAGCCGGTCACCCCGTTGTGCTGCGGCTGGGCGTAAAGCGCCCGGACCGCCGCCTCCGGCTCCATGCCTTCGGACAACAACGGCTCCAGCCGGCCGGTCTTCTGATCCAGAAGGCGGATCTCGACGACGTCGTACCGCAGGAGGTCCTTGGTGTAGTGGAGGATATTGGATTTCAGGAGCTCGATCCGCTGTTCCACCGACATCCGCAGGAGCTCGTCCGGCGTGAGGTCGCCCAGCTCCATGCCTGCCTGGTGAATGGCCGCCATCTTCTGCTGCTGCTCGACCGCCGCGCTCACGTCCCGGAGGGTGACGATCAGGTGCTGGGGAGGCTCGCCGGCCCGGCAGACGGGAGCCACGTGGAGGTGGTAATAGCGGCTCTCGCCCACCCGCAGCGTGGTGCAGCTCGGCGTGCCCGTGGACTGGGCCGTGTGGAAAGGACAGAAGTCGGGCCCGAGGATGTCGGGGCTCCCCATCACGTTGTAGAAATTGGCCCCGACGGCGCTTTCCAGCCCGATCCACGCCAGAAAACGGCCGTTGGACCAGAGGACGGTGTTGTTGACATCCAACAGGACCACGCCGTCCGGCATACCGTCCAGGATCTGCTCGTTCTGCAAGACCTTGGCGACGGAGAACGCCTCCTGGAACTGGTGGGACCCGACGTAAACGCCGTCGAACGTCTCCCGGCCGAGAAGGTCCATCGCCTCCACGGCGTCGAGGGCAACCGCCGCGTCACAGACCTCGGCAGCCGCGGCCGCAAACCAATCGATACCCTGGCGGGAGTCACCGATCACCAGAATTCTCGGTTTCCCTGACAAGGCTGCTAAACTCCTCCAGGTGCGTCGAGCCGGTCCCCTCCGATCAGCCGTCAATCACCGCCTGCGCGATTATAGGGCGATTTCTCAGGAGGGACAACCTCTTCGCCACAGTTTTTCCCACCTGTTCCATCGGCCCGAGCAGGCCCTGACGTTTATCGCCTGGGGAAGAAGTCCGGATTATCGGGGAACAGGGCTGCGTTTCCAGCGGAAGTGCCCGATTTCTCGGGAAAAGGCGAGGGTGCGCCCCCGCGGCCGGTGCCGCCGCCTACACCCATCGAATGCACACTCGCCATGACGTTGCCTGCCGGGCAATAACCCACAGTTGTCACAGCAATGTTCTTACTGTGGCAGAGCCGGGCCGAGAAACCTGGCATGACCCCTTCCAACGGACCGACCAACGGCCGTTTCCCCCGTCAAGCCGCCCTCCGGGCTCCAGTCGGCCCTAAACCGCCGTCGATCAAGAAGATGGGGAGCCCGAATGACCTTGACATTGCGTGGTTCCGGCAGGGCGAGGCTCCCGCCGAGCCGCAATCGAGATCGTCAAGCTTGCGCTGCTTGCCCCGGCTCGGCAGGAGCCTCGCCCTCCCGTGCCCGCCCTCCCTCGCCCGCTCTCCTGTGATCGTGAAACCCTGTTTCGACATAGCCGTTCCCCAAGGCGAATAAGGGCTTAACCATGTGGCGATCGTTGTTCCTGGCAATCGGGGTCTATGTGTTCCTCCTCGGGGCTCAGTGCCTGGGCGTGGACCGGTTCATCCTCAAGTCGCGGTTGCCGGCCGCGCCGCAAGCCGCTCCGGCCAACGGCGGGGAAGCCAAAGTCGCGCCCAATCGCGAGCTCGTGCCCCGCGAATGGGCCCCTTGGATCTTGATGAGCACCGGTATCGTGGTGTGTGGCTATTCCTTCACCATTCCCCGGCGAATGAAGACCAAGTGACCTGAGGGCAGAGGGCAGGGGTTAAGGTAGAGGGGCCAGGGGCCAGGGGTTAGAGAGCAGGGTTCAGGGCCGCGCCCGTCCCTCATTCATCCTTCATCCTTCATCCTTCATCCTTCATCCTTCCCGCTACTTCCCTTCCCGCAAGCGATCGAAGTACTCCTGGACGTTCTGGCGGTGCTTGCGGGGCATTCGCAGGTCGGTGAGCGGGTCGGCCGCCTGAGTTCGGGCCTTGCGCTCCATCTCGATGAGGGTCTGCTGGACGTCGCCCTTGATGTTCGGGCCCTCCACTTCGCCCACGATGGTGCCCGCCCCGGGCCGCGTCTTGACCGAGGCCCGGGTGTCGTAGGATTCCGTTTCGGTTTTCTCCTCGGGCCGCGGACCGGCGCCGCGGCCTTTGCCGAGCCCCATGCCGGGCTTGCCCTCGCCGTCCTCGTCTCCTCCGCCGCAGGCCGCGCATCCCGCCCCGTTGCACTGCTTGCAGAGCATCTGCCGCCGGGCCTGGTCCAGCTCGTCCTTCGCATCCTGGAGGAGACTGAACTCCTCAAGCTGCTGCCGGAGGTCCTGGAGCTCCGACTGCACCTGGCTCAGCGTCTCGGCGGCCCCCTGCAGCTTCCCCTCCTTGATGCACTGGGAACACTGCCCGAGCTTCTGGGAGAGGTCCTGAAGCTTGTTCATTTGCGGGAGCTGCTGCTGGAGCTTCATGAGCTGCTCCTCGAGCTTGTCGGCCTGCTCCGTTTGGCCCGACTGGCGGATCTGCTCGATCTGCTTCTTCAGGTCTTCCTGGGCCTTGCGATGGGCCTCGATCATCTTGTCGAGGTTCTTCTGCATCTGGTCCAACTGCTTCGCCAGATCCTGCTTCTGCTGATCGGTGAGGCGGTTATTGGCCAGGTCCGCCTTGATCTTCTCCAACTCCTTCAGCGCCTCCTTGACGTCCCCGCGGGCGACGGCCCGCAAGAAGTTATCCGCGGGCCCCTTCTCCGCGTTCTTCAACTGCTCCAATTGTCTCTGGATGGCCTCAGCGCCGCCCAACTCCCGGGTCCGTTTCTCCAGTTGCCGGGCCAGGTCGTTGAGCTTGACGACGGCCTCCTTGCGGTCCTCGCCCATCTTCGTCTCGTGCTTGGCCAGCTCCTCCTGGAGCTTCAAGAAGAGTTTCTGGGCGTCCTTGAGCCCTTGTTTCTTGGCCTCCTCCCGCTTCTCGGCCAGTTTGAGCTGGAAGCTCTGGCTGGACTTGGTGATCTGGCTCTTGATCGCGGCGGGGTCGCTCTTGCCCTGGGCCGGGTTCTCCCCGGCCGGGCTGACCAGCAATGCGACCAGGAGCGCCAGGATGCCCGGCCCTAACGGCAGGAGGAGTTGCCGGCCGGGAGCAATCGCAAACTGATCCCGCACGTCGATCCGTTCCGCCCGGCGGACCGCATCGCGCAGGAGGGCCTGGCCCGCGTCGGTCTCGCGCTCCTCGGGGGACATCACCAGGGTGCTGGAAATCCGCTCTTTGAGGCCGAAGCGGCGGTCGATCTCGATGGCGGCATCCATCGGCCCGCGACTCGCCGCGAAGGCCCAGACCACCGCGGCCACAAGGCCTGTGCCCAGAGCCCCTGTCCCCCAAACCCAGTCCTCGATCCCCAGGGGCCAGATTCGCCCCCCCACAATCCCCGCCAAAGCCATCAGCAGGGCCCCGAACCAGCACCACCCCAGGACCCCGACGAATCGCTGTAACCCCAGGAACCACTGGGCTTTACGCACTTGGCGTTTGAGATCGTCCATTGGCAGGGTCCTCGGCTACCCCCGCAAGAGATTCGTCACGAAGGTAACTTGCCTGCTTCATTATACCGTCTCCCAGTCAGAATACTCCCCAGGAGAACGGGAGTGAAACCGAACCCCTTTCCCAGGAAATTCGTCGAGGGATATACTGAGCGCGGGCATACTTCTTTGGGGTCCTGCTGCAACATCCTCCTTTTTCGAGGAAACCAACCGTGCTGCCCAGTTTCGAGATTGAACGATTTCGCACGTTCTCGCATCTGATGATCCCCCGGCTCGGGCGCGTGAATCTCATCACCGGGCGGAACAACGTGGGGAAGACGATGCTTCTCGAAGCCCTGCGATTCTATGGGTCCGGTGGCGATCCGAAAGTTCTCGGTGACTTGCTTGCCGAGTGCGACGAAGTGTACGCAGGGCAGGAGCCCGTCGAGGGGCGCGGTGAACGGTTCCTGCGTCTAGAGTCGCTATTCCACGGACGTGACCCCGTCTTGGGACCAGATAATGCGATGCGCCTTGGGATTCTGGGGGACGACCCGCTCGCGCTTCGAGTCGAGTTGGCGGCGTTCCCCCACGTTCCATATGACCGACCGCTCGGATCGGGAGCACACAAGGCTCTTGCGAGTTCATTGAGCGAGGGAGAGAGTTCATTCAGCGAGGAAGAGAGTTCATTGAGCGAGCCGGACGTCGTTCCCGGAATCAGCGTGTTTCAAGGGGAGCGCAAGATCCACGCGTTGACTTCGCAACAGATTACGTGGTCTCGCAACTCCCCACGACCCTTCGTCCGCAGATTCGGCGCCAGTCCGGCTTTCGTAAGCGCCGCCAAGATCGATTTCCAGCACATGGCGTGGCAATGGGATGCCATTGCGCTGAAGGAAGGTGAAGAACGCGTGCGCGAGTGCTTGCGGATCATCGGATCCGTAGATCGCATAATCGCTGTCGGTAATCCACGAATGCCTGGGCGACGCATGTTCAAGGTTCGCGTTGAGCAAGACGTGGAGCCGGTGCCCTTGAAGAGCCTGGGGGACGGAATGATCCGCGTCTTGCGGATCGCCCTTGCTTTGGAGACCGCGGCGGGCGAAGGAATGATGCAACGCGAGCTCCCGTTGTTCGACGAACTCAAGGAGCCAATGTCGGGAAGGATGCTTCTCATCGACGAGGTCGAGAACGGCATTCACCACGCCGTGCTCCCGGACCTCTGGCGTTTCCTCATCAAAGTCGCCAAGCTGCGAGACCTGCAGGTCTTCGCTGCCACGCATTCCTGGGATTGCGTTGAGGCGTTCCAATACGCGGCCAGCAAGGAGGAAGACTCCAATGCCGTCTTGATCCGCCTCGAGAAGAAAGGGGACGCGAACCGCGCCGTTATCTTCGCCGACGACCAACTGCCAATCGTGACTCGGCACGGAATTGAGGTACGGTGATGGAACAGAAGCGACTCCTGCTCGTCGAGGGCTTCGACGACTGCCACGTGATCAGAGCGATTGCGCGGGCTCAAGAGATCGAGAGTGATTCTATTCGGCTGGAGCACGGCGGATTCCGCGTGACGTGGGGCTCGGCGGAGGTCGAGGTCCAACCGGTCGGCGGGTACGCCGAACTACTCGACGTTGTACCAGCTCAAGTGGCGATCGGCGACCGCGAGGCTCTGGCGGTCGTCCTGGACGCCGACGACGATCTTGGGGCAAGATGGCAGGCATTGAAAGATCGGCTCGACCGCGCCGGCTACCCGGGGCTGCCAAATCGGCCGGACCCGGCAGGCACCGTCATCCGCTACTCGCACGGGCCGCGATTTGGCGTCTGGCTGATGCCGGACAACCGCTTGCCGGGAATGCTTGAGGATTTCGTGCGTCTTCTCGTTCCCGCGCAAGACACGCTCTTCCCGCGAGTGGACGCTTTCCTCGCGAGTATCCCCGAACAAGAGCGTCTTTTCCCCGAAGCACGGCGGCCCAAGGCCCGTATCCACACGTGGCTAGGTATTCAGAAGGAGCCCGGGAAGCCTCTTGGCCAAGCCATCACCGCACGCTATATGGACCCGCATTGTTCGCTCGTTGAGCCGTTTCTCACATGGCTTCGAAAAGCGCTTGTCGATTGAACAGTACGCCGCTTCCTTCCGAGAGAACCCGAGGTCTGGAATGACCGATTTCCGTATCGAACGCGACTCGATGGGCGAAGTGCATTTGCCCGCCAAGGCGTATTACGGGGCGCAGACGCAGCGGGCCGTGGAGAATCTCCCGATTTCCGGGCAGCGGTTGCCGGCGGAGCTGATCCACGCCCTCGGGCTGGTGAAATGGGCGGCCGCCGCGACCAACCGGGACTTGGGCCGGCTGACCGGCTTCGGCAAACAACCGCTGACCGGGAAGCAGGTTGAGGCCCTGATGGCCGCTTGCCGCGAGGTCGCCGAAGGCAAGCTCGACGACCAGTTCCCCGTGGACGTTTACCAAACCGGCTCCGGCACCTCCAGCAACATGAACGCCAACGAGGTGATCGCCAATCGGGCAATTGAGTTGGCCGGCGGCGACCGCTTCCTGCCCGACAAGCCGATCCACCCGAACGATCACGTGAACATGGGCCAGAGCAGCAACGACGTCTTCCCCACCGCGATCCACGTGGCGGTCGGGCTGGCAATTCACGAGGGACTGTTTCCCGCTCTCATGCGCTGCCAGGAAGTGCTCCAAACAAAGGCCGCCGAGTGGCAGGACGTGATTAAGATCGGGCGGACCCATCTGACCGACGCCACGCCACTGACGCTGGGCCAGGAGATCGGCGGGCTGGCGCGGCAACTGGAGCTTTCGGTCGAGCGGGCCCGGCGGGCGCTGGAAGCGGTCCGCGAGCTGCCGGCCGGGGGGACCGCGGTAGGGAGCGGCATCAACACGCACCCGGAGTTCGGCCGCCGCGTCGCTCGACTGCTGGCCAAGGAGACGGGACTCCCGCTGGTCGAGGCCGTCAACCACTTCGAGGCCAACGCCCAGCGCGACGGCCTGGTCGAGTGCCACGGGCAGTTGCGGGCCATTGCCGTGACGCTCTTCGGCGTGGCCAACAACATCCGCTGGCTGGCTTCCGGCCCGCGGTGCGGCTTCTACGAAATCAAGCTCCCCGACCTCCAGCCTGGCAGCTCGATCATGCCCGGCAAGGTCAATCCCGTGATGTGTGAGAGC
>CAYGZA010000319.1:0-7544 GCA_964354135.1 uncultured Planctomycetaceae bacterium
GGCGCAGAAGGCGGTGCGCGAGGTCCACGTGGACGACAAGATCCGCCGCTACCTCGCCCAGATTGTCCAAGACACCCGGCAGTGCGAGGACCTGAGCCTGGGGGCGAGTCCCCGGGCCTCGATCGCGCTGTTCCGCTGCTCCCAGGCGCTGGCCGCGATCTCCGGGCGCAACTACGTGCAGCCGGACGACGTGAAACGGGTCTCCGCGCCCGTGCTCACCCACCGGCTGATCCTCCGGCCGGAGAGCCGGCTGCGGAAGATGACCGCCGCGGCGATCGTCGAGGACGTCGTGGAGGACGTGCCCGTCCCGATGATGGCCCCCAAGGAAGCGAACGTGCCATG
The DNA here is from genome assembly GCA_964354135.1 of uncultured Planctomycetaceae bacterium. Lineage (GTDB taxonomy): Bacteria > Planctomycetota > Planctomycetia > Pirellulales > Thermoguttaceae > CAYGZA01. Next base: position 343 of record CAYGZA010000319.1, read on the forward strand.
AGATGGTATGCCGGGGCGATCGCGATTCTGCTCGTGGCCCTGGTTTTCGGGCTGAGTCTCTTGGCCTACGCGATGTACGTGCTCCTGGCCGTGCTGGTGACCAGCCGGCTCCTGGCGCGGTCCTGGGCCGAGAACCTGGCCGCGGCCCGCGAGTGCAACCGCGTCTCGGCCAACGTGGGCGACACGGTGGCCGTCGTGCTGGACGTGAAGAACACCGGGGCCGTGCCGGTGGCTTGGGTGCTCCTGGAGGACCTGCTGCCGCGCGATGCCCTGGGCGCGCAGCCTCCGAAGCTGACGGTGCTCGGCAAGCGGCTGCAATTGGCGATGTTCGGCAGCCGGGGCCGCAAGACGATCTACTATCAACTGCGGTGCAACAACCGCGGCTACTACCAGATCGGGCCGCTGGTGCTGGAAACGGGCGACCTCTTCGGGCTGCACCGCCGCTGGAGGGTGGTGACCGCGCCGCACTTCCTGCTCGTCTACCCAAAGACGGTCGCGCTGGAGGGCTACGACGTGGCCTCGCGGCGGCCGATCGGCGAGGTCCGCATGACGCACCGGCTTTACGAAGACCCGACGCGGATCGCCGGCGTGCGTCCGTATCAAAGCGGCGACCCGATGAACCGCATCCACTGGCGGGCCACGGCGCGGACCGGGCTGTTGCACAGCAAGCTCTACGAGCCGTCCTCCGTGGCCGGGGCCACACTGGTGCTCGACTTCCACCGGGCCTCCTATGCCCCGGAGCACGAGCCGTACCGGTCCGAGCTGGCCGTGACCGCCGCGGCCTCGCTGGCCAACGCGGTCTACGAGATGGGCCAGCAGATCGGGCTTGTGACCAACGGCCGCGACGCCGCCGACCGCATCCGGCAGCGGGGCTGGGACCCCGATTTTCGCACCCGCCGGGCGGCCCAAAGGTCCGCCGGCATGTTGGAGCAAAGCGACCGCCTCCAGCCGGTCGTGGTGGAAACTCGCCGCGGCCCGGAGCAACTGATGCGGATCCTGGAGGCCCTGGCCCGGCTCGAATTGACCGACGGGCTGCCGTTGGCCGGGCTGGTGAACGAGACGGCCAGCCGAATCCCGCGCGACGCCACCGTGATGGCGTTGCTCTCGGGCGTGGGTACGGAGACCGCCCTGGCTTTGGGCGGCCTCCGCCGCCGCGGGTTTGCGGTCACGGCGATTGTCAACGCGTATCATGTACACGAGTTCGAGCAGGCGGCCGGGCCGCTGGTCGCCGAGGGGATCGAGGTCCGCCACCTGGTGGACGAAGCGGGATTGGTGAATCTCTGCCGGCAGTACGTCCTGCGATGAGACGACTCCACCCCACATTGGCCGACTACCTCGTGATCGCCGTCAGCCCGGCCTTGATCATGGTCCTGATCGGCAGCCTGATTCACTTCCTGTTGGACGTCTTCTACGAGGGCCAGCACTCCGACCGGCTGGGCCTCGTCCTGAGCCTGTTCATCTTTGCGGCGGTGCTCATCGGGCGGATCTCGATCGAGATGGGCTACGAGCACGCCATGATGTACGCCTTGCCGCTGGCCCTGGTGACCGCGATTGCCCTGAACCGGTTCGTGGTCTACCGGGGCGGCGCGCTGAGCGCCTATAGCGGGATCATCAACATCGCCCTGATGGCCCTCATCTGGTGGTGCGCCCACAAGCTGACCTGGGACTGCACGTTCATCGACGAGAGCGCCGATCCGTCGGGCGAGGGGCTGCTGCGGTTTGCCGGCCTGGAGAAGGGCAAAGAAGACCAACTACCGGCCCAGGTCCGGGCGTCTGGAGACCTGGAAGGCGTGACGGCTGGCGACGAGCTGCCTCGACCCTGGTGGGAGCGGCTCTTGAGTCCGCGGCCCCGCCCCCACGCCCCGGGCGTGTGGATTATCTATTTTTCGCTGGGGGCGCTGCCGCTTTTCGGCATCGGCCAGTGGTTCATTCCCGCGGGCAGCGTGGAGCGGCGGCGTTACGGCTTTGCGATGTTGTTCATTTACGTGGCGTGCGCGCTGGGGCTCCTGTTGTGTACGAGCTTCCTGGGGCTGCGGCGTTATCTCCGCGAGCGGCGCCTGCAAATGCCCCCCGCCATGGCCGGCCTGTGGATCGGCATCGGGTGCTTTCTGATCGTTGCTCTTCTGGGAGCTGCCGCCCTGCTGCCGCGCCCCAACGCGGAATACGCGATTTCCCAGGTGCCCTGGAAGATGACCTCGCCGGAGCGAGGCTCCTCTCGGTATGCGATGGGCCGCGACGCGGCGGAGAAGGATGCCCAGGGCTCGCCCACCGGTCAGGACCAGCGGCCGCCCGAAGAACAGAAGAAGGACCTCCAGCCCACCGGCGGCAGCGAGGGGACCAAGCCGTCGGGCGCTCAGGGGCCCGGCAAGACGCAAGGCAAGTCCGGCGGCGGGCAGGGGAAGTCCCAGGGTGAGCAAGGCAAGTCCCAAGGCGAGCAAGGCAAGTCGCGGCCGGGCGACGACGGCTCCGGCAGCAAGGACTCCGGCCGCGACGGTGGCGGCGGCAAGGGCCGGGACAAAGGCCAGGAAAAAGGCGGCGGCTCCGAGCGCGACTCGTCCGGACAACAAGGCGAGGGTGAACGAGGCAAAGGTGAACCAGACGCCGGCAAGAAGGGCGATTCCCAGGAGCCCAATCAAGACGGGTCCAAGGGTGCCGGCAAGGACTCGCCTCCTGACAAGACCGGCCGCAGCGGGACCGGGACGAAGCAGGCCGAACGGCCGCCGGGCAGCGGCTCCGGCAGCGCGGCGCAAAGGCCCAAGCCGTCCGGGGAGCCTCCCAAGTCGCCGGACGAAAACCGCCCTCCGAGCGGTCCGAAGACGCCTTCGGCCGGGTCCCCGCCCCAGTTGCAGCGTGCTTTGGAGTCGGTTGGGCCGCTATTGAAGTGGCTCTTCTACGGTGCGCTCATCCTGATTGCCGCCTACTGGTGCTGGCGGTCGCGGGAGCAATTGGCCGCGGCCCTCCGCAATCTCCTGGAGGGATGGCGGCAGTTCTGGAGCTGGCTCTTCGGGAGAAAGGCGAAGGAAACGGCCGTCGCGGCCGGCGAGGAGCCAATGGCCAGTCCCCCGCCCACGCGGCGGTTTGCCGACTTCGTCGATCCGTTCGCGGCAGGAACGGCCGACCGCTTCACGCCGGATGAGCTGATCCGCTACAGCTTCGAGGCCCTGGAGGCATGGGCCTGCGAAAACGGCTCTCCCCGCGAGCCCGACCAGACCGCCTACGAATTCGCCGAGCAAGTTGCGGCCCGCGTGGAGTCGCTCTCGCGGGACGCGCGAACCCTGGCCGAGCTGTACAACAAGGCGGCCTACGCCCCGGGAACGTTGCCCGCCCGAAGCACCCGCCCTCTGGCGCAGTTCTGGGAGAACCTGCGGTCGGAAGTGGTCCGCGCCGGCACAGCGGGCGCGCCGGCGGCCGTCAGTCCACCGGGCCCGGGCGGATAATCCGCGGGGCGGTCTTGATCTTCGGGCGGACGGCCAGCCAATCGACGCCCTGGAAAACGGGGTCCGCAATGGCGCGGACTTCATCCTCGCCGCAGTAGGGGCACATCGTGTCGACCCAGGCGATGAGCCGCTGGAGGCCGATCGAGTCGACCTTGACGTCGTAGTGCTTGCCGTTGGAGCAGAGTTCGATAAGCGGGCTGCGGTACGAGAGGGCCGTCATCGGCCGGGGGGTCTTGTAAGCGACCGGATCGAGTTGCCCGTACGCCTCGACCATGAGCGTGTTGGCGATGGCGAACCCGGCCACCGGCTTGTCGGGCCGCACGTAGGGCGCACCCCAAGTGGGCCGGCCGATCAACGTCAGGTACGGCTCGGTGAAGATGGGCGCGCTGGGGCGCTCGGTCAGGTCGAGGATCTTCGTTGCCTCGCCGTCGCCCTGGTGGCACTTGCCGCAGTACTTGTCCAGCACCGGCTGGACGTAGCGGGGGTAGCTCACGGTGTCGTCGCTCCAGGGCGGCGGAGTGATCTGGTGCGGCTCTTTGGCCAGCGCGGCCGATGCCGTCCGGATTTCCGGCGTCCGGCTGTGCGACTCGTGGCACCCGAGGCATCCCCGCCGCTCGCCGGGCATGACCCCCACGAAGCTCCGCATGGTCTGGAGCGCGCGGCCGCTTGCGTCGAGAAGCTGGAAGTGCAGCGCCGTGCCGGACGGCACGTGGAAGGCCACCGAGCCGTCCTCCTCAATCGGGACCGTGCCGAGAATCCGCTTGATGCCGTCGGATTGCACCGCAGAGACCACGGGTCCGGTCGAGATGTACGGCCGTTTGTACCAGTAGGTGTACGTCTTCGGGTCGATGTTCAAGACCCGCAGGAACTTGGCTTTCCCCTTGAGTTCCGCCGGAGCGTTTTGATACACGTTGCCGCTAAAGAGGACGCCGCCTTTCGGGTTGGCTCGCTCCTTGCGGTCGGGCCAGGCGACGCGGTCGGCAATGACCGGGGGCTTCCTGCGGGCTTTGAGCGGCATCGCGTGAAAGATGTTGTGAACGCCTTCGTAGATCAGCTCGCGGTTGCCGTCCACGTCCATCAGGTAAAGGAGGAATTTCCCGCCGCGATCGGCCGACACCATGAAATCCTGCTCGCCCAACGGATAGGGCGAATAGTACAACGGGTAATGGCCGCTCGGGTGGTACCGCGGCGACTCGACCGGATCGACCGGGCCGTTGCCGCACTCGGGCCACGGCACGTCGGCCGTGACCTTCGTCAGGCCGGCGGGGAAGTTGAATCCGTGGTCGGGATCGACGATCCCCACCGAGCCGCTGAACCAGTTGTGGTGCGCGCTCCCGGTGAACATCACCCGCCGGCTCCCCGGAATGCTCCGCGCGTCCTTCATCAGGTCGGGCCACACGCTCTGATTGCCCCAGTAGGTGCTGATCTGGGTGCCGTCGGGGTTGACGGTCCAGAGCTTCTGGGCCCGCCAAAGGGGTTTGTCGGTGTATTCCCAGCGGGTGTGGACGATCCGGCCGTCGTTCATGACCGACGGGAGATAGTCCGGCTCGTTGTTGCAGGTGATGAGATAGACGTTCTTGCCGTCGCGATCGCAGCGGGCCAGCACGTAGGCGTTCGTGGGCGGCATGCAGCGGACGTAGGTGTGGCCCCGGGTGGTCGAAAAGACGATGTGCCGGTCGTCGGGCAGATAGATCGGATCGAAGTCGTCGTACGGCCCGTCGGTAAGCTGCACCAGCCCGGTCCCGTCGGCGTCGATCTCGTAGAGGTGGAACGACTTCTCGTTGTGCGGCTTGAACGAGAAGAGGACGTTCTTGGCGTCGTAGGAGGCGTCGGGGCGCCAGAAGGAGCCGTGGAGCGGCGGTTGGGGCATGAGCTGCCTGAGCTTGCCGAGCGGCGACAGCCCCTCCAGCACCAAGAGCCGCCCGCCCGGCACCGCCATGTAGCCCAACCGGTGGCGGGTTTCGTGCGGCCACTCGGAGCCTTGCGGGTAGGGCATGTCGACCAGCAGGACCTTGTCGAAATCCACGACCGGGTTCTTGAACATCATCGTCCGCTTCACGGACCGGACCTTGAAGTACAGCTCGCGATCCGCTGCGGCGGCCGACGCGGCCTGCTTCTCCAGCTCCTTCAGTTCCGAAAGCTCCTGCGAGAAATCGACTCGCCCGGGCCAATTCGCCCCGATTCTCTCGGCGAACTGCCGGGCCCATTGGATTTCGCCCTTGATGCGCTCGGGGGTGGGATTCTGGTCGGCCTGGTGCAGCCAATCCCGCTCCAGCGCCGCGCGGGCCTCGGCCGCAGAGAGGTCGCGGGTCGCCGGGGTCTCCGGCCGGACATAGGGGGCCACCGCCTCGTTCACCGTCGGGCGGAACTGGATCCGCGGGCCCGCCTCCAGGATGATCTCGATCCACTCGGGCGAGAACTTGGCCGACTCGCCGCGGGCCTTGAGGTCCTCCAGCTTCTTCTGGATCTTGCCGGCTTCCTCCCATTTACGGAGTTCTTCAGGGGTCTGATTCTTCCACTGACGCTCCGTGAGCGGCTTGTATTCGACGAGCAGGTCCACGAGCCGCTCCGCTTGCCTTGTGTGGAAGCCGCTCTCGCTGGTCGTCAAATACTCGATCGGGTTCGCGCCGGACCAGAGGACGAAGTTGTCGTAGTCCTCCGGGAAACCGGCCTTCAGTTTCGCGAGGATCACGCCGGCGAGATCGCGGTCGAGCGACACCCCCTTGTCCGCGAGGTTCTTCCGGCAGGCGGCGAGCGTTCCGGCAAACGACTTGCCCGGGGAGTAGACCGAGCCAATCGCCTGCTCCAGCTCTTTGGAGACGCGGGCGATCGAGTCGATGCCGCCGCGGTAAAGGGCGACGATCTCCTCGGGCGTCAACGCGTCCGCGTAGATCCGCAGGTCGTCCAGTCCGCCCTGGAAGTGCTCGCCCACACCGCCCGACGAGCCAATGAACGCGGGCACCTCGGGCTGGAGGGCGATTTTCCCCGGGCGGCCGAGCAAGGCGATCTCTTTGCCGTCCAAATAGACCCGCATGAATCGGCCGTCGAAGGTGGCGGCGCAGTGATGCCACGCACCGTCGAGGACCTGTGCCGGGCTGATTTGGGCGTCGCATTCCATGTAGCCGCCCACGTTGAGCCCGAGCGAGAGGATCGTGCCGTTCTCCTGATAAGAGAAGAGCAGGCGATTGGGGCATTCCTGGCGGAAGAGTTCGCGGAACCCCTGCAAATCGGTCGGCCGGGTCCACGCCGAGAAGGTGATCCGGGACAACTCGGTGCGCGGCATGCCGGCGACCTTCAGGGCGTGAGCCCCGCGCAGGTCCAGGGCCTTGCCGTACACGCCCCGCGTGCGCAACACGCGGCCCGCCGCCTGAACGTCCATCCCGGCGCTCCCGCTGGAGTCGAGGCAATTCGACCCGAACTGCTCGTCGAACTTCCAATGCGCAATCAGGGGCTTGTTGATCCTGATCGGCTCACCGGCGATTTGGCGGCTGTCCTTGGTCTCTGCGTCAAGACAGGCAGCCATCGCGGCAATCGCCAGCGCTGCCGTGGGGCACCACAGCGGCCTGAAACCTGCGGGTCGCATGGAACGCTCCTCCCCTATTCCTTTCTCTCCGGCCAAGACGGCCCCTCGGGAAAAAATCGCAGGGCCCCAGCGAATTGAGTGTAACCACCCGGGCCCGCACTGTAAAGTGAAGCCCTTCTCCAAGTTATGACTGGAGTTTTGCAAACTCAGGCTAACCGGAGTCTGGCAACCACATGGTCGTA
>CAYGZA010000320.1:0-7478 GCA_964354135.1 uncultured Planctomycetaceae bacterium
CGTCGCCGTCGTAGTCGAAGGTCGCCAGTCCCCCGGCCACGGTCTCCACGATGTAGCGGCGGCCGCTGGAGCCGTCGGTGTGCTGGAAGGTGATCCCGGTCTCTTTCGTCACGTCGCGGAGGATGATGGGCCCCTCCGCGCGTGCCGCGGCCGATAGGGCTGCCAGCCAGAGCGCCGCAGCAGGGAAGCCCCTAGCGCATACCACCCATCCCGCTTGCGGACCTTTCATCCCAATCCTCCCCGGGTGCAGCCTTGACGCCCCCCTGCGGGCGCGAGATCCGCACGGCCTCTTCTCGTCGGCCCTGCTGCCAATAGAGCTTCTCCAGCGATCCCCGGCAGTCCCGGCTGGCCGGATCAATCGCCAGCCCACGGAGCCAGTGTCTCTCGGCTTCATCGGTCCTGCCGCGAGTCACGTACACCACGCCGGCAGCCGCGTGGTAGCCGGCGACTGCCTGGCGGACGAACCCCACGTCCGTGCTCGGCCGGTTGGTGCGGCGGCGCTTCTGGTCTTCGGCCTCCAAGCGGGAGAAACGCTCCATCTGCTCCTTGGCCTTCTCCTGGAGTCCCAGCCGGCCGTAGGTCTGGGCCAATCCGTAATGGGCCTGCGTGAAATCCGGAGCCAAGGTCACGGCCGCCTCGAAGGAGTCCTTCGCCTTCTCGTATTCCTTCAGTTGCACGTACCCTTGCCCGAGCAGCAGGCGTCCTTGCGGCGATCGCAGCCCCTTGTCGATGACCCCTTCCAGCACGTCGACCCCTTCCTTGAACCGGCCCACGCGGATGAGGGATTCCCCGAGACGCAGCGCCGCCATAACGTGCGCGGGGGCGCGGGCGCACGCCTCGCGGAGGTGCTCGACGGCTTTCCCGTAGTCCGACACTTCCATCGAGACGCGCCCGATGTAATAGTGCGCATCGACGCAGCCGGGATCGAGCTTCAGGCTCTTCTCCCAGCACTCCATCGCCTTGGCCGAGCTGCCGAACCTGCGGTGGACGCGCCCCATGAGCACCAGCGCCTCCGGGCTCTTGGGAAAGGCCTCCACAAGCTCGGCCGCAACCCGCTCTCCCTCGGCAATCAGCTCCTTGGCCGTTGCCGGGACGGGAATCGAGGCGTCGGCCGGGCGGCTTCCCGGCCCCGCCGCGGGCGACCCCCCTTCCTCCAGCCGCGAGGCTTTTCTCCCCTGCAATGGCTCCGCGGGGCGCCTTGGCCGGCTCACGAAGACGGCCACCCCCCCCAGGCAAGCGACCGCCACGACCAGCCAGAGCCTCGGCACGCTTCCCGGACTCCCCGAAGGAGTCTGCTGCGACGAGTCGGCGCCGTCGTCCCGGCGCGGAGCAGACTTGGGACCCGTTTCCATGGCGCGTCTTCCCGTCTACTGGGCCGGGACCTGCCGGGTGTTGAAGCGGCGGCGATACTCCCGCGTCTTGGCGTTGTCCGGATAGTGCTCGTCGGCCCGGTAGGGATACGAACTCATCGCGTGGAACGGCATCGGCTCGACCGTATCCGGAAACGCCGTGTAGAGGTCCATGTCCTTGCAGTAGCTATCGGTCTTGAGGATGAAGCTCCGCTGGCAGCCCGCGGGGACCGGGCCGAACGCGGCTGCCGCAAATCGCAGCGTCAACTCCTCGCCGGGCCCCATGATCGCGTAGCAGTCGTCCGCCGCTTCCAGCAGCTCGGCGACTTCCCCGTAACCGGTGTACCAGCCCTTCATGAGCTTCCAGGGCACGCTTCGGTCCACGTTGCCGTAGTCGAGCAGGTTGGGCTGGCGGCCGTCGGGCGAGTATTCGCGGGGATACCCGAAGTAGTGGAGATTCGCCCCTTTGGCGGCGACCTCCTTGAGGGCCAGCTTGGCATCGGCCAAGTGAGCCGCCAGGAAGATCCGGTCCCAGTAGATCTCCATGTTGCTGGAGATGCGGATCATCCGGTCCCCGGGCAGGAGCCTGCCGGTCACGTCGAGGGTCATCGTATGCTGGAGCCCTGCCGGATAGCCGACCTCCTCGAACAGTTCCACCCAGCGGCCGCTGCGCAGCGCGTGGACGCTGGGGGCCTTCAGGCGGAGGCCCGCTTGCCCGGCCGCGAAGTGCGTCGACGAATAACCGTACTCCACCCAGCCCTGCAGGAAGAGCACTAGCCGCGCGGCAGGCGGCACCTTGTGCAGGCGGTCGCCAAAATCCAGCTCCACGAAATGCTCCCTGGCGTAGCCGACGAACCGCCCGTCGGGCTCGGTCGCGCCGGCGTATTGCCGATCGACCCGCCGCAGTTGCCCGGTCACGTCGGCCCCGCGGCGGTCGACGGCCCGCACCGGCTCGATCGGCTCGCGGAAGCAGAAGACCTCGAACGGCGGCGGGGCCGCCCGGACCGCCATCATCTCGTGCGGATAGACTTGCGTCCCCGCCGGATGGTCCACGGCGATCAGCTTCGCTTCGTCCATGTAGACGACTTCCTCGAGCGGTTCCAGCACCTGGAGGACGTACTGGCCGTCGCGCGGCTGGAGCCGCGGGACCGGCAGGTACTCGGTCGGGTCCGGCTTCGCATAGACCCCGGGGGCGAGGAAATACCCCAATCCTCCCGTTCCGCCGAAATCCGCGACGAATTCGAACCGCGAGCCGTCCCAGGCAAACAGATGGGGGCACGAGGACGGCTTCCGCGAGACCTCGGCGATCGAAAGCACCCGGTCGGCGGCCTGCTCCAGCTCCGCCTGGAGCACGGCGTCCGGCCAGAGGATCCGCAGCCACTGGACTTGCGTGTTCGGCCCGATTCCGAAGTGGAGCCGCAGCGGCGGCATGGCCGTCGCTCCGGAAGGCGCTCCCACGACCTGCTGCTGAAAGACCATGCCGCTCTTGATCTCCACCCGCGCCCCAATCGCGGAGCCGTTGGATCGCGACTTCTGGTCTTTCTCACGGGTCCCGAGCAGATCGAGGGCCAGGAAGTGCCCTCCCTGTGTCGCGTTCAGGATCAGGCGCGGCCGGTCGTTCATCGCGGTTATGAGCAGGTCGCACTTGCCGTCCCCGTTGAAATCGGCCGCGACGCAACACGCGTCGCCCGGCACCTGGACGACGTTGAGGAGGTTGCCGGGGTCGCTCTCGGCGGCATTGATGAAGCCGCCGCGGGGCCAATCGTTGATCAAGAGTGCCGGCCCGCGGGTCGCGTCCCGGCGATGGGCGTCGGCAATCACCAGGTCCAGGTCGCCGTCGTTATCCATGTCGACGAGCTGGCCGCTTGTCCCCCCGAGCCGGCCGAAGCGGTCGGCGAACTGCTTGTCCAATTCGAATCGGAAGTCGCCGCGGTTCCGATAGAGCCGGATTTCCTTCCCGGTGAAGACCAGGAGGTCGCGGTTTCCGTCCTTATCCGGGTCCCCGGAGGTCGCGCCGACGGCGCCCTCGACATCCAGCCCCGTCGCCACCGCCTTGAGGATGCGGTACTGCCCGACGCGGTCGTTGACCCAAACCAGCGGCTTCCCGTTGGTGGGAAAAATCGCCAGGTCCAGGTCGCGGTCGTTGTCGAAATCGTCGCAGACGACGGCGGCCAGCGGCACGTCGGCCAGCGCCAGCCCGAGACTCACGGCCACGTCGCCGAACGTCCCGTCCCGGTTGTTGTTGTACAGGAGGCTTGCGGCGGGCGCGAGCTTGCCCCCCGCGGGAATCGAGCCGCCGTGCAGCCTGAGCGAGAGCAGGTCCAGGTCGCCGTCGCTGTCGATGTCCAGCAGCCGGGCGCAGCCGGTCAGGTCGGAGGCCGGGGCCTTCGGAATGGAGGAGGCCTTGCTGAACTTTCCCTTTCCGTCGTTGAGGAACAACTCGTCCTCGCCCGCACGTCCCAGCCAGACGTCTAAGTCGCCGTCGTTGTCCACGTCGCCGAGGCAAGGGGAAACGCCCCGATCGGCCAGGCGAGGCCCCGGCGAGAACTTCCCGGTCCCGTCGCTCCACCAGATCGACGTAGCCCCGTCGTCCCCCGCCCCGGTCAAGACGAGGTCCAAGTCGCCGTCGCCGTCCAGGTCCCCAACGGCGATCCCGGGCAGGTCCACCGTTCCCCCGGCCCATTTCCAGGGCTTCATCTGGATGTCGAGTTTTCCGATCTCGGGGGAAAAGAGGATCCGCGGGGCGCGGGCCGCCTCGGGCGGACGGAGAGAGAGGTTCTCGGCCCCCAAGGCCATGTAGTACTTGCCGGCCGAGGCATACGCCTGTCCCACGGTAAAGGGCTTGACGGCGAGGTCGGCGGCGTTGAGGTCCTGAAAGCGGCGAAAGAGCGGCTTGGCCTTCTCGGGCTGCCGTGTACGCTGGTACTGCATCGCCAAACGGTAGATCGCCGAGACAAAGCCGGGGTCCAGGCCGACGACCCGCTCCAGGATCGGCGTCGCCTCCTGGCTGCGGCCGAGGTTGATCAGCGTCTCGGCGCACTTGTAGGCAGTGTAAGGATCGTTGGGGTCGGCCTTGTGGACCTGCTCGAACAGCGGCAGCGCCTTGGCGTGTTCCCCGAGGTGCTGGTAATACATGCCCAGGCAGTACCGGGCATGGAGGTGCTTGGGATCGGCGCGGAGGACTTCTTCAAAGGCCGATCGGGCCTTTTCGAGCGAGTCCTTGGCCCCCGCCTGTTCCTGCATGTTGAGGTAGGCCAGCCCGAGGTTGAACCGGGCGGCGACCCAATTGGGAAACACCTCCACGACCTTCTCGAAGGTCCTGGCTGCGTCCGGGTACTTGTATTGCTCCAGGAAGGCGGCCCCGCGGTTGAATTGCGCCACTGCTCGGGAGAGCTGGTCGCCGGGCACGGCCGCGGTCTCTCGCCCGGTCTTCGCGGCCTCTTGCCCCCCCTCCGCGGCCCGTGCCCGAAGCGCGCCCGGTTCCACCGCTACGATCGCTGCAACCAGAAACGCTACGCCTCGCATTGCGGTTCTGGACAGGGGTATTCTCGCCAAGCGGCCGATGGCCGGTTTCTGCCGAGCTCTCATTGCTGGTTTCTCCTTGCACGACTGATCGCGTCTCTACGGGATTGTAACATGTCGCTGCGGCGCATTGCCACGCACCGGCAGTTGTGGCGCGCGACACGCCCGCAGAGAAGTAGAGTTCGGACGGGTGACGCGATGGGGTTTTGGCCTGCGGATGAGGAAGCCGGTTGCCGGGACTTTCCCCGAGCGACAGGACCGCAGGAACGCGGGCGATGTTGCGTCATCCCCCAGGCGGAGTATAATGTTACAGTCTCGTGATGATCGGTCGCCCGGGCCCCCCAAGAATGGTGTTCGAGGTGGCTTTCTATGGCAGGGTGTGATCCGCTGGAGGGCGATGAACAGCAAACCGAGGGCCTCCCGCCTGTTCGATCCCTGGCCAGGCGAGGACGCCTTCGTTGGCTTTTTGTCGCAGCGTTTCTGCTTGTTGCGGCGGCGGCCGGCTTGTGGTTTCTCCGCCCTTTTTGTCGCACGGGAGGGAAAGATGCGATTGCCACCTCCGAAACGGCGGCCCCGAGCCGGTCGCCCAATGAAGCGCGGCAGTTAGAGGCGATGGGGCTTGCCGATCGGCTGATCGAGGAGTTCCCCGAAAGCTATGACGCGTACTACGTGCGCGGGCTGCTGCTGGCCCGCTATGGGCAGGCTCCGGAGGCAGCTAAGTGCTGGGAGCAGTGCTTGAGACTCGCCCCCAACTTCGCCCCTGCCTGTGAGTTGCTCGGTGTCGATGCCCAGAAACGCGGGGAATTCAAGAAGGCGGTCTCCCTGTTGAAAAAGGCGTTGGAGGTCGACCCTCGCCTGCCGGAAGCGGCCCTCCGCCTGGCGGAAGCACTTACCGACATGAACCGGCCGGAAGAGGCGGTGACGGTCCTCGAGAAACACCTCGCCGTCTGGCCGCGCTCGCCGGAGGGGCTGTTTCGCCTCGGGCAGGCCCATTTGAAGCGGAAAGCGTACGCCGAGGCCAAGAAGTGCTATCAGGCGACGGTGGAGATCGAGCCCACGTTCATGCTTTCCTACTTTGGGTTGGCGACGGCGTGCGAGCGGCTGGGGGAGACCGACAGGGCAAAGGAATACCGGCAGAAGTTCGATGAGATGAAGCGGAGCCACCGGTCCGACGAGACACGGCGGAGACGCGAGCACGACGACCGGGCGATGCTGCGAGAAGCCGCAGCCGACGAGTACACGCCCGTCGGCAAGGTCTATTTCGCCCACGGCAGAGTCCGCGAAGCGGAGGGATTCTGGCGGAAGGCCGCGGCGAGCCACCCCGAGCACACGGAAAGCCGCAAGATGCTGGTCGTAGCGCTCGTGCAGGAGGGCAAGCTGCGCGAGGCCCTGCAAGTCCTCGAGGAGCTGCAGCAGATCGAGCCGGACAATCCCGAGCACCAGGTCAGTATCGGCACGCTCAACGCGCGGCTGAAGCAGTTCGAGGCGGCCGAAACGGCCCTTAAGAGGGCGATCCAGCTTGCACCGCGGCGAGGCGAGGGGCCGGCCGCCCTCGCCAAGCTGTACTTGCAGACCGGCCGCAATCTTCCTGAAGCGAAGGCACTCGCCCAACAGGCGGCCGATTGGCGGCCCTCGGCTGCCAACTTCTTCATCCTCAGCAGCGCGTGCGCCAGGAACGGTGATCTGCCGGACGCGCGCGCGGCGATTCTCCGCGCAATCCAGATCGATCCCGTCAACCCGGTGTACCAGGAAGCGTACAACCGTCTGCAAAAGACCCGCATGGCGATCCAATGGAGCATCCAACCAGATCCTCTTCTTCCCGCCGCGAAGGAAGCCAACGATCCCCTTTCGCCGAAACGATGAGATGAAAGCGTTCGCCGGCACTTGGAGACTCTGGTGTCTGGTCGGCGGGGTCCTGGCCGCGGTGGTCCTCGCTTTGGCGGCTTTCTTGTGGTGGCCGACGTCCCCGCCGGGATGCCCCATCCAGCTCCGCGACGCCACCAGCCGCACGGGGATTACGTTCCGCCACACCGATGGCAGCGGTGGCAAGCGCTACATCGTCGAGATGGTCGCCTCCGGCGTGGCCACGTTCGACTACGACGGTGACGGACTGATCGACATCTACTTCCTCAACGGCCGGCCGCTGTTGGGCACTCGGACCGACGAGGCGCCCAAAAATCGCCTCTACCGCAACCTCGGCGGGTTCAAGTTCGCCGACGTGACCGAGCGGGCGGGCGTGGGGGACGCCGGCTACGGGCTGGGAGTGTGCGTCGGCGACTACGACAACGACGGGCACCCCGACCTGTACGTCTCCAACTTCGGGCCCAAGGTGCTCTACCGTAACAACGGCGACGGCACCTTCACCGACGTAACCAAACAAGCCGGGGTCGAGGACGGCAACAAGGTTGGGGCGGGGGTGTGCTTCTTTGACATGGACGGCGACGGCGACCTGGATCTCTACGTCGCCAATTACGTCGACTTCTCCTACGACGCGTACACCCCCAAGATCTACGCCGGCTTCCACGTCTACCCCGGGCCGCTCGAATTCGACCCCATGCGGCATACCCTCTACCGCAACAACGGTGACGGCACCTTCACCGACGTCAG
>CAYGZA010000321.1:0-7431 GCA_964354135.1 uncultured Planctomycetaceae bacterium
TCGAGCATCCCCAGCCGGTCCTTCACTTCGTCCCAGAGCATGGCCTGCCGGAGGCACTTCTCCACCAGCGCGTCGAGCTCGCAGCGGTCGTACACGCCCGCGCGCCGCGGGGCGTAGGCCACGTTCTCGTAGACCGTCAAGGGCAGCCCGACCGGCAGCGGGAAAACCATCCCCACCCGCCGCCGCAGTGAGCAAACGTTCCGAATCCGGTACACGTCTTCGCCGCCCACGAGCACCTCGCCGGTCACGCGGGCCGAAGGGATAAAGTCGATCGTCCGGTTGATGCACTTCAGAAGCGTCGTCTTGCCGGAATTGGCCGGCCCAATGATGCCGAAAATCTCGTTCTTCGGAATCTCCAGCGACAGGTCGCCGAGCGCCGGGCGGGCGCCGTAGCGGACCGAGACATGGTTGAACCGAATGTGCGCCTGCATGGCCGCTCACCATCGCTTCCGCGACCGCAGGTAAGTCCGCAGCCCGATCGACAGCCCATTGACCGCCAAGATCAGTCCCATCAGCACCACCGCCGTGCCGTATTGGATCGACTCCGGTGCGTCGCGAACCTGCGTCGCCAGCGTGAACAGGTGCATCGACAGCGCCATGCAGCGGTCCCCTGGCCCATAGGGGAACAACGACGCCCAACCGTGGTCGGGCACGGGCGCGAAAAACACCGCCCCGGTGAACAGGATCGGGGCAGTCTCCCCCGCGGCCCGGGATACCTCGAAAATCACCCCCGTCAGCATTCCGCTGATCGAATTGGGCAACACGATCGTGCGCACCGTCTGCCACCGGGTCGCCCCCACGTTCCAGCACGCCTCCCGGAAAGCCATCGGCACCGACGCCAGGGCCTCGCGCGTGCTCGTGATGATCACCGGCAGCGACATCACCGCCAGCGTGCATGAGGCAGCAAGAACCGATCGGCCCATACCGGCAAACAAAACGAATGCCCCCACCCCAAACAAGCCGTGGACAATGCTCGGCACCCCCGCCAGGTTCATCACCGCCAGGTTAATAGTCCTCGTCAGCCAATTGTCGCGCGCGTATTCGTTGAGATAAACCCCCGCCAGGATGCCGATCGGGGCCGCCACCAAGAGCGAGAAGAAGACCAGGCAGAACGTCCCCACCAGCGGTGCCCAGATCCCGCCCGCCGTCATGTAGTTGCGCGGGTTCTCCAGCACAAAGGAAGGCGACAGCACAGGCCACGCCCGCACGATCAGATACCCGACGATCGCCACCACGGGCAAGACCAAAGCAAGCGTCATGCCCAGGAACGCGAATCCGGCAGCTTTGTCCTTCAGGGCCTTCCGGCGCTCCCATGCAGAAGGCGCGAAGAGGTCCTGGCCGGCCGAAGCCCGCTCGCCCTGCGGATCCAAACCCGCGTCAACCGGCGCTCTCACGGCGAATCCCCTTGACAACGAGGTCGGCGATCAGGTTCACCACGAAGGTCATCGCAAACAGCACCAGCCCGATCAGAAACAGCACGCTGTAGTGCATGTCTCCCTCGACGGTCTCGCCAAGTTCGGCAGCGATGGTGGCGGTCAGCGTGCGCACGGGGTCCAACAGGCTGTGAGGGATCTGGATCGCGTGGCCGGAGCAGAGGAGCACGGCCATGGTCTCGCCGATCGCCCGGCCCACACCCAAGAGCACCGCCGCCAAGAGTCCGTTCTTCGCCGCCGGAAACAACACCCGGTGGACGATCTCCCACCGGCTGGCCCCCATCGCCAACGCCGCCTCGCGGTAGGAATCCGGGACCGCCTTTAGCGCGTCCTCGCCCACCGAAACGATGATCGGCACGCTCATCAGCGCCAGCACGATGCCCGCGTTGAGCAGACTCACCCCCACCGGCGCCCCCGTGAGGTCCATGATGATCGGGCCGAGGACCATGTAGCCGATGAAGCCCCACACCACCGACGGAATCGCGGCCAGCAGCTCCACCACGACCTTGAGGACTTCCTTGGGCCTGCCGCTGCAAAACTCGGAGATGTACACCGCGGCGCCCAACCCCAGCGGCACGGCAATCGCCATGGCCAGGACCGTCACCGAAAGCGTCCCGACCATTAGGGCCAGGATGCCGTATTGCGGGCGCACGTCCGATGTGGGCCGCCAGTTCGGACTCGTGAAGAACTCTACCAGGTCCAGCCCGCCGAACAGCGCGTGCGACGCCCAGTAAAAGACGAACAGAAAGATCGCCAGCACAAACAGGATCGCACTCCACCCGCACAGACGGATGGTCCATTCCACGACCGGCTCGGACCGGTCGACGGCGGCACGAAGAAACCGGACGAGCCATCGCCATGCCCCAACCCGCGCGGCCCACAGAGAGCGCAAGCCAAACCGCCGCCATTGCACCGAGGCCGCGCAAGTCGTCTGAGCCGCTGTGCCGAACGGGTCGGTCCCGTCCGCTTCACCTTCTCGCCGCATGGGCTCGAGGCTCTTCATTAGTCTTTAGCCGGCACGTAGCCGAGTTCCACCACCACCTTGTGCCCTTCCGGCGAGAGGATCCAGTCGAGGTGCTGCTTCGCTGGACCGCTCGGATCGCCCGCCGTGTAAATGTAGAGCGCCCGCGTAATCGGGTACGTCCCCTTCTTGGCGTTCTCGACCGTCGGCGCGACGCCCGGCTCTCCTTTCCGCTTCGAGACCTTCAGCATTTTCACTTCGGGCGTGGCGTAGCCCATGCCGCTATAGCCGAGGGCGTTCGGCGTGCGGGAGACGAGGGCCACGACGTCTTTGGAGCCGCTCTGGTCGATCGACCCGAGCTTGTAGTCCCGCCCCTTGCCCAGGATCGCCTCGCGGAAGTACGCGTAGGTGCCCGAGCTGTTCTGGCGGCTGACGCGGACAATCGTGTCGTTCCCCGAGATCTTCACGCCGAGCTGCGACCACTGGGTGATCCGGCCGCCCTCGCCGTAGGTTTCGGCCAGGTCCTCGATGGAGATCGAATCCAGCGGGTTGTCCTTGTGGACGTAGACCGCCAGGGCGTCGTAGCCGACGATGTGCGTCTTCGGCTCCACCCCGCGCTTGGCCTTGACCCTGGCGATTTCCTTGGGCTCGATTTCGCGGCTGGCGTTAGCCAGGTCGCAGTTGCCGTCGATCAGGCTGGCGATCCCCACGCCCGAGCCGCCCCCGAGGACCTGGACGCTCACGTCTGGGCGCTTTCGGCGGTACTGCTCGGCCCAGGCCTGGGCCAGGTTCACCATCGTGTCGGAGCCCTCGACGCGGACGATGGTCGTGCCGGCGCCACCCTGGTCTCCCCCCCGTCGCCCGCAGCCGGTCGTTGCGATCAGCGCGAGCCCAAGTAACAAGATTAGCGTGGGTGGTCGGAGCATCTCTGTTGCCTCCTTCTTCGTTTTCTTTCCCTCATTCCCAACACATCCTACGGGAGGCCGGTTAGGCGCGTGTCAGCGTTGTGTTAGGAATTGGTCAAGACTCTAACGGTAAACGGCAAAGGCGAAGAAGGAGGAAGAAGGGGCCGGGAGTCGTTTTCGCGGACCGTCCCCGGCAGCAAGCCCCAGCAACAGGGAGGTTGAAGAAGACGACTCCCGACCCCTTGTTGCTTCTTGGCGCCTCTGACCCGCCGGCCGTCATTCCAGGCAGAAGCTTGCGGCGCTGGCGGTCATCTTGCGGCCGGTTCGGCGGGCATGGTCGTTTGCGGCCCGGGCCACGTCGGGATGGCTGTAGTCGTCGCCCACCAGAACGGCCGAAGGCCAATGCCCCGTACAGAAGGCCAGCTCGCGGCCGACGCGATCCCAGGTGTGCTCGCTGTCGAGATAGACCAGGTCCGGCGACAGGCCGGCGGCGTGAATCTCGGCGAGGCCCTCGAGGGTATCCGCCCGGAGCGGGACGATGCGCTCGCGCCACGGCCACATGTTGCGCACAAACGTCTCAAAGAGCGTAGGCAGCCGCCGCGACCAATCGCGGTTGGACGTGCCGGGCTGGTGCTCCGACGAGCCCTTCCAGTGGTCGCAGCAAATCAGAATCGCGCGGGGAGCCGACTGGACAATCGCCCTCGCGCTCATCCCCAGCCAGCTTCCGCACTCCACGACCAGCCGGGTCTCCGGCGTCAGGTGAGAGCACAGCATGGCCGCCGTGTCGCCGGATAGCCAGCCGTGCCAATCCTCCGGCACGCCCGGCATTTCCGCCGGCCAGGGATGCCGCTCCCGCAGTCTCCCGATCGCAAGCTCCATCGCTCGTCCCTCCGCAGGTTTCCCATTCCGCGATTATTCCGGGCTCCTCGGAAAGAGCAAGGCGAGTTTGTGGGCCACGACTGCGGCAAGTGGCCCAAAAAGTCGCGTTGAAGCCCCGGGGGCCGCCGTTAGAATGAACTGCGATGAAGATCGCCGCGGTTTGCGTGACCTATCTGCGCCCAAAGCAGCTTGGCTGGCTCATTCGGTGTTTCCAGTTGCAGGACTATGCGGACCGGGAGATGGTGATCCTCGACGACGCCGGACAATACCCCTGGCAGCAAGGGGACCGCTGGAGATTGATCTCGCAGGCAAGGCGGTTCCCTTCGCTGGGCGCCAAGCGCAACGCGGCGGTGCGCCACGTATCGCCCGACGTCGAGGCGCTGGCCGTCTGGGACGACGACGACCTGTACTTGCCGTGGGCCCTCTCGGCGAGCGTCGCCGCGCTCGCGCTGGCTCCCTGGTCCCGGCCCGGCGTGGTGCTGCACCCGCAGGCCGACGGCTCGCTTGCGCAGCACAGAACGGGCGGGCTGTACCACGGGGGTTGGGCCTACCGCACGGATCTCTTCAGGCGGGTCGGCGGCTACCCGACCATGAACAACGGGGAAGATCAGGCGTTTGCCCGACGGCTCCGGCGGCTGAAGACCCCTGAGGCCGACCCGTGTCAACTCGGCTCCCTGCCCTTCTACGTCTACACCTGGGGCTGCGCCCACGCTTCGACTCCGCACCTCTCGGCCATGGGGCCGGACGGTTACCGGCAACTGGGGTGTCTCCCCAGGGAGAAAACCACGCTGGACGTCTCCATGCCCCTCTGGCTCGACCTGACGAAGCCGCAGATCATCCCCGGAATCAACGAGAGGATGTTCTGAGATGAGAAGGACCGTGCGCTTGATGCGCGAGGTGAACGCTCCGTGGGGCAGCGGCCCGGGCAACGGGCAATACGCCTTGCAGAAGGCCCTCCGTGTCCGGGCGCCCGACTGGCTCCGGATCGGCGGCGCGCTACAGTGGCAGGAGATTCCGTGGTGGTGGTGCTGGCTGGACCGGGACGAAGCCGTGCGATCCTCCCGCGAGAACCGGCCTTTCGTGATGGGGCCGAACATCCTTTTTGGCGATTGGCGGAGACCGTTCGCCTCTCCGGGAGAGCGCGAGCTCTGCACCAGTGCCAGTTGCGCCCTCCAGTATACGGAGTCTCCTTGGTATCGCGACCTGATTGCCCGGCACTCGGGCCCGCCGAACCGTGCGCCGATCGTCATCTGGCCGTATCCGATCGACCCGCAACCGGCGGAACCGCTCGCGGCAAAGCACGATCTCCTGATCTACGAAAAAGGTCTCCGCGGCGGGGGGCTCTCGGACTGGCTCGTCGGCCGGTACCCGCGATCCATCCGGTTTCGATACGGCAGCTTTCGCCGCGAGGAGCTTGGGGAGGCGGCGCGGCAGTCGCGGGCGTGCGCGTACCTGAGCCAGAGCGACCGCGGCCCGCTGGCCCTGGCGGAAATCCTCTTGGCAGGCTGCCCGGCCATCGGCACGCCGCGCGGGGCCCCCTGGATCGTCGACGGTCTGAACGGGCACCAGGTGTCGGGTTTCGGGCGGCAATCGCTCTCGTCGGCCATCGCACGGGCACAGGCCCTCGATCGCCGCGCCGTTCGCTCAGTCGCGCTAGAGCAGTTCCACACCGACCGGATCGTCGACGCGGTCCTCTCGTCGCTGAAGGAGGCCCTTGACCGCGTCGAGGCCGGTCATCGCTAACGGGTGTATTGTCCCCCGGCAAGTGCTAGAATCACGCAACGTCGTTTCATGCGAACGACACCGGCTTAGGCACACCATGCCGGGCACCTATCCCGCGTACGTCGATCTGCTCGAAAGCGGCGAGCTGGCCCAGCGGGCCCGCCGGGCCGTCGATTCGCTGGCCGACTGCGCACTCTGCGGGCGGCAGTGCCACGCCAATCGGCTTGACCCGGCGCAGGCCGGGTCGTTTTGCGGCACGGGCCGGGCCGCCGAGGTGAGCAGTTGGTTCCCGCACCACGGCGAGGAGGCCTGCCTGCGGGGAACCGGGGGCTCGGGGACCATCTTCTTCAGCCACTGCAACCTCCGCTGCGTCTTCTGCCAGAACTACGACATCAGTTGGCTCGCCCAGGGTCGGCTGGTCACCGCCGACCAGTTGGCCGCGATGATGCTCCGCCTCCAGGAGCTTGGCTGCCACAACGTCAACTTCGTGACGCCCTCCCACGTGGTTCCGCAGATCCTGGAGGCACTATGCCTGGCAGCGGCCGAGGGCCTGCGCCTGTCGATCGTCTACAACACCGGCGGCTACGACGCCGTGGAGACCCTGCGCCTGCTGGACGGCGGCGTGGACATCTACATGCCCTACTTCAAGTTCTGGGACCCCGGCGTGGCCGGCGAGCTGGCCAACGCGCGGGATTATCCGGCAATCGCGTCCCTGGCCGTCAAGGAGATGCACCGGCAGGTGGGCGACCTGGTGCTGGACGATCGCGGGCTGGCGCGGCGGGGGCTTTTGGTCCGCCACCTGGTCATGCCGAACGATACGGCGGGAACCCGCGACGTGATGCGATTCCTCGCCCGGGAGATCTCACGCGATACGTTCGTGAACGTCATGCGGCAGTACCGGCCCGAGGGGCGGGCCTCGCGCCACCGGTCGATCGACCGCCCGGTGACGCGGGAGGAATGGACCACGGCGATGGCCATTGCCCGCGAAGAGGGGCTTTGGCGTTTCGACCGCGACTAGCCGAATCTCTTACCACAAAGGCACAAAGACACAAAGAGCCACTGGCGGAAGGGGCGGATTCGTTTCCGGAGGTCCCGACGCGCGAGGCTGCGCGCGACCGTCGGAGGAATTGCGCCGTAAGCCACGGGCCGAGCCGGAAGCTCTCTTTGTGATCTTCGTGCCTTTGTGGTGGCAGCCCCCGTTCTCCTCGTGTCACGCCGCGCCCAGGTCCATGTCTTCGCCGAAGTAGTACTTGCGGGCGTCGGGATGGTTCACCACTTCCTGTGGCGAGCCGTGGCAGAGGACCTTGCCCTGGCGGATGACGTAGCTGCGGTCGGTGATCTTCAGCGTCTCGCGGACCTGGTGGTCGGTGATGAGGATCGCGATCCCGTCGTCCCGCAGCCGGCGAATGATCTCCTGGATGCTGTCGATGGTCACCGGATCGATTCCCGTGAACGGCTCGTCCAGGAGGATGATCCTGGGATTGGAGACCAGGGCCCGGGCGATATCCAGCCGCCGCCGCTCGCCGCGGGA
>CAYGZA010000322.1:0-7380 GCA_964354135.1 uncultured Planctomycetaceae bacterium
TTCGCCGGACCTGGCTCTCTACCGGCAGGGAGCCGGCGGCCTGAAGAACCGGATCAAGCTCCGCATCCGCTTCTACGACGACGACTGGCAACATCCGGCGTTCCTGGAAGTGAAGCGCCGGGTCAGCGACGTGATCATCAAGCGGCGGGCGATGGTCAGCCGGGAAGCCGTGCGGCAGGTTCTTTCGGGTGGCTGGCCGAACCCGAGGTTCTGGCCCGACCGCTCTCTCTTCCTTGACGGAAAGGAGCAGCGGGATGCAGTGCAGCCCTTCTTTCATCTGTGCCATGCCGTCCGCGCCCGCGGGGTCATCTACGTATCCTATCTCCGCGAAGCTTGGGAATCGCCCGGCGACGGGCTGTTGCGGGTCACGTTCGACCGGCAGATCAAGGGAAGCCTGTACGATGCGACCGCGAGGCTGGCGCAGCCGGCGCTTGGGGTTCGTCCCGACTTGCCCGACTTTCCGCCCGGCGGCGTCGTTCTGGAGATAAAGTTCACGCACCGCTGCCCGCGATGGCTCGCGGAAATGGTGCAGACCTTCAATCTCCACCGGCGCTCGGTCAGCAAGTATTGCACCTGCATCGAAGCCCTGGGACTTCCGCGGGGGCTCCGGCCGTCGTGGAGGCAACAGGAGGAGGTCCTGCTGTGAACGACTGGATCCACACGCTGCTCAGCAACGACTTCGGAACGCGGACCCTGAGTTCCGAGAGCACCCTGTTCCTCATGCTCGTGGCGTTTGTCATCGGACACCTGATCGGGTTCGTTTACGTCTGGACGCACGAGGGGCTCTCCTACTCCCGGACGTTTGTGGGCTCGCTCGTCGTGCTCCCGCTCATCATCGCGATCATGATGACCGTGGTGGCGGGAAGCATGCTCGTGGCCTTCGGGCTCTTGGCCGTTTTCGGGGTCATCCGCTTTCGCAACGTGCTGAAGGACACCCGCGACACCACGTTCCTCCTCTGGGCGGTCATGGAGGGCTTGGCCATCGGCACCATGCGGTACTCGACGGCCTTCGTGGCATCGCTGGGCGTGGCGGCCGTGCTGCTCTACCTGCGGTTGACCTCGTTCGGCACGCGGCACCGCTACGACGCGATGCTCACCTTGCGGTTGACGGGCGACCCGGCGGCCGCAATGGTCGGCCTGAATCGGATTCTCTACCGATACGCCTCACGCACCCGGCTGGCGAGCGAGCGGAGATCGACCGACGCCGGCGCCGACGTCACCTATCGAATCCTGCTACGGGACTCCTCGCGGTGCGACGAGCTCCAGTCCGTGCTCTCCCAGGCGGAAGGTCTGGCGAACGTCTCCGTCTTCATGCACGACGACGAGGCGGAGATTTGAGCGGATCGTTCCGGCAAACCAACGTCACGGATTCAGGGCCGTTTCAGAGACATCGGAAGTCTCTTTGGCTTCAGCCCGCCCCGATGTAGACATCATGCCCATGCACCTGGGACTTCTGAACGTGAACAAGCCCTCGGGCGTCACCTCTCGCCAGGTGGTCGATTGGGTCCAGCGGATCACGGGCCAGCCCAAGGCCGGGCACGCCGGGACGCTGGACCCTCTGGCGTCCGGGGTGCTCGTTGTCTGCGTGGGGGCTGCGACCCGGCTGGTCGAGTACATCCAGCGGATGCCCAAGTGCTACGCAGCGGCGTTCCTCTTGGGCCGCACCAGCCCCACAGAGGACATCGACGGCGAGGTCACCGAGTTGGATCACCCGCCGGTGCCGTCGCTTGAGCAGATCACGGCCGCGGCGGCTAGGCTGTGCGGCGAGATCCGGCAGCGGCCGCCGGCCTTCTCCGCAGTCAAGGTGCAGGGCCGCCGCGCGTACGAGCTGGCCCGCAGGGGCCGGCAAGTCGATCTGGAGCCGCGCACCGTGACGGTCTCTCGGCTGGAAGTCGAATCCTACGCGTATCCTGAGTTGCGGCTCCGGGTGGAGTGCGGCTCCGGCACCTACGTCCGCTCCTTGGGCCGCGACCTGGCGGAATCGCTGGGCACGGCGGCCGTGATGTCGGAATTGGTGCGGACGGCCATCGGCGGTTTCCGCATCGAAAACTCCGTCGTCCCGGAGGCACTGACCCGGGAGAGCTGGACGGCGCACCTGCTGCCGCCGCTTGCCGCGGTCGAGGCATTGCCTCGCGTACCATTGATCCCCGCGGAACTGGAGCGCGTTCGTTCCGGTCAGAGCATTTGCCGATCCGACGTGCCGCCGGACGCCGCGGAAATCGCCGCGCTGGATTCCGGTGGTCGCCTGGCGGCCATCCTGGTCTCCCGCGGCCCCGGCGTGTGGGGCCCGTCGCTCAACCTGCCTGCCGACGACTGATTAGAATGCACGTTGTACCACGAACGTCAAGAATCTGCGCGCGCCGCGCAGACTTCCGAAGTCTTCAAGACTTCGGAAGTCTAAACGGTTCGTCATGCTGAAGCATAACCTACGGGCCTGAAGCATGACCTCCAGGTCTGAAAGCTGATGGCTGACGGCTGATAGCTGACAGCTTACTTCACGCCGGCCGAACGACGGTGAACTCGTCCATCGTCACGGTTGTCAGCTCGCCGTCGGGCAGGCGCAGCAGGACGATGTCGCTGAAAACCTTGTCATCCACGCTGCGGCGGAAGTGCAGTCCGTGCCGCCGACGCTCGGTGCGGACCACCGTCCCTTGGGTCTTGGTGGTCCATTGCTTCATCCCCACAGTCACCAGGTGCTCGACCTCGATGGGATCTCCGGCCCTCAATTCCTCGAAGGCCAACTGCGTTCCAGCCAGACTGGTCAGCATGCGCTCGCTCCCGTGCGGACGTGCAGTTTCGCCCGATTCCCCCTCCAGAGGGGGCCGTTTAGAAAACGACCCACTGAATTACTGAATTATTGCGTGGCTGGACAAAACGGGAAGTCCCGAAAACGGGATTTTGCGGATGGGAACGACCAAGCCCCCATGACCGAGGGAAATCCGGCCGCCAGCGCCCTGGTCTTGAGTCGTTAGACCGTGGTCATTGCCAGCCCATCCTTCATCCTTCTCCTGGCGCCCAGGCCCGGCCGACACGGCCCGGCTCTGAGCCCTGATCCCTGGACCCCTGGACCCCGGACCCTGCCTCACACCTCCTTGGCCTGGATCCAGGACATCAGTCGCCGCAGTTTTTGCCCAACCTCCTCGATCTGGTGGGCCCGCTCGCTCCGCCGCAGGGCCTTGAACGACGGGGCGTTGGCCTTGTTCTCCAGGATCCACTCCCGGGCGAACTGGCCGTTGCGGACCTCTTCCAGGATCCGCCGCATCTCGGCCTTGGTCTCTTGGGTGATGATCCGCGGGCCGCGGGTGTAGTCGCCGTATTCGGCCGTGTTCGAGACGCTGTAGCGCATGTAGTTCAGTCCGCCCTGGTAGATCAGGTCGACGATGAGCTTCAACTCGTGGGCGCACTCAAAATAGGCCATCTCCGGCTGGTAGCCGGCTTCCACGAGGATCTCAAAGGCGGCCTTGATCAGGGCGCTTACGCCGCCGCAGAGGACCACCTGCTCGCCGAACAGGTCGGTCTCGGTCTCTTCGGCGAAGCTGGTCCGGATCACGCCGGCCCGGGTGCCGCCGATCCCCTTGGCGTATGCCAGCGCGACGGCGAGGGCCTCTTCCGGCACCCCTTCCCCAAGGCCCACCAGACAGGGAACGCCCGCCCCCTTCACAAACTCGGAGCGCAGCAGGTGTCCCGGCCCCTTCGGCGCGACCAGCAGCGTGTGGACCCCCTTGGGCACCTCGAACTGACCGAAATGGACGTTAAACCCGTGGGAGCAGACCACGCAGTTCCCCGGCTTCAGGTGGGCGCGGATCTGGCTACGGAAGACGTCGCCCTGCAACTCGTCCGGGAGGAGGATCGTGACGATGTCTCCTTTTTCCGTGGCCTCTTCGGTTGAGAGCGGCTTGAAGCCGTCCTTGACCGCCAGCTCGTAGTTGGCCGTACCGGGCAATTCCGCCACGACGACGCTCAAGCCGCTGTCGCGAAGGTTCTGGGCGTGGGCATGTCCCTGGGAGCCGTATCCCAGGATCGCGATCGTTTTGTTCTTGAGGAGCGACAGGTCGGCGTCTTTGTCGTAGAAGACCGTAGCGGGCATGAGAGTTCCTCCTGGAGTGTCGGTTTAGCACGATGCCGGGGGGTCATGGGCCGCCGTCGGCCGGCTGGGAGTTCGCGCCGCGGACCATGGCGATCCGGCCGCTGCGGACCAGCTCGATGATCCCGAAGGGCCGCATCAGCTCGATGAAGGCCTCGATCTTTCGCTCCTTGCCGGAGATCTCGATCATCACCATGTCGGGGGAGACGTCCACGATCTGGGCGCGGAAAATGTCGACGAGCTCCCGGATTTCGCTTCGCCGGCCCGATGCCGCGGCGACTTTGATGAGCATCAGGTCGCGCTCCACGTGGTCTCGGGCGCTGATGTCGTCCACGCGGACCACGGTGACGATTTTCTCCAATTGCTTGCGGACCTGCTCCAGGATGCTGTCGTCGCCGACGACGACGAAGGTCATGCGCGACAAATGGGGGTCCTCAGTCTCCCCCACGGCGAGGCTATCGATGTTGTAGCCGCGAGAGGCCAGCATCCCCGAGATGTGCGACAGCACCCCGGGGACGTTCTGAACTAAAGCCGACAGCACGTGGCGCATGACTGACTCCGCCCTAGAAGCGAAAGGCCCATGATACCCCCCGCTCTAGGCCGGGACAAGGGGTCAGGGTTCAGGGTTCAGCATTCAGAGCCGGGCCGTGTCGGCCCGGGAGGGTTCGGGGTTCGGAGCCGGGGCGTGTCGGCCCAGGAAGCGTCCGAGGCTCGGGGGTCAGGGTACAGGGGGCCCGAAGCAATAACTAGACCTGTCCCGTTTTCCCCGTCCCGTTTCCGCGGTCTTGCGCGCCGCCGAACTGGAGCATGGCCCCGCCTGGATACATTATCGGACAGCTTTGGTTTTCCTGATCGACGGCGAAGATAAACTACGTATCTTCCCTGGGTTTTGGCGACTGTCGCCTTTGTTCCGTGATGCTTATACTCACCGTGGGCCTGGACGGGAGATGAATCCAATGCGAATACAGTGTCTTGCCGTCTTAGCAGTCCTGCTTTTCGCGTCCGCTGCCCTGGGTGACGGCTGCTACATTCCCGAGGTGGCCGTTCGGAGAGTCCCTGAGATCCCCGCTCAGCGCGCTCTGTTATGTTGGAGGGACGGGGTGGAGACGCTCGTCATTTCGTCCGCCCTTGATTCGGACGCCCAGAAGTTGGGATGGATTATCCCGATTCCGGCCGTGCCCCAGACGATCGAGAAGGAGAGCCCCGGGGCGTTGAAGACCCTCAACTTCTGCATCCAACCAAAGATCACCCACGATCTTTCCCGCGAAGTCACTTTCGCTATTCTAGCGATCGGCGTTGCGAATCTACTCATCGGGACGCTGCTCTATGACAGGAAGCGGTTCCCTACCGTGTTGATCATGCTATTCCTCATGGTCCTTGTCGCGTCTTTGATGCTTCCCGCTCTCGGAACGGCGGGCTCCGCAGCGGCAACGAAGACGTCGGATGTGGCTGTCGAGAAATCAGCCACAGTCGGCTCGTATGATGTCAGTGTTCTCAGGCCGCCAAGACCGGACGGATTGAATACTTGGTTGGCCGAGAACGGATTCTCCGCCTTGCCCACAGCAGCCGAGAAAACCGTCGCCGACTATATCTCAACGGGCTGGGTGTTTGCAGCAATCAAGCTGACTCGCGCGGAATCAGGAATGAATGCACCGCACCCCATCAAGATGGTATTTCCCGCAAAGGAGGCGGTCTACCCGATGAGACTGACGGCGGTTGCCGGAGGAAGCCCGGAATTCGAGGTTTTCGTGATAGGTAACGGAAGCGCATCATGTGACCTACTGGAGAAGGAGTTCTCCGACAGATTCGACAGACTGCCGGGGATCGAGGATGGCGCGCGGGATAACTACGAATCCCATGCGTCGTTTGCGGGCAGGACGACACATCTGGCGATCGGCCATCCCGGAATCACTTCATTGATGTGGCACCAATGTGTTCTTACGAAATTCACCGGGACGGTCAGTTCCAACAACATGACGAGCGACGTTCAGTTCGCGTGGAATCCCCTTGAGGCTTGTCGACAGCATTTCTTTACCATGAGCGGCGCGAGGAATCTCGCCTTGATTCTCTTTGTGTTGCTGACGGGTGGCTGGTCTCTTGTTTCGATGGTCGTGTGCGAGAGGAGGATCAAGCAGGCGCATGGATTCCGGTGGTACGTCGGCAAGGCGCTGCTTCCGGCGAGCGTGCTATTCGCTGTTGGCGCGGCAATCGTATTCATAAGCGTGCCGAAGCTGGGAGCCTCCGAAGTGCACCTTTCTCGCGGTCATTACGGGCGGCACTTCTTCCCGCATGAATTGTGTCGTTCCATCGAAACGCTGCTCAACGATCACCCGGATATGGTTCAGGGCACAGACCGGGAGATAGCAGCGTGGCTTCTGAAGGCTCTTGACGAATCGCCCCGACTCAAGGCAATACCGAGGGAGACGATAACTGGTACGGAACTCATGGTGGAAGACAGCCCCGGCAACTTCACGGTCGAAAAGCGCCCTGACAAGATCGTGATTCGTGTTTACGACGGGGTTGGTGCAGTTCTCCGCGTTGAGTGTCCGCCGATCAATCGACCGGGCAATAGCAGCGAGCCGTAGATCGCTTTGGCGGGAAAAAACGGGACAGGTCTAATTATCGGCTCTCCCGCGGACGGCCGCGGGCACGCAGCGTCGATTCCAGGTCCAAATGCCGCGCCGTTTCGCGCACCCAAGCATCGCTGCCGTAGGGCTGGCTCCTGGCCACGCTCCGGCGGATCGCTTCCAGTTCCGAATCGGTCTGTGGCTGGTTGACCAGTGTGAGCCAATCGGACGGCATCGGCTCGGGCCAATCGCTCAGCCAACTCGCGTCCTTCCGCCCAAAGCGCCGGCGACGCCAAAGGCTGCCCCAACGCCAGTCTTCCGCCCGCCCAACCAGGTTCGCCCGCAGCGCGTTCCGTTCCACGTAGCGGGCCACTTGATAGAAGTACTCCTCCGTTTCCACGGGGAAGGACTTGTAGCGGCCTTGGTAGACATGTCCGAAGCCCACGCGGTGATGGTACTCTTGCCAGTTCCGCACGTGCGTCACCGACAACTTCTGGAGGAAGGCGCCCAACTGACCGTCGCGCTCCGGCCAAAGCACGAAATGCCAGTGGTTCGGCATCAAGCAGTACGCGCAAATCCGCATCGGGCGCGTTCGCAGCGTCTTCTCCACCATACGCTCGAACGCCTCGTAGTCGCCGTCCTTGCCGAACAATGGCATCCTCCCCACGCCACGGTTGAGAACGTGGAAGACCATCCCTCCGGGAGCAATTCTTGCGGTTCTTGGCACCC
>CAYGZA010000323.1:0-7347 GCA_964354135.1 uncultured Planctomycetaceae bacterium
GACCTCCTCGTACCGGAGGCTCGTGCGGATCAAGCGGACGCCGCAGTTGATGTCGTAGCCGACCCCGCCGGGGGAGATGACGCCGCCTTCCTCCGGGTCCGTCGCGCAGACGCCCCCGATGCAGAAGCCGTAGCCCCAATGGATGTCGGGCATCGCCAGGCTGGCCGTCTGGATGCCCGGCAGGAAGGCGACGTTGGCCACCTGCTCGGGCGCCTGATCGCCGCGGACCTGCTCCATGAGGCGGTCGTCGGCAAAGATCCGCCCTTCGACCAGCATCCCCGTTTTGTATTGCTTGGGGATTCGCCAGCAGCACTCGTCGATCCGCTCCAGCGGTCCTCGGTAGCCTTGTTTGGTCATCGGTTGGATTCCTAAATGTCCACAATCACCTCGGCCAGCCAGCCGCCGGCGTCTTGTTGCACCTTGAAGCCGTGGTACGTGACGGCCTTCACCTCGACGTCCAGTTGGTGCCGCGTGCGGTCGATCGGCTCGCCGCGTGCGGTGGCCGCCAGCCCGCCGGACTCCACCCGGACCTCGAAGTCGGAGAAAACCAGCCGGCGGGTGGCGAACGTGTAGAGCAACTCGGCCAGCCAGTCGAACAACAGGTCGTCCCGCCGATCTCCCGAGATGCTGAAGGCCACCTTTTCGACACGGCGGACCGCATCGAGGTTCGTCACCATCACCGAGAACAGTCCGCGGGCGGCGTCCGCGAACAGGCCGTCGAGATCGGCGGCCCGCACGCGAATCCCGATGTCGGCCGTATGTTCGAAGGTTTCGTACACGGCAGGGTTCAGGGTTTGGGTTCAGAGCCGGGCCGTGTCGGCCCGGCAAAGCCGTGTAGCGGCGGGGCCCTCCCTGCGATCTCATCGCTCTCGCCGCACACGTTCACGACAAACCGTCCGATCACTCGCCCGGCCAGCAATTCCTCCAATCGCCGCTCGGCAATCCGGCCGGAGACGTTGCCCGAGGCGTCCTTCTCCACGAGATAGCAGCGGAAGGTGTCGGTTGTCGAAGCCATAGGCCCTGGCCGTCTTTGACGCCCGAAAATCGCCCCTGACGCTGTCCCTAACCCCTAGCCCCTGTTCCGCGACCCCCTACTTCTTCGGCGCCTCCAACCCCATGTCCTGCATCAACATCCGGATGTCGTCCCACACCTGGCGCTTGGCGGCCGGATTGCGGAGCAAATACGCCGGGTGGTAGGTGCAGATCACCTTGATCCCGTTGAGCGGGTGGAAACGGCCGCGGAGCTGCCCAATCGAGGCACCGGTTCCCAGCAAGTTCTGGGCAGCCACGGCCCCGAGGCAGCAGATGAACTCCGGTTGGATCACTGCCAATTGATCGTCGAGATACTCGCGGCAATTGGCGGCCTCGGTGGGCGAAGGGACGCGATTACCCGGCGGCCGGCACTTGATCGTGTTGAGGATGTACACGTCCTCGCGACGCAGGTGCATCCCCTTGACGATGATGTCGGTCAGGAGCTGCCCCGCGCGGCCGACGAAGGGGAACCCTTGCCGGTCTTCATCCGCCCCCGGGGCCTCGCCCATGAAAACCAGTCGAGCGTGCGGGTTGCCCACGCCGAAGACCGTTTGGGTCCGCGTGCGGGCGAGTTCTTCGCAACGGACACAGGCGGCGACCTTCCGGGCCATCGCTGCCAAGACCGCGGCCCGGTCATCCGATTGCCCCGGCGCTGCGGGGGCGGGTACACGCGCCATCGCGCGACCCGCCAGCGTGGCAGCCGGTTGCCGCGGCGGGGCCACCTTGGGCAGAGGCGGTTTGCGGAGATGCGTGACCCCCGCCCGCTGAAGGCTTTCGAGTTGCTGCACCGCCATCCGAGCCACCCGACCGGAGGATGCCCGTGTACTGTCCGCCATCAGTTTGCTCACTGGCTACCGTCGGCACCGAGCCCCTTCACTATATCGAGGACCTGGGAGCCGCGAAGGGGGCCGGGGAGACAACGCACCCGGATTCGGCCCTCGGGCGAATCTTTCGGCCCGGAAATCCGCTTTCGGGCTATTGTTCCGCGGACCGCGGATTATTATGGAAGGGTATTACGTGGGGGTAGCGGTCCAGCGTTTTCCAAGGGGGGTGCGATCCGGGCAATCGCAGGGGTGCCGGTACCTCTCTGTATTGCGGGTGGGTGATGGGAGTGCAGCAGGTCGCCATCGTCGGACGGCCGAACGTCGGGAAATCGAGCCTGTTCAACTGGCTGGTCGGCCACCGGATTGCCATTGTCGGGCCCTCGGCCGGGATCACGCGGGACCGGGTGACGCACCTGGTCCGCATGTTCGACCGCTTTCTGGCCCGCGACCGCTTCGTCGAGCTGATCGACACCGGCGGCATGGGCGGCCAGGACGCCGACAAGCTCACCGAGCAGATCGAGCGCCAGATCGACATGGCGGTCGAGCTGGCGGACCTGATTCTCATGGTGGTGGACGTCCGCGCCGGGGTGCTGCCGCTGGACGAGGAGGTGGCCCGGCGGCTCCGCTACGTGAGCGTGCCGGTCCTCTGCGTGGCCAACAAGACCGACACGCCCGAGCTTGAGCCGCAGGCCCACGAGTTCTACCGCCTCGGCCGCAAGGTCGTCGCGGTGAGCGCGGAGCAGAACCGGGGCAAGGAGGAGCTTTTCGACGCGATGTGCGAGCGGCTGGCGCCCCCGCTGGGAGACGAGATCCTGGTCGAAGAGCCGCTCATGAAGGTGGCCATCGTCGGCCGCCGCAACACCGGCAAGAGCACCTTCATCAACACCCTGGTGCAGGCCGAGCGCATGATCGTGAGCGAAGTCCCCGGCACCACCCGCGACAGCGTCGACGTCCGCTTCGAGCTCGACGGCAAGGCCTTCATGGCCATCGACACGCCGGGCTTCCGCCGCCAGAAGAGCATCACCAGCGACCTCGATTTCTACAGCACCCACCGGGCCCAGCGGAGCATCCGCCGGGCCGACGTGGCCCTGCTGTTCCTCGACGCCGGCCAACGGATCGCCAAGGTCGACAAGCAACTGTGCGACTACGTCGCCCAGCAGTACAAGCCGTGCATCTTCGTGGTGAACAAGTGGGACCTCATGGCGGCGACCCTGCCCACGGAACGCTGGGTGAACTACCTCCGCGACGTCTTCCGCACGATGTGGCACGTGCCGATCGCCTTCATCACCGGCCAGACGGGCAAGAACGTCAAGGCCCTCTTGAACCACGCCCAGATGCTCTACTCCCAGAGCCGGAGCCGCGTTCCCACGGCGGAGCTGAACAAGCTCCTGCGGGCGGCGTTCGACCACACCCCGCCGCCTCTAACCGGCACGCACCGCCCCAAGATCTATTACGCCACCCAAGTGGCCGTCCAGCCGCCGACGATCGTGATGTTCTGCAACGATCCCCGGGGGATCTCGAAGCAATACCAGCGCTATCTCTTGGGCGTCTTCCGCGACCATCTCACGTTCGGCGAGGTGCCGATCAAGCTCTACCTACGCAAACGCGAGCCTTCCGACTATACTGACGAGATTGAGTCGAAGCTGGGGCAGCCGTAGCGCCAGGATTCACCGCGGCAGGATGCACTCTCCATGAGCCCCCCTCGGACCAGGCCCTCGGAACGTTTCTTGAAGGTACTCGCTCCCTACGAGCAGGTCCTGGTGGTGACCCACGACAACCCCGACCCGGACGCAGTGGCCAGCGGCTGGGCCCTGACCTTCCTCATCAAGGAGAAGCTGGGCAAGAAGGCGCGGCTGGTGGGCGGGGGCGACATTATCCGCGCCGAGAACCGGCACATGGTCCGCCTGCTGGAGCCGCCGATCGAGCTGGTCGGCGACCTGGAGTGCCCGGCGGACGCGGCCGTGGTCCTCGTCGACTGCCAATCCCAGAACCAGAATCACGTCTTCCGCGGAGAGGACGTGCCGCTAGTCGCCGTGGTCGACCATCACGAGCCGCGCGGCCGCCGGCCCCGCTTGCCCTTCCGCGACATCCGGCCGCGGGTGGCGGCCTCGGCCACGATCGCGGCGTGCTATCTCCGGGAGCAGAAGCTCGAGCCGGGCCCGCGGCTGGCCACGGCCCTTCTCGTCGCCGTCCGCACGGAAACCCGGGGCAGCGAAACGCACTACTCCCGGCTCGACCGGACCGTGCTCCTGTGGCTGTCCGAGCGGGCCAACCCCAGCCAACTGGCGGAGATCGAAAGCGCCCCCCTGTCCCGCGAATACTACGGCGACTTGATCCTCGCCCTGCAAAGCACCTTCATCTACGACGACACGGCGCTGTGCCTCTTGCCGCGGGCCAGCGGGCCGGAGATCGTCGGCGAAGTGGCCGACCTCTTGATCCGCTGCGAGGATATATGGCGCGTGCTCTGCGGGGCGGCGGTCCGGGGGGACCTGCTTCTCTCCGTCCGCACGGAGCGCGACGAAGACGACGCCGGCGAGCTGGCACAGAAGATTCTCGAAGGGCTCGGCCAAGGCGGCGGCCACCGCCGTCGCGCCGGCGGCCGCATCCCCGGCGCCGGCCCCAGGATCACCGAGGCCCTCCAGGAGGAACTCCGCAACCGCTGGCTCGACGTCTGCGGCGTGGATCGCCAGCGCGGCAGCCGGCTGGTCGCCCGCCGCGAAATCGTCGAGAACCTCTGATCCGCATGACGCCGCCGACATTCCTCTATTTTGACCTAGGCCAGGTGCTTCTCAAGTTCGATACCGCCGTGATGTGCCAGCAAATGGGCGCCGTGGCCGGGGTCGATCCCGCGGAGGTGTTTAGGGTCGTGCTTTGCAGCCCGCTGCAACGGGAGTACGAGCTGGGGCGGCTCACGACGCGGGAGTTCTACGAGGACTTCTGCCGCCGCACGGGCACGCGGCCGGATTTCCAGGCCCTGCTCCGCGCCGCAAGCGACATCTTCGAGCTGAATGCCGACATTGTTCCCGTGGTGACGGAGCTTCGCGGCGCCGGCCACCGCCTGGGCATCCTCTCCAACACGTGCGAAGCCCACTGGGAGCACTGCCTGGGGCGCTTCGGGATCCTCAGCGAGCTATTTGAGGTGTACGCCCTAAGCTACCTGCTGAAGGCGGCCAAGCCCGAGGCGGCGATCTTCCTGGCGGCGGCCGAGCTGGCCGGCGTGCGGCCGGAAGAGGTCTTCTTTACCGACGACATCCCGGGCCACGTCGAAGGGGCCCGCGCCGCCGGCCTCGACGCGGTACAATACACCTCGACGCCGGAGCTGGTCGAAGAACTCCGCCGCCGGGGAATCACGGTCACGGCTTGATTTCGAATCCGGAGGGGGTATTCGGAATGTGGACTCGTCACAACGGGCCGCCCGACTAGCCCAGGCGTTTACGCCTGGGGAGAGAAGGCAACCTCCCAATTCCCATCGGCCCCTTAAGGGGCCACGGAAACTTGGCCCGCGCCCCTCAAGGGGCGAAAACGCAAAACCAGCGGCGTTTCCCGCGTCCCAGGCGTAAACGCCTGGGCCAGAAAAACTCGCGACACGAAGGATGCGAAACCCAGTGCCACCGCCCACCTTCGCACCTTTCCACTCCCACTCCCCCATTGACACGCCCCTGTCCGGCCGTACATTGGACGGGGAGAAGAAGCAAAGGATCGAGCACGAGGGGCGCAGGGATACCGGCTGACGAGCCCTTGCGTCCTCACCCTTTCACCTTCTCACCCTTGCACGTTCGAGGGCGGAAAAAGCCACAAAACGAGCTGCGTCCCGGTTTCGATGTTGGCAAGAGGTAACACAGGAACAACTCCGCTCCTCGCAGCCCCATAGTCATGTGTTATTGGTGCCACCGATGCGAGTAGGTAGAAAGAACAAGACTCGGCTCCGCGACGCGTTGCGCTCCGAAGGATTCGATTTTCTCCGTTATGCACTGGACAGCATAACACGGATCCTTCCGCACATTGAGACATCGGAGTGGACGATCGCCGGGGCAGCGAAAACACGGGTGATCTGGACATCGCGCGAGCGGCGAGAGCTGCGAGCAACCGTCGGCCTTGATCTGGGCCCTGCCGACGCTCTGAAGTATAGCCTGACTGCAAGCATACAGAGAAGGAAGGCGCCGAAGGGGGTCGGGCGCATCGCGAGGACCATCGATCTTCGGGAGCGCGACATCTGTGAGCGGGTGGTCGGTCGAGTTTCGGAAGTCCTACGAGGCGACAAACACATGGAGGGGGGTGCTTCACTCCGTGCGGTGCGCTACCTGTTCGATGAACAGGTCGTCGCCTCTCACGTGCAGTCTCACCACGACCTCCACCTTGACCTGAGTTCTGTCTTTCGCGCCCTGCGCAACTTGGCGGAACAAAGCTATGAGAACAAGTCACTTACTTTCGGCTGCCTAATCGATCCTACGGCAAGCGACAAGCCACAAGAACGAGAGGTGTTCCCAGAAGACGTTCTCGGGTGGAAAAGATACCGGGCGCTAACGGACGGATACCGCACCGCCTACCGAATCTCCACTTACGGCCGTGTGGTTGGCTTCGAGGACTTGGTTTCCTGTCGGGGGGACGCATCGGGCGCGCACTTCTATCCGGAGTGGTGCGAATACTTGGCCAATGCCACTCGTGAAAGCGCGTGCGGAGTCTGCCTGACGCGGCAGGGCGACATTCTCGTGTTCGACGCCGGTACTCTTCGCTTCACGTATCGCTTTGGCAAGTGGCAGTATTGGAATCATGCGCACATCATCGATTTGCTGAAGAATCGGGCGCGTGCCCAGAAGGTCCAACCAGCGGTGATAGGAAAGGTGGTACGGTCGATCTACAGGGCTGCGTTGGATGTCTCGTTTCGACGATCGGGCGGGCTTTTTGTCCTCCTGCACAATCGGAAGAACGTGAGCCAGATGGTCCTTAAGGGCGATGCCATCTGTGACAAACGGCGGCAAGGAATACACAGAGGTTTCGACGAGGCTCTACGCGCGAGAAACATTCAAGGTTTTCCGCGTCGATTGATGGTGGAGTTGGCGAGCCTGGATGGGGCCGTCGTTTTGGATAACGAGGGAAGCATCGTAGCCTACGGGGCTGTATTGAATCCACGAAAGAAGGGCAAGATCGGACCCGCTGAGGGGAGTCGCACGAAAGCCGCGATAGGAGCTTCAAAGTACGGCATAGCGGTCAAGGTGAGTTCTGACGGAGACATCACATTCTTTGAGGATGGCAAGCCCTTTTTCTCGGCTTGATGTGGAGGCGTGAATGGGAATGCAAAGGGGGGGAATGCAAAGCGGGACAGTACACGTAGGGCCGGCTTTGCCGGCCTTTTCCCGGCTGTTGACTGCCCGGCGGGCAAAGCCGGCCGTATAACTCACCCCGCCACCCCCTCACCCCCCCTTCTCACCTTCTCGTCCTCCGCTCCCCCACCGATGTTGCCGCGATGCCTCGCATAGGGTAGGATACTGGT
>CAYGZA010000324.1:0-7212 GCA_964354135.1 uncultured Planctomycetaceae bacterium
CCATGCTGGACGGCTACCTCATAGCCCAACAGAGAAAATGTGGGTAAAACTAAGGGCTTAAGGCCGTGCTATCGCTCGACGGCGAAGACCTGCGCCGGTCAAAGGCCCTCGTCGTCGTTCCCTTCGAGGCGGGCGAATTCACGGTGCCTGCGCTTCTGAAGGACGGGGTGGGACTGGTGGGTGATTTCGAGGGCGGCCAATGGCGCACGCTGGAATCCGCAGTTCTGAGGGAGAACGGGCAAAGCCAGCTGCGCATCGACGAAGACCGAGCCACATGCGTGATTCTCCTCTGCGCTCGAGGCGACGAGATGCGCTGGACAAAGCACCTCACCGAAGCGATGGCACGCCCGGACGGAATCCAAGGCTACTGAGCCGGTCGCCGGGCTTGCCCTTCACCAAGGCCCACGGTCCGGCGCAGCAACCACCCGTTGGGGTCGTAAAGGATCGCTGGTCCACGACACCGCCGAATGACCGAGCCACGATCTCATCGCAAAGTGTCCACGATCGGCACTAGTTTCCTTCGACGAATCGAAACGCGAACAGATCCGCGTCGCCGAGCGCGAAGCGGAGGCGAACGGGCTTGCCGGCGAGCTTGCCGACGTCCTGGCCGTGCTGCCAGAGCACGGTGCGATCGAGATGGTCGCCGAAGAGTTCGTGGCAGTCGACCAGCGCGAAGCCGGGAATCGGTTTGCCGTCCACGTCTTGGATCTCCACGCGGATGCCGCCGGCAGCGGACGTCGAAAAGTTCAGATCGAGCCAGTTGCCTTTGAAGGCAAGCGGCTTGGTGACCACCTCACCACCGGCGAGCGGTGCATGCACGGAGACGAATCCGTCTTTCCGCAGCGTGTGGCGCCGGAACCGGACGCCGTGCTCCTGCATCGAGCTTTCGCTCACGTAGATCGAAATCTCCGGGGGCGCATCCTCAATCGCCGATTTCGTTTCCACCAGGCCCCAGCCCTGATAGTTGTCGCCGTAGAACCAGTTGTCGCGGCTCCGCAGCCCGGGGCGGAGGAAGGCCTCGCCCCAGACGGCGAACCGCTGGGCGTCCCGGCTGGCCATCAGGAGGCCCTCGGTCAGCGCCGTGCTCTCGCGCCGGCTCTTGGCCCCGCGGATCTGCCGGTAGTCGTGCCGCGGCAACGCCTTGGTCGCTGCCGTCCAGCCTCGGTCGAGATAGCGCGTGGGAAACCCCAGGAAGATGTGGGGCGCTCGATCGTAAGGGGCTACCTGGTTCGTGTAGAGCTGACCGGGACGACCCGATGGGTGCTGCGAGACCTCCAGGTCCGGCAACTGTCCCGCGGCGTTGGGCCATGGGGCGTAGTCCACGAACTGGGGCTCGGTCCAGTGCAAGAAATCCTTCGAGGTCGAAGTGCGGATGTCCCGGCCGTTGCGGAAGTCGCGGTGATACTCCCGGTACTCTCCCCGGACCGCGTCCCAGAAGGCCAGGTTCTGCGAGTCAAACGCGCCCTTGGTGATCACAGGCTCCGGACTCATCAGGGCCCAGTGAATGGCGTCCGGCGACCGGAAGGCGTACAGCCCGTGTTTGCCGCCCCCGACACCCAAGGCCTTGTATCTCGCCTCCGGCGGGCAACTCGGGTTGGCGTCCCTAAACGGCACGAAGGCGTGGGTACCGACTCCATCCCAGACGATGTTGTTCTTCTTGGAGCCGTCGAAATCGAACAGGCCCAAGTCGGGCTTGGTCCAGCGGATCCCGTCGGTGCTTTCGGCGTAGCAGCAGACCTCGCGGTGCGTCTCGCGATAGCCATTCTTCGTGTAGACCACGTGGCTGCCGCGATAATACATGCGGTAGAGGTTGCCGTCTTGGAAGACCGTCATGTAGCCGCAGGCGTTTCCTTCCCACGGCTGGTCGGCCACCAGCGAGACCTCGCGGGGCGCGGGCCGGTGCAGGCGGAGTTGGGCCTGACCGGCCAGGCGCTCGACCAGGTAGTCGTCGACGAACAGCTCCCGTCGCGAACTGATGTCGATCGGCTCGGCGGCTTGCGATGGAGCGATTCGTAGCAGCAACACCAAGAGGATCAGCCCGCGTCTCATGGCTTCGCCCTTTTCTGTTGCGTTGAAACCTGAATCAGGATGGCGTCGTCCCCAGGAATGGCGATCTTGAGACCTTCGCCGATCAACTGACGAGCGTCCAGGCTGGAGGCGTCCCGCCGGTCCTGACTGCCTGTCGGGGTGACGCCGCCCACAGCCAGCCGGGTGGCGGTGATCGGAGAGGCCAAGAGATGAGGGAGCTTGTCCGGGTGCAGCACGCAGGTGACCTCGTGCGGGCCCTGGTCCAGGTTGGCCAGGAGCAGATACGCCTCCCCGGCGCGGCTGTAGACGGCCGAGGCACACCGGGCATGGGACAAGGTGACCGCCTGATTGCGCCAGTCGGCGAACCGATACGACCCGAGGTCGCCGAGGGGTTTCAGCAGGGGAAGCAACTGGAAGGTCTCGTCGCTGGCCGGCCAAGGGGTCACGCCGCACAGGAATGCCTCCAGGGCGAAGAGCCGGTGGAGCCGCCGGGGGGCGTTGCCGTCGAGGACGCCGTAGCTGATAACACCCCGGGGAAGGGCGCCGACCAGGGACCATTCCAGCGGCAAGTCCTGCAGGTCCGGGGCCCGGTCGGTCCATTTCCGGTAGCCCCATTCCGTCGCGACCACGAAATCGGCGAAATTCTCGGTGGCGAACATCGGAGTGGTGGTGTTGTGCACGATGACCAGACCGCCCGGGCCCACGCGACTCCGGGTCCACTCCATCAACTCCATCAGTTCGTCGATGTCCCAGTGGCCCTTGGCCGGCGCGGCTCGGTCACGGCTCGCCTCGTGCAGGGGGTTACAGCAGAGAAGGGCCACGTTCCAGTCGTAATAGACGCCGTCGAGCGGATGGTTCTTGAGCACCCGGTCGATGGAGAGTTTCAAGGAATCCAGCCAGCCGGACCGGAGGCACATCTGGGCGCCAAACTCGCTGTTGGGGCGGAAGAAGTTGTGCTGGAGGTCTCCCTTGCGGTTTTTCCGGCCCCAGGCCGCGCCGTGTTCCTGATACTCCTTGGTGCTCGGGTGCAACTCCTTGTTGGAGAAGTAGGTCGCGGTCCGAATCCCGACCCGGCGGCAGTCCGCAAGGACCTTGTCGTAGCGATCCATGTCCGGATAGGGGGGATAGCTGCCGTCGCGCCAGAACAGGCCGTCGCCGTAGTAGTCGCCGTCGTTGTGGCAGTGGACGGTCTGGATGCCCTTTTCGGCCCAGCGACGGATCTCGTCCGTAGAGACCCAGGCGCCCCGGTTGCGGTTGAACGAGGTGTGCAGCCACGGCCGGTGCGCGCGGCCTTCGAGGATCGGGAAGGCCAGGTAGAAGTCAAAGGCGCAGGCACGCGGCAAGGGCACCGCCTCGTCGGCGCTCCAAAGCGGCGAGATCGCAAGCGACAGGCCGGGCGGAGCCTGACTGGGCTCGAGCAGGCACTGTCCCCCGCCGCGGCGTCCGGTGAGTTGAACGTCCCATTGCGAGAGATCGGACCCCGCAAACCACTCCAGGCCCTCGATTCCGGGATCGGCAAAGATCATGGAACGCGGCACGTGGCGCGTCCGGATCGCCCGGTCCGATGAGTTGCCCAGGCGCAGCTTTCCCCAGACGTTACTCCCGAACGAGAATGGCGGGGCCCCTTCCTCCTCTGTAACCCCTTCCCGATAGCCGTAGTCGGAGAGGCTTGGGGCAAGGATGGTGGACACCGGGCAGACTTCCCGGACGCGAACGCCGGCCGGCGCAACGAACTCCTTGCGGATCTTGACGTATCCCCACCGGTACTGGAGCGTCGACTTGACCCGAAGACTCGAGGCCCGGCCGTCAGGGCCTTTCAGTGCACACTCCACCGTCACGATTTCATTCAGGCCCTCCCGGCGGTGCGTGACGCTCGGGCTCGAGTCCTTCAGGTCCGAAAGCACGGCCCCGCTTTCATCTCGGACGCGGGCCTCGAGGGGATGCACGAGCAGGTTTGCGGCCTTCCCGTGCGTGAGTGCGATTCGCGCAACGGCGCCTCCTTTCTTCAGGTCCTGCTCCACGGTGTAGTAGGGAGTGCGGAGGGTCAGGATCCCCGAAGCCTCGTTGCGCTCGACAGTGTAGGCTTGAGGCCAGGTGCGGGGAACCTTCGGTCCGGGTTGGTCGGCTGGCGCCCCCACCGCTGAGACCAAAAGCGCGACGGAGCACAGGCCGATCGCTTGCACTGCCAAGCGGTTGTTCTCGGGACGCGGGACCCATGCGTGGGGCTGACGTGAGGCGGTTGTTTTCATGGCCGTGCGGGACCTGGGGACAGGTATTCCAGGGTTGAGCTCGGTGCGGGGCTGCCTGGGAGCCGGGCGTGCGTCCATGCGGAATCCCAGACCCGGATCCGGGAGGCAGCCGCTTTCAGTCCGGTCCGTACCGGACGGCCAACCCGAGCCGTATGGCCCTGAATGTGAATGAGAGACTCGCAGAAGTCAAGCGTGGCCGGCATTCGCCGACGCGTCGGACGCGGGGCGCGGGTAGCGTTGCGAACTTGGCGACCATTCGCTCCTCTTGACATGACAAGGGGCCACGCGATGATGGTCGTCGAGAGGCTGAGAAGAAGGCCGCCTCGGAGGCGAACAAAACGTCGGTGACCGGCCTAAACAGGGCGATTAAGAGCCCGGACATGCCGCAAAGGCAGCGTCTGGGATAGCCGCGGTTTCTCTCTCGAGGAGCGCAATATGGTATGGCATCCCTATCAACCCACGGTACGTTCGCTCGCAGGAGTGCTCGGAATCGCCGCGGTTGCCGCGGCAGTGTCGCTGGGATCGGCGGCGGCCCGAGAGACCGCGGCGCCATCGGAGGCCGAACTGGCTCAGGCCAGACAGTGGGCGGCGGCCAGGTTCGCGGAGCCTAAGCCGGGAGGCGCCGGCCATCCTCGCGGTGCGGAGCTGCCTTTCTCCTTCGTCTACGGCGGGCGCAAGTCCGCCGAGTTGCTCGGCTCGTGGAAGGTAGAGCGCAGCGTGCGAACCGCCGTCCGTAACGTCCAAGAGCACACGACGATCTACACCGATCCGCCAACGGGGCTCCAGGTCAGGTGCGTGGCGTCCGAGTTTCCGGAGTTCCCGGCGGTCGAGTGGATTGTCTACTTTCGGAACACGGGGGTCGCGAGCACGCCGATCCTCTCCGACATCCAGGCCCTGGACAGCGGCCTGCCGCTGGCCCGCGACAAGAATGCGGTGGTGCACCACGCCATGGGCAGCGAGTGCAGGCTGGACGACTTCGCCCCGCTCGTCGCTCCGCTCGGTCCCAACCAGGATACCCCTCAGGCGCCCTGGGTCGGCGAGGGCAACCCGCTCCGGCTGCGGTCCAAAGAGGGACGATCTTCGTGCGGCACGCTGCCGTTTTTTAACGTAGATGCCGGCGTCGAGGGCGTGATGGGCGCGATCGGCTGGACGGGCGATTGGGCGGCGAGCCTCTTCCGAACCGACACAGAGGTTCGGATGCGGGCCGGCATGACCCGCACGCACCTCAAGCTGCTCCCCGGCGAGGAGATTCGCTCGCCACGGATCCTGCTGTTGTTCTGGAAGGGGGAGAGAATACGAGGGCACAACTTGCTGCGCCGCTTCATCCTTGCGCATCATTCACCGCGGAGCGGAGGCAAGCCGGCGAGAGTCCCGGTCAGCCTCTGCACGTGGGGCGGCAACTTCGCCATGAAGCACATCGCCCACGGCCAGTGGTGCAAGGACAACGCGCTCCCGGTCGATTTCCTCTGGGTCGACGCCGGCTGGTTCGGCAAGGATGAGGCAAAGGTTGGTGCAAACGTCTTCAACAGCAACTGGGGCGCCCTGGTCGGTGACTGGTTTCCGAATCCCGGCTACTTCCCGGAGGGGCTCGGACCGGTTGGCAAGGCGCTCAAGGGAATGGGCATGGGGTTCCTTCTCTGGCTGGAGCCGGAGCGA
The DNA here is from genome assembly GCA_964354135.1 of uncultured Planctomycetaceae bacterium. GTDB lineage: Bacteria > Planctomycetota > Planctomycetia > Pirellulales > Thermoguttaceae > CAYGZA01. The sequence goes on from CAYGZA010000324.1 coordinate 5,934, forward strand.
GTGTTCAAGGGAACCATGTGGACGCGAGAGCATCCCGAGTTTCTCCTCGGCCCCGTCGGCAACAACTACCTCTTCCACCTGGGGAACCCCGCGGCCCGTCAGGCGCTGACCCGCCATCTGGTCCAACTCATCCACGACGGCAACATCTCCTGTTATCGGCAGGACTTCAACATGGACCCAAGACCGTTCTGGGACGCGGCGGACGCACCGGATCGAGTCGGCATGGCGGAGATCCAGCACATCACGGGTCTCTACCAGATGTGGGACGACCTCCTGGAGCGCTGTCCGGGTTTGCTCATCGACAACTGCTCCAGCGGCGGCCGCCGGATCGATCTGGAGACCATCTCCCGGAGCATCCCCCTCTGGCGAAGCGACGCACAGTGCTTCCCCGGCTTCAGCGGGGCCGCGATGCAGGGGCAGACCCACGGGCTGGGCCTGTGGGTGCCGCTGAGCGCCGGGTGCTGCGACCGTGAGGAGACCTACATGTTTCGCAGCGCGATGGGGCCGGGCTTGGACCTGATCATGTATGAGTTCGAAAAGGACAACAGCAAGCACTTTTCCCTTCCCTGGCTGAGGAAGATGCTCGGCGAGCTGAACCAGGTCCGCGACACCTTTGCCGGCGACTTTTATCCGCTGCTCTCGTTCACGCTTTCGGAAGACGCCTGGGCCGCCTGGCAATTTGACCGGCCCGACCTTGGGGCCGGATCGGTGCTCACTTTCCGCCGGCCCAGAAGTCCGTTCGTTGAGGCTTCGCTACTGCTGAAGGGATTGGAGCCCGAGGCGGTCTACGAGTTTCGCGACGTCGACACCGGCATTGCCATGCGAGCGCCCGGGAAACAATGGATGGACAAGGGACTGCACGTTGAGATGCCCGACAAACCAGCCGCAAAGCTGCTCGTCTACAAGAAGCTATGACCGGGAGCATCATGCCGCCGGAGAGGGGGCGACGGACGATCGCGTCGGGCTTCAAAACGTTGTCCCTCGGAACCGGTGGGCAGTACGCGGTGTGTGGCGACAAGCGGGGAGGATCGTTGTCCTTGGCTTACGAGAGAATCCGAGAACGAAGTCGGCTACATACCCCAGCCGGCGCGACGGGATAGATAGCCCCCGATCGCGCCGCAGACCGCGCTCACGTCGCCTTGCGTTCGTAGTGCTTCAGCCCCTCGTGGTCCCAGTAGCTGTAAACGGCGATTTCGGCTCGCGGTCGGAACACCCCCGTGGGCCTGCTAGTGCCGCTTTCAGTTCAAGAGTTTCGCGTTTTGGAAAAAGTGGCCGTTAG
>CAYGZA010000325.1:0-7178 GCA_964354135.1 uncultured Planctomycetaceae bacterium
CATCCACGTCGCTTTGGAGTAAGTGATGGGTCAGAAAGTCAATCCCATCGGATTTCGCACCGGCATCATGATCGGCTGGAAGAGCCGGTGGTATGCCTCGAAGCAGGAGTTCGCCGATCTCTTGGTGGAAGACCAGAAGATCCGCGACTTCGTCAAGAAGCGCAAAGATCACTCGGGGAAGCCGATGTACCCGATGATCGCCAAGATCGAGATCGAGCGGACCCGGGACGAGGTGAAGGTGATTCTCTATTCGGCGCGGCCCGGGGTGCTAATCGGGCGCAAAGGGGAGCGCGTCGAGGAACTGCAAAAGGAATTGCAGAACCTGGTGGGCCGGCGGATCAACATCAAGATCGAGGAGATCACGCGGCCGGAGGTCGTGGCCCAGTTGATCGCCGAGGACGTTGCCGAGCAGCTCGGCAAGCGGGCCAGCTTCCGCCGGACGATGAAGCGGACCATCGAACAGACCATGGAGGCCGGGGCCAAAGGGGTCAAGATCCAGTTGGCCGGCCGGCTGGGCGGCGCGGAAATGTCGCGCCGCGAAAAGCAGATCGCCGGGTCCATGCCCCTTTCGACCTTGCGGGCGAAGATCGATTACGGCTTCGCCGAGGCCAAGATCGCTCAGGGGCACATCGGCGTGCAGGTGTGGGTCCATCAAGGCATGTATAGCGGGGACGAGACCGATGGCACTGATGCCCAAGCGAGTCAAACACCGAAAAAGCCAAAGAGGACGTATAAAAGGTAAGGCGACTCGCGGCAACCGGGTGGTCCACGGCGACTACGGCCTCCAGGCCACCCAGGGCGGCTGGATCAGCGCGCAGACGATCGAGGCCGGCCGTATCGCCGCCCAGCAGTACCTCCGCACCGAGGGGCGGCTCTACATCCGGGTTTTCCCCCATAAGCCGATTACCTCAATTCCCTTGGAAACGCGGATGGGAAAAGGCAAAGGGGAGCCGGAGTACTGGGCCGCCGTGATCAAGGCGGGGAGCATCCTGTACGAGATCAGCGGGGTTTCCGAAGAGGCCGCGCGGATGTGCTTTACCCGCCTGGCCCACAAGATGCCGGTGAAGGTCCGTTTCCTGAAAAGGCGGCCGGTGTAGGAGCAGGAGCAGGGGCTAGGGATTGGGGGCCAGGGACGACAGGGTAACAGGGTGAGAAGGTGAGAAGGTAACAGGGTGAGAAGGTAACAGGGCGACAGGGTGGCTGGGGCAAGGCGCAGCGTGCCCCCCCAGAGCCGGGAAGAACGATATCGGGAATCCAACCATGACCAAGGCATCTGAACTTCGCGGAATGAGCGATGAGCAGTTGCAGTTGACGCTGAAGGAAACCGCCGAGAACCTGTTCCGCCTGCGGCTTCAGGCGGAGACGGAGCGGCTGGACGCCCCCAGCGAGCTGAAAAAGCACCGCCGCCTGGTCGCCCGGATCCGGACCATCCAAAGCGAGCGGGCCCGGCTCGCGGCTGCCAAGGCGGAGGAGAGCCCGCAGGTCGGATGAGCCTCCCGGGACGTGGCACAGCCGCCCCCGGCTGGGCACGATGGCGGCCCGGCCGAGGGCACTTGGGTTACAGACGGGGTGAAGGGAAGAAAACGATGCCGAAACGAGTTGCAGTAGGCGTAGTCACCGGCGACAAGACGAACAAGACCCGCCGCGTCGAGATCCCGCGGTTGGTCAAACATTCCAAGTACGGCAAGTACCTGCGGCGGCGGACTATCTGCCACGTACACGACGAGAACAACGAGTCTCACGCCGGCGACACGGTGGAGATCGTCGAGGCCCGGCCGATGTCGCGCACCAAGCGATGGCAGTTGATCCGGGTGGTGTCGAAGAGCCGGCTGGTGGACATGTCTGCCCTGCGGGAGGCGGAAGCCGTCCGGCTTGCGACCGGCGAGAAGGCCGGGGAATGAAGCGGCCGGGCCGCGGCGGCAAGGAACTCTTGAGAAAACAGCGTGCTTCTGATGCGGGTGTGAACCATGATCCAGATGCAGACCCGACTCGACGTGGCCGATAACACCGGGGCCCGGGAGCTCATGTGCGTCAAGGTGTTGGGCGGCTCGCGGCGGCGTTTCGCCGGGTTGGGCGACATTATCGTCTGCAGTGTCAAGGCCGTGATCGCCGGCAGCGACTTCAAGAAGGGGGCGGTGGTGCGGGCGGTGATCGTGCGGGCCAAGCAGCCGACCCGCCGCACCGACGGCAGCTACGTCCGCTTCGACAGCAACGCCGCGGTGATCATCGACAACGACCGCAACCCGAGGGGAACTCGCATCTTCGGCGCGGTGGCCCGCGAGCTCCGCGAATTGAACTTCATGAAAATCGTCAGCCTCGCCAGCGAGGTGGTTTGATGCACATCCGAGTGGGCGATAGCGTGGAAGTGATCCGCGGGGACGACAAGGGTACCCGCGGCAAGGTGCTGCGCGTGGACCGGGATGCGTGGAAGATCGTCGTCGAGGGCGTGAACCGCGTGTGGAAGCACGTCCGCCGGAGCCAGAAGAACCCGCAGGGGGGCCGGCTCTCGAAAGAGGCGGCGATCAGCCTGTCCAACGTGCTTCTGGTTTGCCAGGCGTGCAACGCGGCCACCCGCACCGGGGCCCGCTACCTCGCCGATGGCAGCAAGGAACGGTTCTGCAAGAAGTGCGGGGCGGGAATCGGCCAGATCGCCTTCGCCAAGGCCCGCTACGCCAAGAAATAGTCCGGAAGGCAATAGTCCGAGAGCGCCATGACTCCGCGATTGCTGGAACGCTACGAAAAGGAGATCCTGCCGGCTTTGAGCAAGGAGCTGGGCCGGAAGAATCGGCTTTCCCTCCCCCGGCTGGAGAAGATCGTCCTGAACATGGGAGTCGGGGCCGCGATCAGCGAGAAGAAATACCTCGAGGAGGCGGTCGACGCCCTCTCCCTGATCACCGGGCAAAAGCCGGTGGTCACCCGGAGCCGCAAGTCGATTGCCGGCTTCCGGCTCCGCGAGGGAATGGCCATTGGCTGCATGGTCACCCTGCGGGGGAAGCGAATGTACGAGTTTCTGGACCGTCTGATCTCGCTGGCCCTCCCCCGGGTCCGCGATTTCCGCGGCCTGAGCCCCAACGCCTTCGACGGCCACGGCAACTTCAGCCTGGGCCTGTCCGAGCAGTTGGTCTTTCCGGAGCTGAATCCCGACAAGTACTCCCGGGCCCAGGGAATGAACATCACGATTGTGACTTCTACCGAGCGCGACGAGGAGGCCCGCGAGCTGCTGCGGCGATTCGGAATGCCGCTGCGCACGGAGCAGCAGGAGAAGGCGCAAGAGGCGCGTCCGAAGAAGGTCAGGGCGTAACGGCTGGTACAGGCAAAGAGAGAATAAAGCCCATGGCAAGCAAGGCCAAGATCGTCGGAGCGCTTCGGCCGGCGAAGTTTTCCACGCGCAAGCACGCCCGCTGCCGGTTGTGCGGCCGGCCGCGGGCGGTGTACCGCAAGTTCGGGATCTGCCGGATTTGCTTCCGCGAGCTGGCGGACGAAGGCCTGATCCCGGGTGTGAGAAAGGCGAGTTGGTAAAGGGACGCTACGAGACATGATGACCGACCCGATCGCCGACATGTTGACTCGCATCCGCAACGCGGTGCGCGTCGAACGGCCCATGGTGGAGATGCCCTTGTCCAAGGTGAAACGCGGACTGGCCGAGGTGCTCAAGCGCGAAGGCTATATCTGGGACTGGGAGGAAATCGCGGGGATCCCCTCCAGCCAGATCCGCATTCACCTGAAATACGGCCCCAACGGAGAGCGGGTGATCCGCCACATCCGCCGGGTGAGCACGCCCGGCCGCCGCATTTACCGCGGCGCCACGAAGCTCAAGCCGGTGCTCGGGGGATTGGGCATCTCGATCCTCAGCACCAGCCGCGGAGTGATCAGCGACCGCGAGGCCCGGCAGCGGAACCTCGGCGGAGAGGTGCTTTGCGAACTGTGGTAGGCCAGGACTGCTGACGGCGCGCTCCCTCAAACAACGCCCTCCCTCAAGGTGAAACGTACGATGTCACGCATGGGAAAAAAACCGGTGCCCGTTCCGGACAACGTGAAGGTCCACGTCGAAGACCATCACGTTACCGTCGAAGGCCCGCTGGGCAAGCTCGAGATGGAGGCCCATCCCCAGGTGTCGGTGGCCCACGACCCGCAGCATAAGGCGCTCCAGGTCGGCCGCTCCAGCGACCAGCATCAAGCAAAGGCCCTGCACGGGCTGACCCGGGCCTTGATCCAGAACATGATCGTCGGCGTGACGCGCGGGTACGAGCAGCGGCTGGAGATCGTCGGCGTCGGTTACCTCGCCGCCGTGCAAGGGAGCCAGCTCCAGCTCCGCGTAGGACTGGCCAACGAGCTCCACAAGGAAATCCCTCCCGACCTGAAAGTCACGTGTCCCGACCAGCAGCACGTGCTGGTCAAGGGGATCGACAAGCAGAAGGTCTTTCAGTTCGCCGCCGAGGTCCGCTCCCTGCGCAAGCCCGAGCCGTACAAGGGAAAAGGGATCCGCTACGACGGCGAGGTAGTTCGCCGCAAGCAGGGCAAGGTGATGGCCAAGTAGGGACGAGACAGAATCGTGCAACACGAAAAACAGATCAACCTACAGCGCCGGCGTCGCCGGTGGCGGGTTCGGAATGCCCTGAAACGGTATTCCACCCGGCTGCGGCTGAGCGTCTTCCGCAGCCACAAGAACATGTTCGCGCAGGTCATCGACGACCGGGACGGGCGGACCCTGACCGCGGCCGGCACGTTGGACAAGGAAGTCCGCCAACAGCTCGCCTACGGCGGCAACAAGGCGGCGGCCGGCGTGGTCGGGAAGTTGATTGCCCAGCGGGCCTTGGCTGCGGGGATCAAGCAGGTGGCCTTCGACCGCCGCGAATACAAGTATCACGGCCGCATTGCCGCGATGGCCGATGCCGCCCGCGATGCCGGCCTGGACATCGGCGCCAAGCCCGAGGTCGTCGAGCCGGAGCCTGCTCCCGAGCCCAAGAAGAAAAAGCCCGCCGCCAAGCAGCCCAAGAAGCCGGCCGCATCGAAAGCTCCCGAGGAATCCCAAGCTCCTGAGACCCAGTCCTGATTCGGTGTATTATGGCTACGGAAACCACCCGAGGGGAACTGATCGACAAGGTCATCAAGATCCGCCGCTGTGCCGCGGTCGTCAAAGGCGGGCGGCGGTTCAGCTTCACGGCGCTAGTGGTCGTGGGGGACGGTCGCGGTAAAGTGGGCTGGGGATACGGCAAGGCCAAGGAAGTTCCACTCGCCGTGGAAAAGGCCATCAAGGACGGCGGCCGGAACATGCACGAGGTCTCCATGGACGGCACGACCATTCCGCACACGAGCCAAGGGCATTTCGGGGCCGCCCTGGTGACGCTGGTTCCCGCCAGCCCCGGGACCGGCGTGATCGCCGGGGCCGCCGTGCGGTCGATCTGCGAGGCCTGCGGCATCCGCGACATCCTCACCAAGAGCTTCGGCTCCTCCAATCCGATCAACCTCGTCAAAGCCACGATGAACGCCTTGCGCGCGCTCCGTTCCAAAGTCGAAGTGGAACGGCTGCGGGGAGTTTCGCTGTCATGAACCTGAACGACGCCCATCGCGGCATCCAGAAGCACAAGCGTCTCAAGCGGGTCGGTCGCGGGACGGGAAGCGGCCACGGCAAGACCTGCGGCCGCGGGCACAAAGGCCAGGGGGCCCGCGCCGGTTGGTCGCGATCCCCGATCTTCGAAGGCGGCCAAATGCCGCTGGTGCGGCGGATCCCCAAACGCGGCTTCCACAACCGTTTCGCCCAGACGGTCGCCGTGGTCAACCTCGGCGACCTGGACAAGCGATTCGAGGCCGGCGAGGAAGTCACCCCCGAGACGCTCCACACCAAGAATCTCGCCCGCGGGCAGTTCGACGTGCTCAAGGTGCTCGGCGACGGCGAGTTGACCAAGGCGCTGCGGATTTCGGCCCACCGCTTCAGCCGCTCGGCCCTGGAGAAGATCCGCCAGGCCGGCGGGGAAGCCGTCGTGTTGCCCGGGAAGGCCCCCGTGGTGAAAAACAAACAGAAGTCCAAATGAGCGTTCGCTTGACCACGCCGTCGGCGGAGCCGGGGGTATTGTCGGGGCGTGGGCGTGAATCGCCCGATGAATAAAGGACGGATCGAGCGATGTGGGAAAAGATTCGCGTCATCTTCACCATCCCGGAGCTGCGACAGAAGGTCCTTCTGACGCTCCTGCTCCTGGCCATCTATCGCGTCGGCTATCGGATCCCGCTGCCGATCATCGACCGGAACAAGATGACGGCGTTCTTTGGCGAGACGAGCGGCTTCGGCAGCCTCCTCCAGCAGGCCATGCTCTTCAGCGCTGCCCAGCTCAACCAGGCCACGATCTTCGGCCTCGGGATTATGCCCTACATCTCGGCCTCGATCATCTTCCAGCTCCTGGCGAGCGTGTATCCGCCGCTGGAGAAGCTCCAGAAGGAAGGGGAAAGCGGCCGCAAGAAGATCAACGAATACACCCGCTACGCCACCGTCGTCCTTTGTTTCTTCCAGAGCTGGTTCTACGTCAGTTATCTGGCCGGCAGCGGGCTGCTGCACGACGATTCCAGGTTCCTCAACAGCGCGGGAGGTCTTGCGTTCGGCTGGCAGTTGACCTCGGTCCTGACCATGACCGCCGGCGCCACGTTCCTCATGTGGCTCGGCGAGCAGATCGACGAATACGGCATCGGCAACGGCATCAGCCTCTTGATCATGGCCGGGATCCTCGCCCGCATGCCGGACGCCGGCTGGGAATTGATCCGGCCCATGGTCCAGCAAGGCGGCATTGAGCTCGGCAGCGCCGGCGGCCGCATCGGCGTGGAGACGATCCTGGTCCTGGCCGTCCTGTTCGTGAGCGTGGTGGCCGGAGTGGTCTTCATCACCCAGGGCCAGCGGCGCATCCCCACCCAGAGCGCCAAGCACGTCCGCGGCCGCCGCGTCTACGGCGGAACGCGCCAGTATCTCCCCCTGCGGGTCAACCAGGCCGGCGTGATGCCCATCATCTTCGCCAGCAGCCTCCTCCTTTTCCCCCAAGTCCTCTTCCAATGGCTTGCGGCGCGTTGGCCGGAGGTGGGATGGCTTGTGACCTTCAAGGAAACGTTTCACAGAGGGGATTCGTTCGTCTACAACGCCATGTACATCGGGCTGATCTACTTTTTCTGCTACTTCTGGACGGCCATCACCTTCA
>CAYGZA010000326.1:0-7173 GCA_964354135.1 uncultured Planctomycetaceae bacterium
GCTTTGGGCAGCTCGTCGCCGATTATCAGGAGCACGGTGGGGCGGTGAACACGTCCACGTCGTCCAAGGTCGAGTACCAGTACGCGGACGGCTCGGCCGGCCACAACCGGCCCACCAAGATGATCTACCCGAACGGGCGCATCCTGCGCTACGACTACCGCTGGGGCACGTCCGGGTCCTGCACTGGATCAACTTCGGCTGGGACCTGAAGGGCTACCTGCACTGGGCGATCGCCTCCTGGGGCAAGGATCCCTTCGGCCCGCCGGGTGATCCCCGCCTTATCGCAGCCGGAGAAGGACCCGCGGCGGATCCTGGCGGTGCGCGCCGAAATCGCCGACGAGATCGTTGCGCTGGACCGGACCCCGCTGCTCCTGGTGGAGACGGAGCCGGCGGCCGGCTCGTTGCTGGTCGACGGCCCGATCGCGATCGAGGTCCGCGGCGTGGTCGAGCCGGGCACGACCGTCGCCGTGGGCGGCTCCCCCGCGCGCGTCCTCCCCGACGGCACGTTTGCGGGCCTGGCCGATCCGCGGGGCGAGCGGGGTGAGGTCCGGATCGAGGCCCGCCGCGACGGCAAGACGAGGACGGTCGTTCGGACATTCGAGGTCCGCAGATAGGAGAGTCGCAAGGCCGGCCGGGACTATTCGTGTCGGCCCATCGCCATCCGGATTTCGCGGCCGCCCAGAAGCAGATGGGCCGTGACGTAGGCTGCGGCGCCGGCGAGGAACGGCAGGAGCACCTGGACCAGATCTTCCCGGAGCCGCGTCGGGGCGGGGACCGCCCGTAAGACGGCATATCCGGCGAGCGTCATGGCGGCGGTGGCGGCCACGGTCCGCGCCACGGTCGCGGCGAGCAGCCTCCAGTCGAGCGGAACCGCGCGCCGCGCCAGGATGGCGGCCAAGAGCGACAACTGGACCACGGCGGCAACCGAGGTCGAGACGGCCAGCCCGGCCTCGGCGAGCGGCCATATCAGGATCAGGTTCAGCACGAAGTTCAGGCCCACCACCGCGGTCCCGATCTTTACCGGCGTGATGCGGTCTCCCAAGCAGTAGTAGCCGCGCACGACCACCGGCAGCGAGCAGAAGGCCCACACGCCCGAGGCGTAGCAGGCGATCATCCGCGCTGCCCGGGCCGTGTCGGCGGCGGTGAACTCGCCGCGCTCGAAGAGCAGCCGCGCCAGCGGCTCGGCCAAGAGAATCAGTCCCGCCGAGGCCGGCACGCCCAAGAAGAGCACCAGGCGAAGCCCGAGCGTCAAGTCGGCGCCGAGCTTGGGGCGATCGCCCCGGGCGGCGTGCCGGCTCAAGAGCGGGAAGATGGCCGTCGCCACGGCAATGCCCACAATCGCCAGCGGGAACTCGTAGAGCCGCTCCCCGTAGTAGATGGCTGCGGCGGCCCCTTGCCGCATCGGGTAGGGCACCGCGCCGCCCAGCCACGCGATTTCGCGCGGCCCTTCGGGCGACGCCGAGAACCCCCACGCGATCAGGCTGTCCATGAGCGTGTTGATCTGGGTGATCGCCAGCCCGAGGACCATCGGCCCCATCGCGCGGACGATTTCGGAGAGCGAGTCCCGGGCAGCGCGCCACCGGTAATCGAAGCGGAAGCCGAGCCCCACAAGCTTCGGCCACTGCACGGCCAATTGCAGCACGCCGGCCACAAGGATCGACGCCGCCAGCACGTAGGCCTGGGCCTCCTTGTCCGGGGCAAAGTGCGGGGCGATCCCCCAGGCCGCCGCAAGCCAGCACAGGTTCAGGAGCGTCGGGGCCAGGGCCGGAACGGCGAAGTGGGCCAGGCACTGGAGCGTCGCCGCCACCTGGGCCGCCAGGCAGACGAAGAGCATGTAGGGCATCAGCACGGCGGTGAGGCCGGTCAAGAGGGGCATCCCCGGGCTGTCCGCCCAGACCAGGTACACCAGACCGCAGACGCCCTCGGCCAAAAGCACCACGCCGGTCAACAAGACGCTCAGCCAAACCAGACCCACGCTGACCAACTGCCACGCCCCGGGACGGTCTTCCTCCAATCGGGCAGCCAGCACCGGGACGTAGCTTGCAGTTAAGGCCCCCTCGCCAAAGAGACGGCGAAAGAGGTTCGGGATCCGGAAGGCAACGACGAAGGCGTCCATCACCGGGCTACCCGACATCCCCAAGAGGGCCGCCGTGGCCATGTCCCGGACCATGCCCAAGATACGGCTGGCCAGTGTCCCCAGACTGGTGACCAACGCCCCCCTAATCAGTGGATGCCTCGCCGATCCGGTCATGGGGGACTATGGTAAATGGGCGAACCGGCCCGGGGAATGCGAGTTTATCGAGAGAGATGGCAGCCTGGCGGCTAAACTGCTCCCGGTCCCGTTACGATGATAAGAATCGGAGACCACGGCTTTGGCTTTTCGAGGAGACTTAGGACGATGCGACGCCTCACAAACGGGATGATCTTGGCAACTCTGGCGTTTGGGTTTTGGGGGCTCTTTGGGGTCCACGCCCACGCGGCCGGCAATGCCCGCCGGTCCGAGAACGCGGCGGTCCGGCAAGCGATCCGCGTTACCCCCCTCTTGGAGAGACCCGATCGCCCCGGCCATTTCTACGGCAACACCGTCCGCCGGATCAACGAGCGGCGTGCCCAGGCCAGCTAAGCCCCTGGCACTTGGGGCGGAATCCTCTATCATGGCAGCGACCGGCCGGGCTGCCCGAGTCCGGCCGGGGGTGGTTGCACGCACCCCGGTCCTCTCCCCATGGCCAAACGAACGCCCCACCAACAGCGGATCATCCGCAACTACTACCAGAACCAAGGCACCATCATGGTGCAGCGGCTTGGCGAGCTGGTCACCGACCTGTACCTGGCCGAGGGCAAGGCCCGCGCCCGCCTTTGGGACCGCGCCGCCCAGGCGCTGGGGAACCTCAAGGTACCTCCCGATCGGATCGACCACGTTGTCCGGAGCGACAACCCGTCGCTCTTGGCCAATCTGGTCAACGAGTTGCTGGAGCCGAAGTAGCGGCGACGTGGCGGAGAAGAGCACCGCGGAGGTGCGGAGAACACCGAGAAAGGAGACGTGGGGAGATCGATGAGTGCCAATGAATCGACCTCGGCGGAATTGATCCGACTCACCGGGAAACTCTTGGAGAGCATCGCGAAGGGAGACTGGGACACGTACGCCTCGCTCTGCGACCCGACGCTGACGGCCTTCGAGCCGGAGTCCTTGGGCCACCTGGTCGAGGGAATGGAGTTCCACCGTTTCTACTTCGACTTGGGCGGGGCCGAAGGCCGCCACAATACCACGATCTCTTCGCCGCACGTCCGCGTGCTGGGCGACGTGGGCATCGTCAGCTTCGTCCGGCTGGTGCAGCGGCTCGACGCCCAAGGCAACCCCGTGGTCCGCCGCGGCGAGGAGACCCGCGTCTGGCACCGCGGTCCCGGCGGCTGGCGGCACGTCCATTTCCACCGGTCGATCACCAGTCCGGGCTGAGAGGCAAGGCAGTCAAGCCCTAAGTGGAACCGCATGACAACTTAGGCGTTGAGTCGGGTGGCATGCCGTCACGCGGCGCAGCCGCGGGTCGGCATGGAGCCCCAGGGAACATGCTCACCCGACGCGAAGCGCGTCGTGAGAGCATGCCACCCTGAGATCGCATGCCACCCTGAGACCCCAAGTTCCTTTGCGGTTCCACCTGGAATCCCGTTCGGAGGGGGCCGTGCAGTACGAGTTGCGGACGCTCTTCGTGGTCTTCCTCTTCTTCGCCTCCTCGGTGGGGGCGTTCGGGCCCGAGGGACTTCTCTTCGCTGCGTGGCTCCTTGGCCTGCTCGCGGGGATACGTCTGTGGCGAACCGGCCAAGACGGGGGCGCGTGGATTGTGGTCGTGCTCGTGCTCCTGTTGGTCCTCGTGGCTCTGCTACTCCCCGCAGTCGCGGCCGCCCGCGAGGCAGCACCGCGCTCCCAGTGCGCGAACAACCTCAGGCAGATCGCGAGCGCCTTGCACAACTATCATGACACATACGAGTGTTTCCCGCCGGCCTACGTCTGTGGCAAAGACGGAAGGCCGATGCACAGTTGGCGGGTGCTGATCCTGCCCCATCTGGAATGCGACGCGCTATACAAGCAGTACGACTTCAGCGAGCCCTGGGACGGCCCCAAGAACCGGCTTCTGGCCGAGAACATGCCGTCCGTCTACCGGTGTCCCAGCGCGGAGAAGAGGCGCGACAACCGACCCCCCATGACCAGTTACGTGGTGGTGACCGGGCCCGGAACCCTGTGGCCGGGAACCGAATCGCGCCGCTTCGCCGACTGCCGCGACGGCACCGCCAACACGCTCCTGGTGGTCGAGTTGGCCGACTCCGACATCCACTGGATGGAGCCGCGCGACCCAGGCCTGCCCGGAGTCCTGCGGCCGGACGGCGCCGCCTACAGGCTGCCCTCCAACCACGGGGGCGAAACCGGCTACTTCGTCATTGAGAAAGTCGAAGGCGGGGGCAACGTCGCCATGGTCGACGCCAGCGTCCACTATCTCCCAGCGCCCCTCACGGCGGAGGGCCTCGCGGCGCTTGCCGCGGACGGCGATGGGAAGACCCTGGAGTCCATTGAGCGTATGGTCGCGCTCGCTACCAGCACCTCGCGGCACGTCCACTGGGGCCACGTGATCGGCTTAAGCCTCTTTGTGCTCTCGTTCCTCGTGCTCCTCTGGAAGGCGGCGTTTGCCCGAGTGGAGAAGAGGGCCGTGCAGCCCCCTGAACAAGGGCCAAGCGATATCCCCGGATGAGCAGAACCCGCAGGCTATGGCATGGACGCCAAGCATCTGCGCGCCCCGCAAAGACTTCCGAAGTCTTGAAGACTTCGGAAGTCTCTTTGGCTCCGGCTGCCCCGCCGGACAGAGAGCGCCGGAATGCCGGCCCCGACCGCGGCCCTGGGGCGATGGTGCGGCTGCCGCCCCAACCAAGGGGGAATTCCGTCTAGGACGAACTGCGCTAGCTCCGTATAATCGGGCCCAGTCGTCGGGAGATGCCCCGTAATCCCGTAATGGGGGACAGTCGCGGGCGATTCCGGAGGTGCCCTGTGCGCTCCATCGCGATCATGAACCAGAAGGGCGGCGTGGGGAAGACCACTACGGCCGTCAACCTCAGTGCCGCGCTGGCCGCCACGGGGCAGCGGGTCTCGTTGATCGACCTGGACCCGCAGGCCCACGCCTCGCTCCACTTCGGCCTGGATCCAAGGCCCGAGGCCCTTTCGGTCTACGATGTCCTGACCAGAAACGTCCCTTTGGCGGACGTTCGCCGGCAGGTCGCGGAGAACCTCTGGGTGGTCCCCAGCCATCTGGACTTGGCGGCGGCCGAGCTGGAGCTGGCCGGCGTCGTCGGCCGCGAGGTGATCCTCCGCGACAGGCTCCACGAGGATCCGGAGACGTTCGACTACCTGTTCATCGACTGCCCGCCGTCGCTGGGCGTGCTGACGCTCAACGCCCTGGCAGCGGTCGACGAAGTGTTCATTCCCCTCCAACCGCATTTCCTGGCCCTGCACGGGCTGAGCAAGCTCTTGGAAACGGTCGAGCTGGTCGCGCGGCGGCTCAACGGCCGGTTGAGGCTCAGCGGCGTGATCTTCTGCATGTTCGACGGCGGCACGCGGCTGGCGCTGGAAGTGACAAGCGACGTGGGGGAGTTCTTTCGCCGCGCCCAGGACCGCCGAACGCCCTGGGCCGGGGCCTCGATCTTCCAGACCCGGATCCGCCGCAACATCCGGCTCGCCGAGGCCCCCAGTTTTGGGCAGTCGATCTTCCAGTACGCCCCGGGCTCCAACGGCGCGGAGGACTACCGCGCCCTGGCCGACGAGGTCCTCGCCATTCCCGGCAAGCGGTAGGTCGCCCCGCCAAAGCCGGCCCATCTTCGCCAAATCCGGGGACTCCTCAAACCGGATTGTCCGTAGAGGTTGCCGCAGGCGGCAAACTCCACATCTTTGAAGCCATCCCCGGCTGACGCTCGCTGCCTCGTCGAGCGGCATCTAGCGGATTTATCGGAAAGCCGATTCACGGGCCGATCGTCGCAATTTTCTGGTCGAGCCGAAGACGCCGATTGGCGTGGGCGGGAATCGTTAAAACATCCGCTGCGGGAGCGATTTGCCCAAATCCGCCTTGCCCGTCGGACGATCCATTGACTGAACGGATGGGGCCTCTTGCCGAACGGAGTCTGAGCGATGAAATACCTTCGCGTATTGGCTTGTCTTCTTGCCGTCCTAGGGACGGCCAGCGGTGCCCGGGCGCAGATGGGGCTCTACGGGGCACCGGAACTACTACGCCTGGACCCGGGGGCAGGAGGTTCCGGCGCTCTATCAGCTTATCCGAGCCAAGGACCCGGCTACGGGGACCCGGCAGGCTACCCGGCTGCGCAGTCGGGGTACCCCGACTTCCCCTCGAACTCCTCCGCGATGCCGGTGGGTGCTCGCCCGGCCCCGCTGCGCGTTCCGGCTGCGAGCCGCCCGATGTCGAGGGCCGCAAGCTATGTGGCCACCAACTCCGGGTATGAGCCCCAGGTGGATTCCGGGTACTCGCCGTACCTGGCGCAGTCGGGGTCGCCGCAGCCCGGCGCACCGTCGCCGCCTCCCGGGCAGGCAATGCCCGGCGGCCCACCCCAGGGCCCCAGCGTGGTCAACCAGATGCTGGAGGAATACGGCCGCGCGGGCGTGCCGGGTCACGCCGTGGGCCGTGGCTACGCGTGCGGCGTTGAAGCGGGCCCCTGCGCCGACGAGTTCTCGCCTGGTTTCCAGTGCGAGTGGTACGTCTCGGCCGCCGGGCTGATCATGACGCGGGACCAAGGGAACCGGGTCTGGACGACCTACGAAACGAACAACAACCCCAACCAGTTGATGAACACCGAGGACGCCGACGCCGGCTGGCAGGGCGGTTACGAGGTCCGGCTCGGACGCCGCTTCTGCTGCGGCCAGTGGGCCATCGAGGGGGTCTATTGGTCGATCGACGGCTTCGACGGCTCCGCCGCCATGTCGATCCCCGGCGGAACGGTCAGCACGCCGCTGATCGTCGACGGCATCGAGTTCGGCGGGATCAACGGCACCGTCTATTTCGACGGCGCCGCCGAGCACCGCATCTGGCGCCGCAGCGAAGTCGAGAACGTGGAAATCAACCTCATCCGCACTCCCGTAGCCCGCTATCAGGAGAGCCTGGTGGACGTCCAATGGCTGGTGGGCGT
>CAYGZA010000327.1:0-7167 GCA_964354135.1 uncultured Planctomycetaceae bacterium
AAGTATCGCAAAGCCGCTAAAACGGTTACGTACAAAACTTAGTGCCATTGCCTACTGCCTACTCTATTCTGTCTTCCGTTTGCTCGCCTTCGCGTAACATGCCTTCAGGTAATCCCGCGACTTCGCCAGCGCGGCCGCCGTCACGTCGGGCTCCGGCTCGCCGTGCAGGAACGGGTTGACGTACCAGCGGTAGTCGACCTTGGCCAGGGCGGCAATCCACGGCGCGAAATCGGCCGGTCCGTGCCCCGGAAGCTGCCCCAGCCCGGGAGCGTTCTGCCAGGCGTAGAAGAACAACAACTGCGGCCCGCAGGCGGCGATCGCCTCGGGCACAGGCTCCCGCAGCCCCTGGACGTGATATGGGGCCAGTGCGAGTCCTAATCGCGGGTTCTTGTTCAGGTCGACGAAAGCCTTGATCGAGTCGATCGAGTCCAGGAGGGCCGCGCCGTGGTTCTCGATGGCCAGATAGGAGTTGTGTTTTTCGGCCAGCTCGGCCTCGGGCTTGAGGCTCTCCACGAACGCCTTCATGCGGGGGCGGAGTTCCTTGGGGTCGCAGGGACCGGCACTGCCGCGGACCGCTACCCCGCCGCCGCACTTGCCCAGCAGCTCGGCGTACTTGGCCAGACCGCCGTTATAGACCGAGAACGCGTAGAGCTTCAGCTTGTTCTTGGCCAGGACTTCCTTGAGCCCCTCGGCGCCGAGCCGCTTCTGCACGTCGTCCAGGTGGGTGCATCCGCCAAAGGGACACCAGATGTCCGCCGCCTCGAATCCCAAGGCTGAGAGCCGCTCGCAGGCCTTCTCGACCGGGAGCGATGAGAAGTTGACCGACGAGCCGGAAAGCCGCATCTTCCATCGGCTCTCCGCGGCCGGGGCAGGAGAAGCCGCCGCCCAGACTCCCCCCGCGGCCAACGCCGCGACCCCGCGAGCCGCTTTGCCGAGAAACTCTCGACGGTTTGCCGCCACCACGGTGCGTTCTGGCGTGCAGTTCATTCGTTTTCCTCCGGCGCTAGAGTCTGATTCCAACCACGGTCAGCGTATCACTCCCGCGTGGCTAAAGCAAGGCAAGGCGGGGGGCGTTGGCCCCCTGATATTCCCCACGCCAGGTGATTCCTTCGGTAAAGTCGCCCCATCCCGCGCGCTTCGCACGACCCCACCGGTTGGCCGCTGCCGTGGGGAAGAGCTATAATCGACAGACTCCACGAGGTTGTCCGAGGCTTCCATGAGCAAGATCACCCTGGAACAAGTCGCCGAAGCCGGTGTCGTGGGCGCCGGTGGGGCCGGATTCCCCACCCACGTCAAGCTTGCCGCCAAGGCCGACACCGTGCTGGTGAACGCCGCCGAGTGCGAGCCGCTCCTGCACAAAGACAAAGAGGTCCTCCGGGCCTGCGTGGACCAGGTGCTCGAAGGGCTGGCGGCGGCGGTCGAGCTGGTCGGGGCGAAGCGAGGGATCGTCGGCATCAAAGGGAAGTACGAAGACGTGATCGACCTCGTGCGGTCCAAGCTGGCCGCCAACATGGAGGTTGTGCCGCTCCGCGACGCCTACCCGGCCGGCGACGAGTTCATCCTGGTCTACGACGTGCTGGGGCGCGTGGTGCCGCCGGGTGGAATCCCGCTGGCCGTTGGGGCGGTGGTGATCAACGTCGAGACGGCGATGAACGTCGCCCTGGCCGGCCATCAGCCGGTGACGGAGAAGTTCTTGACGATCGCCGGGGCGGTCGAGAAGCCCGTGACCCTCCGCGTGCCGGTCGGCGCGACGCTGGCCCAGTGCGTGGCGGCAGCCGGCGGCCCCACGGTCCCCGACGCCAACTACATGGTGGGCGGCGTGATGATGGGTTTCCTCGAGGAGAACCACGACGCCTTGGTGGACAAGACGACCGGCGGTGTGCTCGTGCTGCCCGACGACCACGTGGTGATCCGCCGCCGCCGGCAGGACTGGCAGGCGATCGTTCGCATCGGCCGCAGCGCGTGCGACCAGTGTACCTTCTGCACCGAGTTGTGCCCGCGGTGGCTCCTGGGCCATCCGATCGAGCCGCACAAGGCCATGCGGAGCCTGGGCTTCAACCTGATCGGCGAGGCAAACACGATCGGCACCGCGTATTGCTGCGAGTGCAACTTGTGCAGCCTCTATTCCTGCCCGGAAGACCTGGATCCCAAGAACGTCTGCACGCAAAACAAGCGGCGCCTGGCCGCCGAAAAGAAACGCTGGGACAATCCGACATTCAACCCCGAGCGGCCGGGCCGGCACCTGGAAAACCGCAAGGCCCCGATGAAGCGGCTGATGTACAAGCTCGGCTTGACGGGGTTCCACAACGTCGGCCCGCTCGACGACCGGCTGCTGGAGACCGCCAAGGTGGGAATCCGCCTCAAGCAGCACTTGGGCGTCCCGTGCGAGCCGGTGGTGAAGGTCGGCGACCGCGTGAAGAAGGGCCAGCCGGTGGGCCGACCGCCGGTCAAGAACGGCAAGCCCGCCCTCGGCGCCCCCGTCCACGCATCCGTCGACGGCGCCGTGACCCAGATCGCCGACGGGGTCGTCTGGATTGAGAGAAACGAGCCAAAGTGACCGCAGATGGACGCAGATGAACGCAGACCGGTGTGAGCGACACAAAGGACTTGCGAAGAGTTCTCATCCGCGCGCAGCCGGTCACAACCAGACAATCTGCGTTCGTTTGCGTCTATCTGCGGTTCCAACGATGAAAGTCCGCAAGGAGTAGTTATGGCCAGGATTCCCCGATCGATCGGCGCAGTGGAGCTCTCCAGCATCGGCGTCGGCTACCAGGTCGAAGACGCCATGCTGAAGGCCGCCACCGTCGAGCTCTTGATCGCCCGCACCATCTGCTCGGGCAAGTACCTGATCGTCATCGGCGGGTCAGTGAGCGACGTGGAGGCCGCGATCCAGGCGGGCCTGAGCGCCGCAGGCGAGGCGATTATCGACCACATGGTGATCCCCAATGTCCACGAATCCGTGTTCCCGGCCCTGGGGCAATCGGTCACGCTCGACGAAGGGCCGATCGGCGCGTTGGGCGTGATCGAGACCTTCAGCGGCACCAGCGTCCTGGCCGCTGCGGACGCGGCGGCGAAAGCAGCCCGCGTGACCCTCCTGCGCATTCACGTCGCCATGGCCCTGGGCGGCAAAGGTTTGTGCCTCATGACCGGCACGGTGGCCGACGTCAGCGCGGGCGTTCAAGCCGCGGCCGAAGTCGCCCGCGAGCGGGGCCTCCTGGTCTCGGAAGTCGTCCTTTCGGGCCCATCGCGGGAACTGGTAGGCGAGTACATTTAGGGCAACTCATTCCGGGGCAACGGAGTGTTGGGTGCAGAGTACTGAGCATCGAGTACCCAGCACCTCCTGGTGAGTGCCAAGCGCTTCTGCACTGGCAATCCATCGCGGCTCTTGCTGTCGGCCCGGACGTGGGGAATAATAAAGCGGCGGAGGGGAGAACCTCGAATGTCAGGAGGCCCGGGCGATGGCCACGCTAGTTACCGACCCCCGGCTCGAAGAGCGGCTCAAGGAACAACGGACCGCGTGGGGCGCCGACCGTTACGACGAAGTTTGGGGAGGAGTGTATACGATGGCGCCGCTGCCCAACGACGAGCATCAGGAGATCGTGTCCCGGTTGGTTTCGATTCTTGAGGAAGTGGTGGGGTGGCCCGGGATTGGCAAGGTGCGGCCCGGGGTGAACCTTGCCGGCCCCGGCGAGGACTGGGAGCACGACTACCGCGTTCCCGATGTAGCGGTGTTTCTTCGGGGCGGTGGTGCGGAGAATCGCGACACGCACTGGCGCGGCCCGGCGGACTTCTTGGTCGAGATCACCAGTCCCGGCGACCGCGCCCGCGAGAAGATCCCCTTTTACGCCCGCATCGGAGTGAAGGAACTGCTGCTGATCGAGCGCCACCCGTGGACGCTCGAACTCTACCGCAGCCAAGAGGGCGGGCTGGTCACCGTCGGCCAGTCAACCCCGAGGGGCGGCGAAGTGCTCACGAGCCGGACCGTCCCGCTTGAGTTCCAACTTCTTCCTGGAAGCCCGCGCCCGAACATCCAAGTCACCCACCCGGCCACCGGCCGGCGTTGGCTGGTGTGAAGAAGAGTCGTTTCCGCAAGAGCGGGCAGACACGCTGACCGAAGGCACTATGCCTGCCGGCGGCCTTCGGCCCGGGCGAAGAGTTCGGCAAGCGGCAATTGGAAGCCGGGCAGGACGTCGCCGCCGTCGAGCGTGCCGCGCTCGTCCACGACGACCCGCCGGTCAGGAGCGGTGTAGACTTCAACGCTGCGGGTCTTGGGGTCGAGGTACCAGACCATGCGTACGCCCGCCTGGAAGTAGTCGCGGAGTTTGCGCTGCATTTCGCCCGGCGTGTTGCCTTCTGAAAGCACTTCCACCGCGAGGTCCGGGGCCACCGCCGGAATCGGCTCGGGAGGCAATCGGTGGCCGGGGAAGCGTTCCCAGCCGATAAACGAGACGTCTGGGATTCGGACCTGTTTGGGAAGGATCTTGAGCGTGCCGGCCTCGCCGAGGACGATCCCCAGATTGTGCTTCTCCACAAAGTCCCCCAACAGACGGATCAAGATAGCGGCCAACAGCGATTCGTAGTATCCCATGGTCTTCTCCACCAGTACTCCGTCCACCAGCTCGCAGATCCGGCCGGTTCGAGATTCTGCTTCCAGGACGTCCTTTTCAGTGGCCATGCCCGGCGGAGGCACGGCGCGGACGCGGTGCAGCGGAATCCCCCCGAGGTGCTCCAGCACGTCGGCGAAGGTCCACTCGACGGGCAGTACAGACGGAACGATGGTTGTTGCCATCAGAGGATCCTCACCCATTTGGGGACGTTGAGCCAGGTCGCCCAGTTGGCCCATAGAGCTCAAGGGGCGCGGCGACACGCCTTGACGCACCTACTGACCGTCCATTATATCCGCCCAGAAGACAGGTTTCACGGGCAGTCGTTGAAATCGAAAGCGGACAGCCGATAGCCGGCCGCTGCCGGCTGATGCCTGACCGCCGATAGCTACTTCGCAGCCGGCTCCGGCGGCGTCGGACTGCGTTTCGCCTTGGGCTTGACCTTGAGGAACGCCGGCGGTCGAAGGGCCTTGATGGGTTCGTCGGAGACCTTGATGTCCTGGCCGCGGAGATGCCTGGCGAAGAAGGCCCGCACCCGCGCGTCGACTTCCGGACCGCCGAACCCGTGGCCGCCCCCAAGGATCTTCACGAAAGTGGCATCGGCCCCCGCTTTCTTCAGGGCCGAATACATCAATTCCGCTTGTTCCAGCGGGACCAGCGGGTCGTCGGTGCCGTGGACGATCAAAAACGGCGGATCGTCGGCCGACGCATACGTGACCGGCGAGGCCTGCCGGGCCAGCTCCCGTTTCTCTTCAACCTTCCCGCCGAAGAGCGTCGACTCGGGCGACTCGCGCGAGGCCGGCATCTCCGTGCGCTTGAACTTGGCGAAGGCGAGGAAGTCGCTCGGGCCGAAAAAATCGACCACGCAGGCCACGCGGCTGGTCCGGTCCGGCGAGCCGTTGGAGCCCTCCAGCTCCTTCACGTCGCCGGAAGTGCCCAAGAGGCTCACCAGGTGCCCGCCGGCCGACGGGCCCCAAACGCCGATCTTCTCCGGGTCGATGTTGTACTTCTGGGCGTTGGCCTTGAGCCAGCGGATGGCCGCCTTGCAGTCGTGGATCTGGGCAGGCCAGATCGCCTCGCCGGTGAGCCGGTATCCGACGGAGGCGCAGAAGTAATTCCCGCTGGCGGCGAACGGGATGAGGTTCCCGTGGCCGTTGGACTTGTCGCCGCCCCGCCACGCCCCGCCGTGGATGAAGACGATCACGGGCCGGGGTTTCTGGCTCGCCTCGCGGGGGCGGATGATGTCGAGCACGAGCGGCCGGGCGCCGGCTTGACCGTACTGCACGTCGCGCTCGATGATGACGTTCTCCGGCGCCTTCCAGGCCCGCTTCGGGGCGGCCTTCTTGCCCGGCGGCTGCCCGGACGCCGCATCGCCCCGCGCAATCACGACCAGCAACGCACACACCAGAAAACGACCGGCACGGGTCCCCATGGCCTTTCCTCCTCGTGCTTTGGATTGTAGAACACGGCTTGCCGTGCGGCGCGCAGCGGCACGCTCCCGGCGATCCACCCCACCAATATGACAGACAACCAGCTCTTCGACAACCGCCCCGACTTGCCGCCGTTGCCACCCGGCGACCCGAGCAGGCCGCCGCGCCGCGGGATGCCGCTCTACGCGAAGATTCTCATCGGCCTGATCGTGGGGGCTGCGTTGGGCATCGGCTCACACGTATGGTTCTCGCGGCCTGCCGTGCCCGGCACCAGCGACGCACGGGACCAGGATGCCAACGGGCTGGATGACCGGCTCGACTGGGCCGCCCTCCACGTGGCCGATCCCGCGGGCCGGGTCTTCCTGCGGCTGATCCTGATGGTCGTGCTGCCGCTGGTCTTCTCCGCCTTGGCGTTGGCGGTCGTGGAGCTGGGCGACGTCCGCCGCCTCGGGCGGATCGGCGTTCAGACGCTCGTGCTCACGTTGGCCCTTTCCCTCGCCGCCGTGGCGATTGGAATCACCCTGGTCCGCCTGACCCGGCCGGGACATCACCTGCCGGAGGCGAAGCGAAAGGCCCTTCTCACCCAGTACGCGCCGCAGGCAAACAGAGACATCGAGCAGGCAAGACGCGCCAAACCGCTCGCGCAGGCCCTCTTGGACATCATTCCCGAAAACCCGCTCCAGGAAATGGCCGGCGCCTTGGACGGCAGCGCCAAGGGGGGCGGAATGCTGGCCGTGATGTTCTTTGCCCTGGTGTTCGGGATCGCCTTGTCGGCGGTGGGCCCCCGGGGCGAAACCCTGGTTCGCCTGCTGGAAGGGCTGTTTGCCGTGTCGATGGCGATCATCGGCTTTGCCATGCGCCTGGCGCCCTACGGGGTCGCGTGCCTGATCTTCGCCATGACGGCCCGGCTGGGCGGCCAGGTGCTCGAGACGCTCGTTTGGTTCGTTGGGACCGTGCTCCTGGGTCTGGCGATTCAGCTCTTTGTGGTCTATCCGCTTCTCTTGGTCTTCGTGGGTCGGCGGAACCCGTTGGTTTTCTTCCGCAGCATCTCCGACGCGATGCTCACCGCCTTCGGCACGTCCAGCTCGAACGCCACCCTCCCCACGGCCCTCCGCGTGGCCGAGGAAGAACTC
>CAYGZA010000328.1:0-7100 GCA_964354135.1 uncultured Planctomycetaceae bacterium
TGGTTGAACTTGGGCTGGATGTCCTTGATGAGCCGGGCCTCGACCAGGAGGGCATCCACCTCGCTGTCGGCCTCCAGGAAGTCGATGTCGCGGATTCCCTCGATCAGGCGAGCGGTCCGCGGGTCCTCGGCGGCCGCCTTCAAGAAATAGCTCCCGGCCCGGGCGCGCAGGTCCTTGGCCTTGCCCACGTAAATCACCCGGCCCGCGGCGTCCTTCATCAGGTAGACGCCCGGTGAGTGCGGAAAGGAACGGACCTTCTCCGCCGCCAAGGAATTATCCTGCGAGATGGGGGGCTCGGACATGAGTCGCTTCCTCGGAAACTGCCAAGAGACGCCTTCTCCGCGGCGTCGCTCCCTTTTTATTGTATGAACGCGCCCCCGAATCCTGCAAAAGGCAGCGACAGGCGCCCAAACGCGGCAAACACCGCTTTCGACCCAGGCCGCGTGTTTGGCGTCTCCCGTTCTAACCAGGGGTTACCCAGGTTACAATGGGGCCGGTTCCCGGCCGGCCGGCCGCGGGCCTGGCATTTCGGGCTGCCGCGGGCCGGCCGTGAGGGTGAGGACGAAACCGGGGCTGGCGTCGGGTCGGGTTTAAGGGCAAGGCCAGCCTGCAAACGGCTGGCTGTTCCGGCCGGTCAGCCCCGGGTACAAAACGTTGCAGCCTGAGCCCGGTCTTCGTGTCCCGGCGGTGCGCTCATGTTCATCTGCCCGAATTGCGGCAATCGACTCTTTCGCGCCAAGAGCGATGCCGGGTTCTTCTACGTCTGTCCCCGCTGCGGCGGTCGGGCGGCCGCGATCACGGTAGTCCGGCGAGCCGCGGGCGACAAGATCGTTGACGAAATCTGGTCGCGGGCCAAGGAGCGGCGGGCCGCGCGGGGCAGAAGATGTCCGATGTGCAACCGGTGGATGGCAGAGATCGGCGTGCCGGTCGATCACGCCGACCTCCGGTTGGACCTTTGCCGCGCGTGCCGGTTCCTCTGGTTCGATTCCAAGGAATTCGAGCAACTGCCGCCCGCGCCGGCCCCGCCTTCAGAAACCGAGGCGGACAAGCGGCTGTTCGAGCGGGCGAAAGGAATGCTCGCCATCGCCTGCAATCAGCCGGAAGAGAAGCAGGATCGCGCGGCGAGCGAGCCGGACGACATGCCCGATGTCCCATGGCAATGGGCCGTCGGGGTCCTGGGCCTGCCCGTCGAGATCCACGCGCGGCCGGTCCGATCGCAGCCGTGGGCCACATGGGGGTTGGCGGCCGTTCTGGTCCTGGTGTTCCTGGTCACGCTCCAGAACCTGGCGGGAGCGGTGAAGCTGCTCGGATTCGTGCCCGGCGCGGCGTTCCGATACGGCGGCGTCACCTGGCTGACCAGTTTCTTCCTCCACGGCGGGCTGTGGCACCTCGCCGTGAACGTCTACTTCCTCCTGGTGTTCGGGGACAACGTCGAAGACTACCTGGGCCGCTGGCGATACCTCGTGCTGCTGGTGGGCGCGACGCTCTGCGGCGGCCTGGCACACATGGCCTTGGACCCGCGGGCGGAGGTGCCCGCGGTCGGCGCAAGCGGCGGGGTTTCCGGCGTCATCGCCTTCTACGCCCTGCGATTCCCTCACGCCAGGCTGGCCGTGCTGTTTGGCTGGCTCATGTGGCTGCGATTCCCCGCGTTGGCCGGGCTGGCGGTTTGGGTCCTGCTCCAGTTGGGCGGCGCGATGCTTCAGATCGCGGGCATGACCGACGTTTCCGCCCTGGCGCACCTGGGCGGGGCTGCCGCGGGGCTCGTGGCCTGGATCATCTGGCGGAAGCGATAGCCAGGGCCGCTCCATGCGGCGGATCGAAGGCCCACGGGTTGCGGCCCGACGGCTTCGGCGTATAGAACAACGCAAGTGGCCTTGCGAGCTTCCGGGAGGGCGAGGCTCCTGCCGAGCCGCACGGGAGGTCGCGGGTCCGGTGTTCCTGCTCGGCGCGGCAGGAGCCTCGTCCCCCCGGAATCGAAAGACCCTTCTTTGGCCGACTGCAACACACAGATCACCAACCCCGAGAACACTCCGTGAGCTCCTTCATCCCGCCGCCTGCCGAGTCCCAACCGCCGGTCCTCGACTCAGGCGACCCCTTACTCTACGAGGTGCTTACCCACGCCGCCGGCCCGCAAGGCAAATTGCCCTTGACCGCCGAGATGCTCCGCGAGCGGCCCAGCGGCGACGCCTTCGGGATGAGCGAAGACGCCGGCATGGGCTGGGAGCCCGCGTGCCTGGCCGGGCCGCAGTACGTGATCCTCAGCACGCTCGGCGGCCTGCGGGCGGAAAGCGGCAAGCCGATCGCCCTGGGCTACCACACGGGCAATTTCGAGCTTGGCCTGGCGATTGCCGCGGCAGCCGAGGCGCTGCGGCAAGCCGGGGCAGTCCCCTACGTGGCCCACTGCACCGACCCCTGCGACGGCCGCACCCAGGGCACCCCCGGCATGTTCGATAGCCTTGCCTACCGCAACGACGCGGCAAGCGTGTTCCGCCGCCAAGCCCGATCGATTCCCACGGCCCGCGGCATCCTGGGCGTGGCGACCTGCGACAAAGGGCTTCCGGCCGTGATGATGGCCTTGGCGAGTTTCCACCGGCTGCCGTGCGTGCTCGTGCCGGGCGGGGTCACGCTGCCGCCCAGCGAAGGGGAAGACACCGGCAAGATCCAGTCGATCGGGGCCCGCTTCGCCCGCGGCGAGCTGAGCCTGGAAGATGCCTCGGTGCTCGGCTGCCGGGTATGTGCGTCGCCCGGCGGCGGCTGTCATTTCCTGGGCACCGCGGCCAGCGCCCAGGTAGTCGGCGAGGCCCTCGGGCTGGCCCTGCCGCATTCGGCATTGGCCCCGTCGGGGCAGCCGATCTGGCTGGACATCGCCCGGCGGAGCGGACATGCCCTCATGGCCCTGGACGCGGCCGGAATCAAGGTCGCCGACATTCTCTGCGACGCGGCGGTCCGCAACGCAATGGTCGTCCACGCGGCGTTCGGCGGCTCGACGAATCTCATCTTGCACCTGCCGGCAATCGCCCATGCTGCCGGGCTGCGACGCCCCAGCATCGAGGACTGGACAAAAGTCAACCGCCGCGTACCCCGGCTGGTCGACGTCCTGCCCAACGGGCCGGTCAACCACCCGACGATCCGGGCCTATCTGGCCGGCGGCGTGCCGGAGGTAATGCTTCGCCTCCGCGACATGGACCTCCTGGACCTCGGCGTCCTGACGGCCAGCGGCCGGACGCTCGGGGAGGTGCTTCGCTGGTGGGAGGATTCGCCGCGGCGTGACGCGCTGCGACGACGCCTGCGGGAGAGCGACGGCGTCGATCCGGACGACGTGATCCTCACGCCCCGCCGGGCCGAAGAGCTGGGCGTGACCAGCACCGTCTGCTTCCCCCGCGGCAATCTGGCCCCGCAGGGCTCGGTCATCAAGAGCACGGCGATCGACCCCCGCGTGATTGACCCCGACGGCGTGTACCGCAAGACCGGCCCGGCCCGGGTCTTCTGCCGGGAGACCGACGCGATTGCGGCGGTCAAGGGGCAGGGCGACCGCCCGCTGCGCCCGGGCGACGTGCTGGTCTTGATCGGCCGCGGCCCGTTGGGCTCCGGCATGGAGGAGATATTCCAGATTACCTCGGCCCTGCGGTACCTCTCGTGGGGGCACGATGTGGCCGTGGTGACCGACGCCCGGTTCTCGGGCGTCAGCACGGGGGCGTGCATCGGCCTGGTTGGACCCGAGGCCCTGGCCGGCGGTCCGATCGGCAAGGTCCGCGACGGCGACCGGATCCGCATTGTCATCGACCGCAAGCGGCTCCAAGGGAGCGTGGACCTGGTCGGCGACGCCGGGCGCGAGTTCGGCCCGGAGGAAGGAGGCCGAGTTCTCGCCGCCCGCTCTCCGCCCCCCGAGCTCTCTCCTGACCCACAGCTTCCCGACGAAACCCGGCTCTGGGCAGCACTCCAGGAACTCGGCGGCGGCACCTGGGGCGGCTGCGTGTTCGACGTGGAGCGGATTCTCGCCGTGCTGGCCGCCGGACGGAAAGCGGTCGAAGGCACTCGATGAGCCTTGTGCGCGCTTCTGCGCGGACCCCTCCTTGATAGACTCGGCCCCAAGTCCTATACATGAGTGACGAGGAAACGCCCTTGGGGGCCGGTGGCCTGCGTCCGTATCGAGCCATGCCATGATCCGCTTGGTGGAAGCGTTGAACTTCAGGTGTCTGCGATACGTTCGGCAGCCGCTCGGGCCATTCCACGTGCTGGTAGGCCCGAATGCGTCCGGCAAGACCACCTTCTTGGACGCGGTCGCCTTCTTGGGCCGGCTCGTGGCCGACGGTCCCGAGGTAGCAATCGGAGAGCGGACCCAGAACTTCCAGGACTTGATCTGGGGCCGGACCGGCGAGAAGTTCGAGTTGGCCATCGAGGTCGCCATTCCTGATGACCGTCGGGAGAAGCTTCCAAGGGAGTTCGATACCGTTCGGTATGAAGTCGCCATAGGAGCGGGCCCGCAGACCGACGCCGTAGGCATTGTGGAGGAGTGTGCGTTCCTCAAGAAGTGGGCGGAATCGTCGCAGCCGCAGCGTGCGATCTTGCCAGCGAAGGTTGCCCCCCCAAGCACCATCATGCTACGAGAGCAGCCAGGGAATATCCGCCGCGTGCTAAGTAAGGCGCCTGGTGGCAAGGCCAATTTCTACCCGGAAGTGTTGGAACAGTCTCTGGAGGGCGGGTTCCCATCGTACACACTGGGGCCGTACAAGTCGGCATTGGAAAACCTCCCGGAAGACGTATTGCGGTTTCCGGTGTTGACGTGGCTGAGAAGCCTCCTCGCCCAGGGCGTACAGACCTTGGTATTGAACAGCCTCCTGATTCGGCGTCCCAGTCCCCCCGGCCAAGTCCGGGGGTTCAAGTCGGACGGATCGAATCTGCCTTGGGTCGTCGCGAACTTCAGGAAGCGATTCAAAGAGCGTTTCGGGACCTGGATCGCCCATTTGCAGACGGCGTTGCCCGATTTGACGGACATCGACACGATCGAGCGCGACGAAGACAAACACCGTTACCTGGTGCTCCGCTACGCGGACGGCCTGAAGGTCCCCTCGTGGATGGCTTCCGATGGAACGTTGCGGCTTCTGGCGCTCACGCTCCCCGCCTACCTTCCGGAGTTCCAGGGGATCTACCTCATCGAGGAGCCCGAGAACGGGATACACCCCCGTGGCATCGCGACGATGTTCCAGTCGCTTTCCTCGGTCTATGACGCTCAGATTCTCTTGGCAACCCATTCGCCGGTCATCCTGAGCGCGGCGGAGCTGAAGCAAGTGTTGTGCTTCAAGAAGACGGACGAGGGCGCCACGGATATTGTGCGCGGCGATGAGCATCCGGCGCTTCAGGAGTGGCGCGGCGAGACCACGTTGGGGAGCCTGCTGGCGGCCGGCGTGCTCGGATGAACGAGGTTTCACCCCAAAATGACTTGGTCGTGCTTGCTGCCGACACAAGCGCCGAGATGGCCATGCGCGGCATCCTCTCGCGCCCGGAAGCTCTGGGGATTCGCCCTGTCAGTGCCGAGTTCATCGTGCATCCCGAGCACGATCCGGGGTGCGTGCGGACTCCCCACCAATTCTTGCGATACTACTTGCGCAGCCATGTCCACGCGATCGTGCTCCTGGATCGTGAAGGATGCGGACGCGAAGCGACTCGCCCGGATCTGGAGCAAGAGATCGAGGGCCTCTTGGAGCGCAATGGCTGGCCTTCTCGATCCGCCGCGATCGTGCTCGACCCCGAATTGGAGACTTGGGTCTGGAGCGATTCGCCGGAAGTCGGCGCTCAACTCGGCTGGACGGGACGAGAGCCTGACCTTCGCACTTGGCTCCGACAGAAGGGATTCCTCTCGCCGGACGCGGCGAAGCCGGAGCGGCCCAAAGAGGCGATGCAGAAGGCGCTGTACGAGGTCCGATTGCCCTGGTCTTCTTCGATCCACCGCCAACTTGCCGAGCGGGTCAGCCTCCGGCGATGTACCGATCCGGGCTTCCAGAAGCTCAAGAGCACGTTACAGCGGTGGTTCCCCAAAGCCTGTTGCGATGAGGCTTGATGGGCGAGGGAACGAGCGTTCATCCGAGGGTCTCGAACCTTCGAATCGACAATGGAGCCACATCACCGGGCCGAAGAGGTGCAATCTCCATCCATCGTGGGAACAACTCACTGCCAGTGCGCGCAGCGGCACGCCCTGTCAAATTGGCAGCCGCGGGAGGCCCCCGCGGGGTTGCACCGGCCATCCTTGGCGGCTGCATCGGGCCCCGTCCCAAGCGGTGATCCCACAAGTCTTTGTCCGATAGTAACTTATCGTACTGCCCTCCTTTGGCGCGCCGATTGCTCCCAAGACAATTCAACCGCTGCCAAAGCGCGGTTTTGGCAGCCTTGCCGCCTGAGGGCACCGTGCGCCTTGTTGGCCCGACTTGTGCATACCGGCATGTGGATGTTTTCGGAGGCCAGTACCCAATGTCAAAAAAGAAGTCTGAGAAGAAAACCGGCGGGGGGGCAATCAATATCCAACCGTTGGGGGATCGCGTCGTCGTGGAACGGGAGGAATCGGAACAAGTCACCCCCGGTGGGATCGTCCTACCCGACACCGCCAAGGACAAGCCCGTTCGCGGGGTCATCGTCAGCGTGGGCCAGGGGCGGCTCCTGAAGGACGGCACCCGGGCGAAGCCTCAGGTGAAGGCCGGCGATCGGGTCGTGTTCACCGCTTACGGCGGGGACGAGTTCAAGTTCGGCGACCGGGAGCTGGTCCTGATGCGGGAGGAAGATATCCTGGCGATCGTCGGGTGACCAGGCCTCAAGCCAGCGCGCCGGGAAAGGGAGAACACCGTGCCGGCCGGTCCGGAGCCGGTCGCAACGCAATACCAAGCAACCTGTGGCCGCCTTCCGGCCGGCCCCCAATTCGACAAGGAGAAGACACTCAATGGCCAAGATGATTGCTTTCGACCAGGAGGCCCGCGATGCCTTGCGCCGGGGCGTTGCCAAGTTGGCCCAGGCGGTCAAGGTGACCTTGGGCCCGCGCGGGCGGAACGTGATTCTGCAAAAGAGCTTCGGCTCGCCCACCGTGACCAAGGACGGCGTGACCGTCGCCAAGG
>CAYGZA010000329.1:0-7089 GCA_964354135.1 uncultured Planctomycetaceae bacterium
CATGGCGCCGCCGGCTGGCCAGGAGGTTGATGCTCAGGTTCCGCGCGATGCGGAAGAGCCATGTGCGGAACTTGCCGCGTGCCGGGTCCGGTTTCCAGCGGCCAATCGCCGAGGCCACGGCCACCAGCACGTCTTGGGTCAGTTCCCGGGCATCGGCGTCCTGGAACCCCCTCTGCCGGGCGAGCCGGTAGACCACGGGCTCATAGAGTCCCACGAACTCCGCCCAGGCCCGGTCATCCTGCGGGTCGCGGATGCGAACCAGTAGGCTAGGCCGGGTCTTGGGGATCTCCTCCATACGGCTCGCTCCAAAGGAATACACAAGCGAAGGGCCGCGACCTTTCAGAATACCCCGAAGCAGCCGGGGATTCACGAGGTCTGGAGATCCTCGCTTAACCGAGTCGGTCCTCGCCTTCCCGCTCGGTGCCTTCACGGGACTGCGTGCGCGGGGGAAACTCGTGCAGGAAAGCGGGCGGTTCCAGGATGAGCATGGCCGGGTAGCGGCGGCGGAAGTTTTCGTCCTTCATCAGGTCGAGAAGATCCAGGTCCCGGGTGACAAGGTACTTGGCTCCGGCCGCAATGGCCAAGTTGAGATAGGGCTCATCCTTCGGATCGCGCTCGAGGGTGACGGTATGAGGTACGTCCGCGAGCAGCAACGCCTTCAGTTCGACATTGCTCACGAAGGATTCCACCCACTCCGGCGACAATCCGGGAAACCTGCGTTGCGTCTTGGGGCGGGTCAACACGTCGCGTAACTCGGCCAGGATTTCCGCGCTGATACAGAGCGCCACCTGCCCATCGTCCACCAGACGGACGCATTCGGCCGCGGGACCGGCAGGTCTGGCTGCGCCCTGGAGGAAAACCGTGCAGTCAAAGACCACACGCGGCGTCATCAGGCGTGGTCCTGCTTCCCACGCCACACCTCCTCACGGGTCTCTTCAAAGAAGCGGTCAAAGTCTTCTTCGGTGACACCGGACGCTTTCACGGCTTGAGCGAATGGGGCGCAAACCTCGTCGAACGGACGGGCTCTAGCAACTTTCTCCCGGACCGCCTGGATCACCAAAGTGCTCAGATCCTCTCCGGTCTGGGCGGCCTGGAGGCGCAGCGCCTCTTCCAGTTCGCGCGGAAGGTCAATCGTCAGGGTCATCGGATGCTCACTGACCGAGTAAAGCTAACCTTCTCAATTATACTCGCTGGCGCCGTGACCTGCCACCGGGCCATCCCACAAGGTTGTCGGACGGGTTGGCAAGCGGTGCTACTTCGCCCTGATCGCCGCCTGGGCGGCGGCCAATCGGGCAATCGGCACCCGGAACGGCGAGCAGCTCACGTAGTTCAGCCCGTTCTTGAAGCAGAACTCGACCGACGCCGGGTCGCCCCCTTGCTCGCCGCAGATGCCGATCTTCAGGTCGCCGCGGGTCTTGCGCCCCTTGGCCACCGACATCTCGATCAACTGCCCGATCCCCTCCTGGTCGATCGTCTGGAACGGGTCGGCCGCGAGGATCTTCTTGTTGAGGTACTCCGGCAGGAAGCCGCCGATGTCGTCCCGGCTGAATCCGAAGCCCATCTGCGTCAGGTCGTTGGTGCCAAATGAGAAAAACTCCGCGGTCTTGGCCATCTGGTCGGCCAACAGGCATGCCCGCGGGATCTCGATCATCGTGCCGTACGGACAGGGCAACTGAATGCCGGACTTCTGCTCCACTTCCTTCTGGACGCGGTCGAAGATCACCTTGGTCACGTCGAGCTCCCCGACGCCGCAGGTGACGGGGACCATCAACTCGGGCTTGGGGGCCTTGCCGGCCTTCTTCAGCTCGGCCGCGGCCTCGAAGATCGCCCGGATCTGCATCTCGGTGACCTCGGGATACGTGATCCCCAGGCGGACGCCGCGGTGGCCCATCATGGGGTTGGTCTCGTGGAGCTGCTCGCCGCGGCGCCGGACGTCGGCCACGGTGATGCCCAGGGCCTCGGCCAATTCGGCCTGGGCCGCCTCGTGCTGCGGGACGAACTCGTGGAGCGGCGGGTCCAACAGTCGGATCGTCACCGGCAGGCCGTCCATCGCGTCCAGCGTGTCCTTGATGTCGCGCTTGACGAACGGGAAAAGCTCATCCACCGCCTTCTTGCGCTCTTCCGGCGTGGTGGAGAGGATCATCTTGCGGAGCACGAACAGCGGCTCATCCGCCCCCTCGCCATAGAACATATGCTCGGTGCGGAACAGGCCGATCCCCTCCGCGCCAAACTTACGGGCGATAGCGGCGTCGCTGGGCGTGTCGGCGTTGGTGCGGACGCCCATCGTGCGGTGCCTGTCCACCAGCTTCATGAAATCGGCCAGGCGGGGATTCTCGGTGGCGTCCATCATCTTCACCGCTCCGGCATAAACCAGGCCGCGGGTGCCGTTGAGCGTTAGCACGTCGCCTTCCTTGCAGGACTTGCCGCCGACGGTCATCGTCTTCTTCTGTGCGTCGATCTTCAGCTCGCCGGCGCCGACGATGCAGCACTTGCCCCAGCCGCGGGCCACCAGGGCCGCGTGGCTGGTCATGCCGCCGCGGGCGGTGAGGATGCCCTGGGCCGCGCGCATCCCTTCCACGTCTTCGGGGTTCGTCTCCTCGCGGACGAGAATGACCTTCTTGCCCCGGGCGGTCCAATCGACCGCATCCTGCGAGGTGAAGACCACCTGGCCCACGGCCCCACCGGGCCCGGCTGGCAGACCGCGGGTGATCGGCTCGTGCTTCTTCTCGTCGGACGGGTCGACGATCGGGTGCAGAAGCTCGTCCAACTGGGCCGGCTCGACCCGCATCACCGCGGTCGCCTCGTCGATCAGCTTCTCGTGGAGCATGTCCATGGCCATGTTCAATGCGGCGGTGCCGGTCCGCTTTCCGTCGCGGCACTGGAGCATGTAGAGCTTGCCTTCCTGGATCGTGAACTCGATGTCCTGCATGTTCCTGTAGTGCTGCTCGAGCTTCGTCCGGATGCCGTCGAGTTGCCTGTAGAGCTCGGCCATGTCGGTCTGGAGCGACGACAGGTGCTTGTTCTGCTCGTTCTTGGTGGCCTCGTTGAGCGGGTTGGGCGTGCGGATGCCGGCCACCACGTCCTCGCCTTGGGCATTGACGAGCCACTCGCCGTAGAACTTGTTCTCGCCGGTGGCCGGGTTGCGGCTGAAGGCCACGCCGGTGGCCGAGCTGTCGCCCATGTTGCCGAAGACCATCGACTGGACGTTGACCGCCGTGCCCCACTCGTCGGGGATGCCCTCGATGCGGCGGTAGGAGACGGCCCGGCGTCCGTTCCAGCTCTTGAACACCGCCCCCACCCCGCCCCAGACCTGCTCCCAGGGGTCGTCCGGAAAATCCCTCTTCAGCAGTCTCTTGATGGTCTTCTTGAACTCGCCGGCCAGGTGCTTCAGGTCGTCGGCCTCTAGATCGGTGTCCGACTTGCAGCCCTTCTTGTGCTTGTATTGGTCGAGCATCTCGTCGAGGACCTTGCGGATGCCCTTGCCCTCGGCCGGCTCCAGGTCCTCGGCCTTTTCCATCACCACGTCGGCATACATCATGATGAGCCGGCGGTAGGCGTCATAGACGAACCGCTCGTTGCCGGTCTTCTTGACCAGGCCCGGGATCGTCTTCGAGCAAAGGCCGACGTTCAGCACGGTCTCCATCATGCCGGGCATCGACTTCCGGGCCCCGGAGCGGCACGAGACCAGGAGCGGATCGGCCGGGTCGCCGTATTTCATCCCCATGGCCTTCTCGACCTTGGCCATCGCCGCGGCGACTTCCTGCTTGAGCGAGTCGGTGAACTTGCGCCCCTCTTTCAGGTACACCGTGCAATACTCGGTGCTGACGGTGAAACCGGCGGGAACGGGAAGGCCCAGCTTCGCCATTTCAGCCAGATTGGCTCCCTTGCCACCCAAGAGGTTCTTCATCGAGGCATCGCCTTCGGTTCCGTCGGGGCCGAAGTAGTAGACGTATTTCTCAGCCATGTTGGGTTCCTTCACGTTCTCCAAGAAGAAAGAGGCAGGAAGCATCCGCCACGCCCACAGGCCCCGGCGCGAGGCCCGCCCGCCCTACTCGCACCCTGCGAGCCGTAATCTGCGTAAAATGAAGCCGGATAGTCTATCGCCGGCTTGCCAAACCGTCAAGGAACGGGAGAAATCGAGAATCGTGTGCGGCAGAAGTCCCTTCCGGCAGCCCTGGGCTGGAGGGGTGTGCAAGGAGATATAATGGAGCGGCTTTCACGCGGCCGCAGGGCAGTAGGCTCCTGACAGGCTTGGGACGAGATCATGGCAGACGATCGGCAACCAACACCCGACGAAGAGAAGCCGCCCCGTGGCGACCCAAGCGGCCCAGCCTCGAGCGAATGGCCCCTCCCGCACAACGTCTTCCCCATGGCCGTGCTCGTGGAAGGCGGCATGGGGCTCTTGGCGATCGCCTTGGGCTGGCTCCTGAGCCGGCCGCCGGCGAGCACCTTCCGCTGGGAACTGCGCGACGCCCTCTGGGGGCTTGTCGCTACCATGCCGCTCGTGGCGCTCTTGGCAATCTGCGTTTACGTCCCCTTTCGGCCGTTGCGGGACATACTCCACGTGATTGACCAGTGGGTGGTGCCGCTCTTCCGGCCGTGCAGCCTGGGGGAAATGGCCGTGATCGCCGTTCTGGCGGGATTCGGCGAGGAGATGCTCTTTCGCGGCGTGATCCAGAACGCCCTGGGCGGTTGGCTCGGCGGGACGACCGGCCTGTGGGCCGCCTGCGGGCTGGCGAGCCTCCTTTTCGGTTTCGCCCATGCAGTCAGCGCCGCCTACGCCGTGCTGGCGACCTTGATCGGCCTGTACCTCGGGACGCTGTGGATCGTCACGGCCAACCTCCTCGTGCCCGTGGTTGCCCACGGGGTTTACGACTTCGTCGCCCTGGTCTACCTGGTCCGGGTCCGGGGTAAGAGGACGAGCTAAACGACGTTGCATGATTCCGGGAAGGCGGGGCGCCCGCCGCGCCGCACCTCTGGTCGCCAAGCTCGCGTTTTCCGCCCGGCTCGGCAGGAACCTGGCCCTTCCGCGCGCGTGAAACCCATTGAGAAGGTCCTGCGGGGGACTGGAAGTTCCAAGCGGGGCACGAATCGGCCGCGGGCAGCCCTCGTGCGAGGGGTGCGACGTGGGTGCTTCGGAGGCATATTCCCCGACCCGGGACGGGAATGACGGTTTATCGCGAAATCCCGGAGTTACGGTACTTGCTACTGCGGGAGAGAGCTAGTAAACTAAGCGCCGGGTGGGTGTGCGACAATTTCTGGGTAAGGCAGCGCCGTCGCGCGGTGCGGCGGGGACTCATCCATTTAATTCGTTCTCCTTCGATGGAGGTCCGAATCATGCAGAGTCATGGCCGTCAGAATCATCATGCTGGATCCACTCGCGGCGTTCCAAGGTGGGCCTTCACCTTGGTCGAATTGCTGGTGGTCATCGCGATCATCGGCATCTTGATCGCCTTGTTGTTGCCCGCGGTGCAAGCCGCGCGGGAAGCCGCCCGCCGTTCGCAGTGTGCGAGCAATTTGAGGCAGGTCGGGGTGGCCCTGTTGAACTACGAACAGACCCACAAGTCGTTTCCGCCCGGCATGCTTTACGGTCCGGGTCAGAATCCGGCCTACCCGGGCAGCGGCGGCACGGGCCCCACAGCCCGATTCCATTTTCCCAACTGGGTCATTATGTGCCTGCCCTTCATGGAGCAGATGCCGGTCTACCGGGGCTTCGATTTCACCGTCACCATGGCTGCCGGGATGGATGCCGATACCGTGAAGCATCCCAACTATATCGCACGCAACACGAGGATCGCGTCGATGCTCTGCCCGAGCGACAATGCCAACAGTCTAATACCGTGGGTCGGCACCACCACCTCCGCTGGCCCCCCACCCACCGGCGGTACACGCGACGGCGACCGCTGGGCCCGGGGCAATTACGCCGTCAACGCCGGAAACGCGGCGATAGAAGACTTCTGGGACTCGACTTCCGGGGCGTGGAGGGACAATTTCCGCCGCGGCATCATGGGGCCGAATAGCTGCACTATGGACATTGCCGGGATCAAGGACGGGACAAGCAGTACGATGATGGCCGGCGAGGTCCGCGCCGGGGTGACGGTCAAGGATCGCCGCGGCGTCTGGGCCTTGAGCGGCGTCGGCTCCAGTATGGTGACCTGGCTCGGCTACGGCGGCGACGACAACGGACCGAACTTCTGCGCGTTGATCGCCGACGACGTCTGGCGGGTCGACCAGGACCCGTGGCCGGACCCCCTTAACCTGGACTGCATGGCCGCTTGGCCGGACATGAATCACCAGGCGACCTTCCGCAGCCTGCACCCCGGCGGCGTGAACGTGGTGTTTGCCGACGGCAGCACCCACTTCATCAAGGACGAGATCGAGACCTGCGGGGCGTGGGGCGATCCGTGGAACCGGCCCAACGACCCCTTCTGGCCGGTTTGGGACCGCCTCATTTGCAGCGGCGACCGGTACCCGGTGAAAGCCGATAAGGCAGGGCTGTAGTCTGGATGGAGAACGCTTGACATGAAGGCAAGCACCACGGTCTTGGTCTTGACGGCGGTATTCCTTTTGGGGATTCCGGGCTGCGGCAGCAAGGGGTCGAAGATGGTCCCGGTCCGCGGCACGGTCAAGTTTGTCGGCGGCACCGTGCCGCAGGGGGAAGTGGCCACGGTCAGCTTCCAGCCGGTCAGCGCCGGGGAGGGCCAGCCCATCAAGGGGGCCCAGGGAACCATCAACCAGGACGGCAGTTTCGAGATGTTCACCCGGAAGCCGGGGGACGGCGTCATGGTGGGCCGGTACAAGGTCTGCATCATTGTCCGAAAGAAATACATGGACCCGAAGTCCTGGGTGGTGCCGCAGAAGTACGTCGATGCCAAGACGACCCCCTTCGAGGTGAACGTCGAGAAAGCCATCAGCGATTTGAAGTACGAGCTCGACAAATCGTGAGCCTTCCGGAGCCGTCGGGCTTCCGGCTTGAGAACGCAAAACGGGGGATCATCTCCGGAGCTTCCGGAGGGTGATCCCCCGTGTTTTTTGAGACTGTAGCAACGAATTCGGGTTTTGGCAGGTCCAAACGAGGAAAGAAATCAC
>CAYGZA010000330.1:0-7068 GCA_964354135.1 uncultured Planctomycetaceae bacterium
GCAACACGTTGGCCAGCCAAGGGTTCATGGCCCAGGTCGCCCCAGATTCACAAGAAGCGAAATTGCCGCGCAAAACGGCTTTCTGGCTTTCGCCCCAAGTCCTTGCCATGTAAGCACTTCATGGCGGTTTCCCGGGAGATCGTTGACCATGCCTCCAGGGGCTGGTACGCCATGCCCCATAAGATAGCCACTTAAGTCCTTATTTGGCAAAGGATTACGATTGGGCCGTCTCTGGCCCAAAACGTGCCAAACGCCTCATATTGTCCACAATGCGATTTTGGCCACTTCAGAGGAGGCCGCGGGCCCGAGGGTGGTCAACAACAAGGCCGCCGTTTCACGGTTTCTTCGCCCTCCCAAGACCGCGGAATCTGATGCAGCTCGCGGGCCACGGGACTAGGCCGACGGGAATCACGCCGGTTCAGAGCCACAGGTGCAGCCTGCCGCCGAGCATGTCCGGCAGGGCCCGCTGGACGTGGCGCTCGATCTGCCGGGCATGGTAGCGGGTGCTGAAGTGGGAGGCAATCACCAGCTCGTTGTGCAGCCGGTCGCGGCGCTCCACCAGGTCGTCCAGGTGCATGTGGCCGAACTTGTGGATCCGCTCCTTGCGGTGGCTGGGGGCGACGAACGTCAGCTCCAGGATCAGCACCTCGGCCTCGTACATGGCCGGGCAGGCGTCGAGCCCTTCCGGCGAGCTGTCGCCCAGGTAGGCCAGCCGCGGGATGCGGACCTCCCGCGTCACCTCGGCGCCGGAAAGCCGCAGGTCGCGGATCGCCGGGCCGGGCAGGTCCGCGTATTCCGGCTTCAGCTTCTTGCGACGCTCCGAGACGACAAAGCCCAGCGAGGGAACCGTGTGCCGGGTGGCGGAGACCGTGACGACCAGCTCCCGCGACAGTTCGATCTCGTCCCCCGGCCGGGCGGCCACGAGCGTGCAGGGGAGCCGGCCGCGGTCCAGCCGGCTCACCAGACGCAGGAGCCGCTCGACCGGGTCGATCGCGGCCTCCGGCAGGTAGATCACCGGCGGCTCCATTTTCATCATCCGCCGCCGTGCCACGTAGACCGGCAAGGCCATCAGGTGGTCGATGTGCGTGTGGGAGACCAGCCAGGTGGGCGTCCCCATGAACGACCAGGGCTGCGCCCCCAGGTCGAACCCGATCTTGAATTCCGGGATCCGCCAGTAGGTTTGCACGGCCGCCCGGGAGTAGCCCTCGATGGAAATGGTCTTGTGGGCGAGCCTTCGGACCGGCTGGTCCCCGAGCAGGTTGGCCCCGGGGGGTTGATCGAGCGACATGGCTGCCGTGGGGTTGAGGTCGGGGTGCGGCTCAGGCCGACGTGCTGGGAGTGTGATCGTAATTGTCGACGCGGGAAAGGTCCACCGCTTCCGTGCAGCCGGGGCGCAGGATCAGCCAGATCTCGCCGAACAGGGCGTTCTGGTGTACCTGGACCTGCTGGTGCCGCACCAATTCCAGCACGGCCAGGAAGATCCCGATCAAGGTCGACTTGTGCATCCCCGGCTCAAAAAGCGTGCCGAAGGCCAGCCGGCCGTGCTCCCGCAACCTCTCCAGGATGCGGCCCATGTAGACGTGGATCGGCGTCTCGTCGTAGACGATGTTCGACGGCTTGGAGAGCTCCGTGTTCCGGAGGATCCGGGCAAATGCGCTCACCAGGTCCCAGAGCTCGACTTCCTGGATCGGCTCTTCGCTCAGGTCCCGCTCGCGAAGCGGCAGGTCGCTTGCCAGCCGGGGGAAGTACTGCTGCCACTGGCGGCTCCGTTCCTCCAGGATGCTGGCCGCGTCGCGGAACTTCTTGTACTCCAACAAGCGGTGGACCAGCTCCTGCCGCGGGTCTTCCAGGTCGTCTTGGACCTCGTCGCCCCGCGGCAGCACGTGCTGCGACTTGATCTCGATCAGGGTGCTCGCCAAGGCCAGAAAATCGCCCACCGCGTCCACATCCAGCTCTCGGAGAAGCGCGAGATACTCCAGGTACTGGTCGGCGATCGTCGCGATGGGGATCTCGACGATCTCCAACTCCTGCTTGCGGACCAAGTACAAGAGGAGGTCCAGCGGACCCCGGAAGACGTTCAGATCGACGCGGAAATCGGTTACCATGCCGCTCCCTTTCCGGTCCAGTTTAGCCGTTCCAACGCGATCCTGGGAGGAGGCGACGACTGGCCCGCCCGGTCGTCGCTACCGCCGGAATAAGCCGCAGATCTTGCTTATTCAGTTTCGTCCAATCAGGCGGCCCGACTGAAAACCCTTCCCGTTTCGCATCTTGTCCCGGCAAGTTCCCCGCTATAGACTCGCGGGACAAGGAACGGGGTTGATACGGTGCGGGCTTTGGGCGGGGTCGGAGTATCCCGGCGAGGGGGTCAAAACGGTGTCATACGAACAGCTTTGGGCGCCCTGGCGACTGGTCTACCTTCAGGGGGAATCGAGCGAACCGGCCGCAATAGGGAATGAAGCACCTCTCCTATCGGGGGCCGATCCAGGGTGTTTCCTGTGCCGGGGTGCCGCGGATCCCGCAAACCGGCAGCGGCACGTGGTCCATTGCGGCGAGCACGTGGTGACCGTCTTGAACCGATACCCGTACAACAACGGCCATCTCCTGGTGGCTCCGCGGCTCCATCGTGCTAAGCTGGGGGAATTAAGCACCCAGGAACAGTGTGATCTGATGAAAGAAATCGCCCAGATGATCGCTCTTCTGGAGCGGGTCTTGCGGCCGGAAGGGTTTAATATAGGGCTGAACCTCGGTCGGGCGGCCGGGGCAGGGCTGCCGGACCACTTGCACTGGCACGTTGTCCCCCGCTGGAATGGCGATACCAACTTCATGCCCACTCTGGCTTCGGTCAAAGTGATCCCCCAAGCCTTGAGCACCCTGTGGGAGGCATTGACTACGGAGCTGGCCGGACAGTAGGGATCCGATCGGCGCGACAGCCGTCCACCTGCCCATTCGAGGGGGCGAGCTTTCGCCACCGGTCGAGAATCACTAGAATGGCGGTGTTATCGTCCGCCGGCCGGGCCACGTCAGCGGGGACCACGCAGTGGGGGCCCCCGGGATTGCGGCGACTGGTGACGGGAAGAGGTGAAGAGCGCTCATGGGTCTACTTGTTCTTCGTAGCACGTTTCTGATGGTGGCGATCGGGCTCGCGGTGTTTCTCATTTCCTCCGACCTGCTCCCGAAGGACCCGGTCTGGATTCCCTATGTTGCGTTTCTGGGGGTCCTCCTCTTGGCCATGGGGGTTATCGCCGTGGACATGGCGATTCCGCGGAAGCAACTGGACGTGATTTCCGCGGTGTACTTCGGGCTGATCGTGGGGTTGTTCCTCGCGTACGTGGCGGGATTGGCACTTACGCCGCTCTTCTCCCGCTACGTCATCACCCCGACCCTTGGCGAGCCGCTGAAGGAGGCGGTGCAACTGGTCCTGGCGGCCGTGGTTTCCTACCTCTGCATCAGCCTCTTGATGCAGACGAAGAACGATTTCCGCTTCATCATCCCTTACGTCGAGTTTTCCAAAGAGGTGAAGGGGCGGCGGCCGTACATCCTCGACACCAGCGTCGTGATCGATGGGCGGATTGCCGACGTGGTCGAGGCCAACATCCTCGACAGCCAGTTGATCATGCCCCGGTTCGTGATCACCGAGCTCCAGGCGGTCGCCGACAGCTCCGACCGGCTGCGGCGCAGCCGCGGGCGGCGGGGATTGGACATCCTCAACAAGCTGCGCAGTAACCCCCAGGTGGACATGGAGATCTACGACCGCGAGCTGCCCGAGTTTGCCGGCCAGACCGTCGACCTGAAGCTGGTGACTCTGGCGAAGCACCTCAGCGGCAAGCTGATCACCAACGACTACAACCTGAACAAGGTCGCCCGGTTGCACGGCGTGGGGGTGGTCAATCTCAACGATCTGGCCAATGCGCTGAAGCCGGTATTCCTTCCGGGCGAGCATCTCGAAGTCCGCGTGGTGAAACCCGGCGAGGAGGCCGGGCAAGGCGTCGGCTATCTCGACGACGGAACGATGGTGGTCGTCGAAGGGGGCAGGGATCACCTCAACGATCTGGTTTCCATCGCCGTGACGAGCATGCTCCAGACCAGCGCCGGCCGGATGGTCTTTGGCCGCTTCGAGTCGACGCGGCAGAACCCGCGGTAGAAGCCCCCAATCGCCCCCCCTCGAATCGCCAACCACGAAAGGCCCCCGGGATGCAGTGGTTCTTTGCCCTCACGCTCTTGGCCAGCGCCACTTTGTTGTTCCTGGTGCAGCCGATGTTCGCCAAGATGGTGCTGCCCAAGCTGGGCGGCACGCCGATGGTCTGGAACACGTGCATGGTGTTCTATCAAGCGGCGCTTCTGGGCGGCTATCTCTATGCCCACCTGGCAACCAAGTGGCTGGGCACGCGGCGGCAAGCGGCGCTGCACCTGGCGATCCTCTGCCTTCCCTGGCTGGTGCTGCCGATCGGCGTGGCCGCCTCGTGGACCCCGCCCGGGAACGCTCCCATTCCTTGGCTGATGATTTGGCTGATGACGTTGATGGTGGCGTCGGTGGGGCTCCCGTTCTTTGTGGTGTCGGCCAGCGCGCCGATGCTGCAGGCCTGGTTTGCCGACACGGGCCACCCGGCGGGTAAAGACCCCTATTTCCTCTATGCCGCCAGCAACCTGGGGAGCATGGCGGCGCTGATCGCCTACCCGCTGTGGGTCGAGCCGAGGCTGCGGCTGGCGGAGCAGTCGCTCTGGTGGATGGCAGGCTATGGGGTCTTGATGGTTCTGACGGTCGGTTGCGCGGCGATGCTCTGGCGATCGCGGGGCGCGGCCGCGTCGGCGCCGGCGGAGGCGCCGCCCGAAGAGGAGGATCGCCTGACCCCGGCACCCACGCTGGTGCTTCGGCTGCGGTGGCTGGCTCTGGCCTTTGCCCCGTCGAGCTTGCTTCTGGGCGTGACGACCTTCATCTCGACGGATATTGCGGCGGTTCCGCTCCTGTGGGTGATGCCCCTGGCGCTGTACTTGCTCACGTTTGTCATCGTCTTTGCCCGCTGGAACAACTTCCTGCAACGGCTGATCGGCCGCTGGCAGGCGGCGCTACGGGACGACGCCGGCAGCGCATCGCGAGGATGGCTTGCCCGGATGGGGCGGAGAACGCTGAGCTGGCTCGTGAGCTTCCTGAACCCCCACTGGTTTGCCGTCCGCTTGCAGCCGCTCCTGGTCGTCCTGCTGGTGATCTTGTTCTACCAATCGGTGTCGGGCAAGTCGGCGGCCAAATTGATCCTCGTACACCTGGTGGCCTTCTTCGTCACCGCCTTGGTGTGCCACGGGGAGTTGGCCCGGTCGCGCC
This sequence comes from uncultured Planctomycetaceae bacterium, assembly GCA_964354135.1. GTDB lineage: Bacteria > Planctomycetota > Planctomycetia > Pirellulales > Thermoguttaceae > CAYGZA01. Next base: position 5,318 of record CAYGZA010000330.1, read on the forward strand.
CCAAGACCAAGTACCTGACGGAGTTCTACATCTGGATGTCGGTGGGCGGAGTGCTGGGAGGACTGTTTAACACGCTGGTGGCCCCGGTGGCATTCGAAACGGTCATCGAATACCCCTTGGTGGTCGCCGTCGCCTGCACGCTCCGCCCGAGGCCGCGGCTACCCCGCTGGCCGATTGTGGCCCGATGGCTCGACGTGCTCATCCCCTCGGTCCTCTTCTTCCTTCTGGCCGGGCTGGTCGCCTTCAACCAGCACGACGAGAAGCGGAAGTTGTTTCCCTGGGTCGGAGAATTGAACCAGCGGCTCGACGGGGTCTTCGGCCGCGGTCTCGAAGGGCTCGTCCACTGGGTGCCGGAAGTGAACAAGCGGCTGGACAAGTGGGTTCCCGCGGAACGGGTCAACGAGTGGCTCCATCTTTCATTGCCGAAAGAGTGGGACCTTGAGGAGGAGCTGCTGGTGCTGGTGCTGGGAAGCCTGATCGCGCTCGTCTTGCAGCGGCGGCCCCTGCGGTTCGGCTTGGCCGTTGGGATGGTGGTCTTGGTGAATTACCTCTGGTACGGGGTGGCCTCCTACAACCGCGACTACCCGGTGATCTACACCGATAGGACCTTCTTCGGCGTCGTGCGCGTCAAAGAACGCAAGGTGGAAAAAGAGGGCCAGGTCACGCTGCTGAAGCACACGCTGATCCACGGCTCCACCAATCACGGCGAACAGCGGCTCGATCCGGAGTGGCGGCGCAAACCCTTGAGCTACTACTTCCCTACCAGCCCGTTGGGCCAGGTCTTCGACAAGCTCATCGACCCCGTGCAGTGCAAGCAGATCGGGGTCACCGGGCTGGGAACCGGCACAACCTCCTGCTACGCCAAGGCCGGCCAGACGATCACCTACTTCGAGATTGACCCGGGCATTGTGAAGATGGCCCGGAACACGGATCTCTTCACCTATCTCCATGACGCGGAAGCCGTTGCCGGGGCGGAGGTGAAGATCAAGCTGGGCGACGCCCGGTTGACGCTCAGGGGGGAGCCGGAGGCGTACTACGACATTCTCGTGATGGACGCCTTCAGCTCCGACGCCATCCCCATCCACCTGATCACCAAGGAAGCCATCGAGCTGTACTTCGAGAAGCTGAAGCCGAACGGGGTCCTGATGGTACACATCTCCAATCGGCACCTGGACTTAGCCCCGGTGTTGGGGAACCTGGCGCGGGAGCTCAATCTCGTCGCCCGCCGTTGCGATGACCCGGCCTCCTTGGAAGAGTCGTTAGAAGGGAAGTTTTCCTCCGACTGGGTCCTCTTGGTCCGCAACGAGAAGCGCCTCGGCTCGCTGGCCGACGACCCGCACTGGGTGATGATTGGGCCCGACGAAAAAGTCGGCGTATGGACCGACGATTTCTCAAACATCCTCACCGTGCTCAACTGGTGGAAGCCGGAGGAGAGCAGCGCCGAACCCGAGGAAGAGGAACCGGAAGACGAATGATCCGGTGCGGCCTTGGGAGGGCGAGAGCTTCGGAAAAAGGGGTCGGCAGCAATCCTGTTCGGCACGGTATTGGCGCCACAGCGCGGGTGCCGTGGTCGCGCTTGCGTCGCCGGGCGCGCCGAAACCACCCCCACGCAATCGTGGGCATGGCACCCGACGGTGAAAAAGCGCTTTCGAGCAGGACGGGTTGGCGACCCATCCTGCGCTATTGGACGAGCTAAAAACCTTAGTTTTACCCACGTCCGCCGCGATAGATTTTACAGAACGGCGAGCTGT
>CAYGZA010000331.1:0-7062 GCA_964354135.1 uncultured Planctomycetaceae bacterium
TCGGCGACGCGTTCGGGGCTAGGCCGCCCGCTTGAGCCTCACGACCGGCAGATGCCGGCGACCACACGGGAACTCGATTTCGAGTTCCAGCACTACGCCGGGCTTGCCCTTCACCAGGGCCGAGGGCCTCGCACACGGCGAGCCTCGCGGCCACTGATCGCGTGGTTCAAATCGCGGCTTGCGGTTGGCTCACTTGGGCCAGGCCGATCACGTGGAGCACGGCCGACTTGGTGGTTGTCGGCCAGCCTTTGGGTAGAGGAACGGGTGGGCTGGGACGTCGGTTCGGCATGGAGTGTGTTCCCGGAACAACCGTAGCAGGCCATGACCCAGGATAATCTGCCTCTCAGGCGGCGAGAGTAGGGAAGACGGCCACTCTCGGTATTCGGGTCGGCTATTGCTGCCACCCGTTGGGGTTGTGAAGAATCAGTGGACTGGCACAGCACCTCCCGCTGACCCCCGTCAACTCCCCGCAGTCACGGCCGCCACGCCGCCAAAGATTGTACAGGCTTGCCGAAAGGACACAAAAGGGTTTTGACCGGCGAGGCCTCTGTCAGGTATCGTGTTTCTATTCACTTCACCGACCAACAGGGAGCGTTCGCATGGCGATCATCTTCAAGCCGACTTCACTCCACCTCGTGCTCCTCGCACTCTTCCTCTGCTGCGACAGTCCGCCCCCTACGCGCGCCGCCGAAGCTGTCGTTCAGCGGCAGTTGTTGTTCACGTCTCAGGGGAAGACGGGGATGATCAATTCAGATGGGAGCGGGTTGAGGTATTTTGACTTCGATGTTCCGAATCAGGTGACCTGGCAGCCTGGGCCGTTGTTTTCGGATGGGAAGCGGATTGTGTTTCTGAGCATGGAGCCGCGCCGCGATGGGCCTGGGAAGCCGTTCGAGGAATACTACACGCAGACTCCGACGCATATCTGGGCACACGATCTCGTGAGCGGTTCACTCGACGAACTCTGCACGAAAGATCGGATCGCCCCGTTTGAAACTCCGGCGCTGCTCATCGGTGACGATCGTCTTCTCATTCAGGTGGTGAAGAACAAGGTGGGGCAGATCGTCAGCATGAAGCTGGATGGGACTGACGTGCGGGGTTTTACGAAGCCCGGGGAGGGATTGCCGTATGGGCTGAGCCTGCGTCATGACGGGAAGCGGGTGGCGTTTCATCTGGCGAGCCCACAGGGGTATCAGGTCTGGACGAGCGATCTCGACGGCGAGAACCGCGTGAAGATCAAAGGAGAGCAGGGGCACATCTTTTTCGGGACGAGTTGGTCGCCGGATGGTCAATGGATTCTGTATGTCGATTGTATTCCCGGATCGGATCCGGGACACGACTGGTGCGACGTGTGCATCGGCAAAGCGGATGGTTCGGAGCATCGGAAGCTGACAGACGGGATGGCGATGTGGTTTGCGGCGACGTATGGGCCGCCGAATGCGAGGGGAAGCGGGTCGAATCTGCCGGCGTGGACGGCGGACGGGAGAATTCTGTTTCCGCGGCGGATTCCAGACTCGAAAGTGCCGTGGGAATACCGGGTGGGAGAACTGGATCTGGATCATTTCAACCGGGACTACAAGCCTCAGGCTTCACGCGGCGGCGTAAGTATTTGTCGACTCGATCCGGAGACGAGGAAGATCACGGAACTGACTCCGGCACGTCCGGCAACGTGGGATTTTCGGGCGAGTGCATCATCGGATGGGAAAGAGGTGGTTTTCTGCCGCGCGGAGACGGGAGGAAGCCCTGCGATCTGGGTCATGGACGCCGACGGGAAGAATCCGCGTCAGATTACAAAAGGGATCTCCGACAAGGGGGGCGATCATCCGCGATGGCTACCGGTGAAGAAGTGAAGACAACGAGTCATCCAAGAAGGCAGGCGATGATGAGGCGTGGGGCAGGGTACTCGCTGGCCTACACCGGTGTGTGGAACGACATTTGAGCGTAATCGGAGGCGGCGAGATCGGGCGTCGGGATTCAGAGCGTTGTCCCTCGTCATGGTCTAAGGACCTTGGACAACCGACGCGACGGAGCCGGAAACCCCACGCGACGGCGGGAGAATCAAGGGGAAAGCGAGCTGTCGGGCATGTGGCAGCCCGCCCTAAGCCGCCTTGCGTTCGTAGTGTTTGAGTTGCCGCCGATGTCTTTCGTGGCCAAACGCGGCCATTCGCGGCAATACCCGTGGCCGCTCCCAGGGAATCTGAATCAAGGAGCAGTGAACACCCCGCCCCCCTGGACAAGAGAGATGCAAGATTCGCCGCTACGGGACGAGGTGTGTAAGACTCAGGATATCGTCAATGGAGGAGGAGAACAATCGGCAGGCCTGGGAGCGTGGGCAAAGGTGACCGCATGCGCCGGGTTTCGAAACCCTGTCCCTCGGAACCGCTGGGCAGAAGGCGGTCTGTGGCGACAGGGTGGGAGGATCGTTGTTGTGATCTCATGAGGGGTCCCGCCAACGACGTCCTCCGTCTACACCAGCCCGTGCAAAGGGATGGACAAGCCCCGATCGGACCGTTGCCCCATTCCCTCCGGATGGCGGGCCCGGCAGGGCGTTGATCGCTGCTGTCTGGTCGTGCAGCTCGACATACATGTCCACACCCACGAACCGCCCCGGAGGCAGGTCGAAGAGCGGATTGTGATTCACCGTGATGCCGAGGCCAAGCCACGTCGTTCGGTCGACGATCGCGACAAGCAGGGGGTACGAGGGCACGAGGAGCGGGTGAGGAGGTGGACGACCCATCTATGGGAACGGTTCTGTCAAGCGGGCGGTTTGTGTTTTTCTCTTTCTGGCGGCGAGTACCGGGGGCGTGCGGGCTGTCCACGAGTTTCTCGCGGCGAGTGGCTCAACCATCTATTCGGGATCGTCGGAAACACCGACGTCGCCATGAAAACGCAGTGCAAAGCAGCGCCGCCATTCAGCCTAGCGCGGCCCGACCTCCGTTCTCATAGTTTCAGCCTACGTTCTGCCCTCTGCCAGCCGCCCTCTGCCCTCTACTGCTTGGGCGGGATCAGGGCGTCGCGGATCGGCTCGATCCACCGCTTGTTGGGGATGTCGTAGACGATGAAGTCCGAGTCGAACTGCCAGTAGGCCCAGCTCCAGCCCAGCTTCTCCGCCTGCCGCGTCACGAAGCTGATGTAGCGGACCCGCGAATCCATGTCGGCCTTGTCGTAAGCCCCGAACTCGCCGAGGAAGACCGGGTGGTTGTGCTTCTTGGCCCACGCTTGGGCCTTCTCGAAGTCGCGCTCGATCGCCTCGCGCTCCTTCGGCGTGCCGTTCCACGGGATGCCGACCTTGTCCCGCTGGCCCGTCCACGATGCGCCCTGGTGCGTGAACTCCATGGGGCTGTAGTAGTGGACGGTGAGGATCAGGTTTCGGTCGTCCTCGGGAAGATCGAGCTTTGCCAGAGCATGGATATTGTTCCATTGGCCTGGTCCGATGACGACGATCCGCGTCGGATTCGAGCGGCGGATAACGGCCAGCGCCTCGCGCAGGAGCTTGTTCCACAGTTCCGGCGTCAGTCTGCCGTTTGGCTCGTTGAGGATCTCAAAGAGGACTTCGCTCGGGGCGTTCTTGTAGTGCTCGGCGATCTGCTGCCACATCGCCAGAAACCGGTCCCGGTTGCGCTCCGGATCCCGGCCCATCGCCGTAAACTCGTGGAAATCGAGGATCACCAAGAGCTTGTTGGCCAGCGCTTGCTCGACCGCCCAGTCGAGCGTCTCGAACCAGGCCTGGCCGATCGTGCCCTTGGCGTCGGCTTTCGCGTACTGGAAGGGGTGCAGGTTGATGCGGACGCTGGAGAAGCCGGCCTCGCGGATGAGCTTGAAATGCTCGTTCTGGAATCGGGCCCTCGCCTTCGAGCGCCAAATGGAGTCGTAGCCGAGGATGTTCACGCCGCGGCCCAGGCGCTCGTTCTGCTGGAGGGCGTCCGGACCCCGCGGAGGCGACTTCTCCGCCGCCGGCAGGGCCAGCCCGCGGAGGCAGAGAACCAGAGCGATCGCAGCAAGAGTCACCCAGCGGGGCAACCGGCGGAGCGGACTGAAGCGGGTCATGGGCGTTCTCCTCGAATCGGGTGTCGTACGGTCCAAGCGTCAGAGATTGCAGACCCCATTCTAGGCCGTGCGCACGACCCACCGCAATCTCCTCTAAGGGCGGGGCTGGTCCATTTTGCGGCCTATACGTGCGTAAGCCGACCCGGACGGCATCCCCCCGGCCCCATGGTGTAAACGGCGGTTGAAGAGCGTGGCGCCGGGCGGTCGAGAAACGTAGCGCCCGATCTTCTACTCTATCTCCTGGCCGGGGTGATTTGCACCCTCAGCCAACTCCTCCCCCCTCCTCTCAATCCTCGACGTCCAAGCCGTCCACTCCCCGGCCCCGCCAACGTCGCTTGGCCTCCCTCAGGCTTTCCAGGGGCGACGATTCCCTTCTGTCCAGCGTGCCTGCGGTCCACGGTCTCCAGTGCCTGGTGGCCGCGGCGTGGCACTCCGGCGACCTCGGCGGCTCGGTGGCCACTCTCGGTCACTGGCCCCCGGCACCCTAGCGGCCCACAAGAGGGGGCGATATATTAGGGGGCCGAGGCAACGCATGAAACTCATTAGGAATACAGGCAGCGACCGCGTGATCGACGAACTGCGCCAGACCCTCGGGCCGCAGTCGTCGCTCGATCTGGCCTCACCGGCGCTTTCCCTATTCGCCTTCGCCGAACTGCGCGAGGTCTTGGAGAGGCTCGACTCCTGCCGCATGGTCCTCCCGGAGGCGAATGGCGCGGACCTCGGCCTGACCGGTTCCGACAACGACCGCGCATTTCGGAATCGCCTTCATGTCCGCTGGCTTGCCCGCGAGTGCGCCGCGTGGATCAAGAAAAAGGTGGAGTTGCGAACCGCCCCGGCCTTGCTGCCGCAGTCCATTCTTATCGCTGGGAAGCCGGACTCGGAGCTTCATCGCGTCATCACCGGCAACTGCGCTTTCACGACCGAAGGGTTGGGCCTCACCCCCGGCAACCAATTCAGCCTGATCCAGTGCTCCGAGCGGCCCGAGGAATCGGCTGTCTTGGGCTCATGGTTCACCAGCCTCTGGAATACGCTGCCCGCCTCTGACCAGCAGAAGGCCAAGTTCCTCTCGCGCCTTCAAGACATGGTCGATCCGAAGGCCCCGGCGCTGATCTACTACCTGACCCTCTTCCACGTCTTCAAGGACCTGGGCGACGAGATGGACGAGGATCGCATCGTCAAATCCGCCACCGGCATCCGCAACACCACCGTCTGGAAGAAGCTCTTCAAGTTCCAGCGGGACGGCGTCGTCGGGGCCATCGACAAGCTGGAGCGCCTGGGCGGCTGCATCATCGCCGACAGCGTCGGCCTAGGCAAAACCTTCGAGGCGCTCGCCATCATCAAATACTACGAGCTTCGCAACGACCGCGTGCTGGTTCTAGTGCCCAAGCGCCTGCGCGACAACTGGACACTCTATAAGGCCAACGACCGCCGGAACTTCCTCGCCTCGGACCGCTTCAACTACGATGTGCTCAATCACACAGACCTCTCGCGGGATGACGGCAATTCCGGCGATATCGACCTCGCCCACGTCAATTGGGGCAACTACGACCTCGTGGTCATCGACGAGTCCCACAACTTCAGAAACAAGGCCACGCACAATGACCGCGAGACCCGTTACGACCGGCTTATGCGTCGCATCATCAGGGAGGGTGTGAAGACCCGTGTCCTCATGCTCTCCGCCACGCCGGTGAACAATCGCCTTGCAGACCTCAAGAACCAGATCGCCTTTGTCACCGAGGGCGACGATATCGCCTTGCTCGAAAACGGCATACCGAGCATCGAGGCGACGGTTCGCCAGGCGCAGCTTCAGTTCAATCGCTGGCTCGCCTTGGAAGACACCGACCGCCGGCCCGCCCGCCTCATGGACATGCTCGGCTTCGACTACTTCAAGCTGCTCGATCTACTGACCATCGCCCGCTCCCGTAAGCACATTGAGAAATACTACGGCACCCACGAGATGGGCCGTTTTCCAGAGCGTCTGAAGCCCATCAACATCAAGCCCGACGTGGATAGCGCCGGGGAGTTCCGCTCCATCCGCGAGATCAACAACGAAATCCGCCGCCTCAACCTCAGCGCCTACGCCCCGCTGCGGTACGTACTGCCACACAAGCAGGCGGCCTATGACGCCAAGTACAGCACTCAGATTCGCGGTGGCGAGAGCTTCTTCCGCCAGGTGGACCGCGAAGAGAGCCTCGTCCACCTCCTACGGGTGAACGTTCTGAAGCGGATGGAGAGTTCGGTCACTTCCTTTGCCCTCACGCTCACTCGCCAACTCGCCGACGTGGAAGCCACCCTGGCCAGGATCGAGGCCCACGCCGAGTCGGTCGAGGAGATCGACATCGAAGACGTGGATGTGGACGATCCAGCTTTCGAGAGCCTGCTGGTCGGGCGCAAGGTCAAGGTGCTGCTCCGTGACGTGGACCGCGTTCGGTGGCGGCAAGACCTCATCGAGGACCGCAACCGCCTCGCCACGCTCCTCTCGGCGGCGAAGCAGGTGGGCGCGGCGCGCGACGCCAAGCTCGCCGCTCTGCGGGAAGTGATCCAGTGTAAGTGCCACCAACCCATCAACGATGGCAACCGCAAGTTCCTCGTCTTTACCGCATTCGCCGACACCGCTCACTATCTGTATCACGAGCTTTCAGATTGGGCACTAGAAGAACTCGGTCTGCACTCGGCGCTGGTCACTGGTGCTGGTCACAACCAGACCACGCTGCCGAAGCTTCGCAAGGACTTCACCAGTATCATCACGTCCTTCTCGCCCCGCTCCAAGGAGCGTCCCGCAGACCTCGCGGGCGAGGGCGAAATCGACCTGCTCATTGCCACCGACTGCATTAGCGAAGGCCAGAACCTCCAGGACTGTGACACGCTCGTCAACTACGACATCCACTGGAACCCCGTCCGCATCATCCAGCGCTTTGGCCGCATCGACCGTATTGGTTCATGCAACGAGCGCATCCAACTCGTCAACTTCTGGCCCAACATGGAGTTGGAGGAATACATCAACCTCGAACAGCGCGT
>CAYGZA010000332.1:0-7061 GCA_964354135.1 uncultured Planctomycetaceae bacterium
AACGGCCACTTTTTCCAAAACGCGAAACTCTTGAACTGAAAGCGGCACTAGCACCATCGAACAGGCCAAGAAGCTGAAGCGTGCGCCGGATGGGCGTTCAGTGCCGTTGCCTGGCGACAACGAGGTCACCGACGAGACCATCGCACTCCTGGCCGCCGGGTTCCATCGGAGCGAACCGGGCAAGCTCGCCATTCCCTACGCTCGCTTTCAAGAAAGGGACGCATGAGCGGGCCAGCCTTCAAGCCGTCGTCGTTCCTGGCCACCAAGGGCGTCATGCTCGAGGCCACGTTCCGCGCGTTTCAGTGTTGGAACCTCGATGCCAGCATGGCCGAGAATGTAGCCACGATTCGGAAGACGAACCCTATCGGCGGGCCATCGGGCGGATGGCTCAAAGACTTCGGCAAGATCCTTCTGCGTCGTTTCGACCCCGATGGGCCGGATCGGCCTCTGGTCGAACTGGTCCAGCAGGGATGGGACCTGGAAACCTGGCGGCCAGTCCTGCTGTGGCATGCCTCCCGGACCGACCCGCTTCTTACCGATTTCCTGGGCAAGTGGTTGTTCGGTCTGCGCGATCAAGGGATCGTCCTGATCAACACCCAGGCAGGCGTGGACTTCTTGCGGACCTACCTGAAGCAGCACCTTGGGCCGGGGAAGACGTGGAGCGAGTCGAATCTCACCCAATCGGCTTCAGGGCTGCTTAGGGCCGGCGTCGAGTTCCATCTCCTGCGAGGCCGGGTGGCCAAGCAGTTCGAACCCTACCGACTTCCCGAGCGGAGCTTCTTCTATCTACTTCACGCGCTGATGGCCAAGCACGCCAGTACTGACCGCATGCTCCACGCTTTCGACTGGCGGCTGTTCCTGTTGCGCCCATCGGATGTCGAGGAAGAACTCCTGCGGCTCCATCAGTTCGGCAAGCTGCGTTACGAGCGTGCCGGGAGCATAATGGAGTTGACGCTGCCTCACCGAACGCTCACCGAGTATCTGAGGAGCACGGCATCATGACCGATTGGCTGGATCGTCTGCGGGGTATCTTGGAGCCGATCCTGGCCAAGGACGACCCACGCCCCGACATCAGCGCCTACCACGAGATGCCTCTGTGCATCTTCCGTTATCCGCCAGCGGCCGAGTTCGCCCTACGGCAGGAACTCGCGCTGCTGAAGACGCGGCTGGAGCAGCGGGGGAAGCGGATCACCATCATCTCGCTCATGGACTGCATGCAAGCGGCGCTGGCCGCCCACGCCCCCGTGGAAAGCCTGGTCGAAGCCGAGCGGGACCTAGGCCACAAGACCGTCTCCCAGACGATCCATCAGGTGCTCAGCGAATACGCTCCGCTGGACCAGATCGTACTCTCGCAGATCCCCCGCGATGCCGAACCCTACCGCGACATCATCTGGTTCACCCGGGCCGGGGCGCTGTTCCCCGTCTATCGCACATCGACCTTGCTGGAGCACTTCCACGGCAAGCTCGTCGCCCCCGGCGTCTTGTTCTTCCCGGGGGAGTTGGAAGGGCCGGCAGGGCTGCGGTTCATGGGCATCCATGAGGCAGAACACAACTACCGGGCGCGAATCTACTGAAAGGACTGGACGCCATGCCGACAGACCACATCCAAGACATCTTCGCCCGCGACATCCGCCGCGAGATCCGCGAGGTGATCAAGGTCGATCAGACCGACGAACAGGTCATCCGCGATGAGATCGCCGAATACGTGGTCACGAAAACCATCCGCGACAACTTCATTGAGATCTTGGAGAAGTATGCCGAGACGTTTCGCAAGCTCAGCGACCGGATGGCCGTCTGGGTGTCCGGGTTCTTCGGCTCCGGCAAGTCGAGCTTCGCCAAGATGCTGGGCTTGGCCCTGGCCAACCGCGCCCTTGGGCAGGACTCGGCCGCCCAGCTCCTGGCCGACCAGATCGGCGACCCGAAGGTCAAGGTCCTCCTGGCGACCATCATCGAGAAGGTCCCCACCAACGCCGTCATCTTCGACGTGGCCACCGAGCGCGGCGTCATGCACGGCAACCAGATGCTCACCGAGATCATGTACCGGCAGTTGCTCGGGCATCTCGGCTACGCCAGCGACCTCGACCTGGCCGAATTGGAGATCACGCTTGAATCTCAGGGGCGTCTGGAGGAGTTCAAGCGGATGTACAAGCGATTGTATCCCACCAAGGACTGGGATGAATCCAAGAACCTCATCGCTTTCGCCATGAACGAAGCAAGCCGAGTAATGCACGAGCTAGAGCCAGACACGTGCCGGTCGGCCGATTCGTGGATTAGGGCCGTCAAGGATCGGACAGACATCAGTCCCAACTTGCTGGCCGAGCGCTGCAAGGAACTGTGCGCCCGCCGCGGCGAGAACCGCAGCCTAGTCTTCGTCATCGACGAGGTCGGCCAGTTCGTTGCCCGCACCGTCAACAAGATGCTCGACCTCCAGGGCATCGTTCAGGCCCTGGGCCGAGTCGGACAGGGGAAGTTCTGGGTGGTCATTACTTCCCAGGAGAAGCTCAACGAGTTGGTGGGCGGCTTGGATGACTCCCGTGTCGAGCTTGCCCGGCTCATGGACCGTTTCCCTCTGCAGGTCCACCTGGAGCCCAGCGACATTTCCGAAGTCACCAGCAAGCGGGTGCTGGCCAAGACGGCCGAGGCCGAAAAGGTCCTGGGAGAACTATACGAGCAACATCGGGGCAGCTTGATGGCCAACACCACGCTCACCGCTGACATCCGGTTGCCCGAGCTGACCCGGCAGACCTTTATCGACCTGTACCCCATGCTTCCCTACCAGGTCGACATGGTCATCCACGTGGTCTCCGGGCTGCGGACCCAGGGCGGCGCCAGCCGGCACGTCGGCGGGGCCAACCGCACGGTGATCAAGATCGCCCAGCAGCTCCTCGTGCATCCCAAGGTGGGCCTGGGCGATCATCCGCTCGGCGACCTCGCGCGAATTGACCATGTGTACGACCTCATACGCGACAACATCGACAGCACCATCCGCGAAAAGATCGACCGCATCCCGGACGAGGTCACCCACCCGCTAGCCCAGTCGGTTGCCAAGGCCATTTGCCTCTTGCAGTTCGTCAAGAGCATCCACCGCACGGCCGAGAACATCGCGGCCGCCCTGTACCCTTCCGTCCTCGCCGATTCTCGCCGCGTCGAGGTCCAGCAGGCCCTGGAAGCCCTGCTTGCCGCCCACAAGATCCGCCACGGCGACGACGGCTACCGCATCCCCACGCCCGTCGAGGACGACTGGGAGACCCAGCGGGCCGGGCTGAAGCCCCGTCGGGCCGACTCGAACCAGATCCTCCGGGAAGTCGTGGAAAAGCTCTGGGAGCCCCAGCCCCAGTACACGCTGCTCAACACCCGGGTGTTCAAGGGTGGGCTGTTCCTCGACGGCCGCGAGCGAGTTAAGGGCGACATCCAGTTCCACGTTTCCCTGGCTGAAGACAAGGCCGAGTGCGAGCAGATGCTGGCCACCGCCCGCCGCCAGAGCCAGGTCGAACGGGAAAACATCTTCTGGGTGGCCCAGCTCGACGAGCGGATCGACCACGAGGTCACCGAGATGTTCCGCTCCAAGGAGATGCTCACCAAACGCGAGCGGGGCGCCCAGACGGCGGCCGAGACTCGCCTGTTGGCCGAGGAAGCCCGGCGCCGCGACAACCACCGCACCGAAATCAAGCGGCAGCTCGAAAAGGCGTTCCTGGCCGGTACGATCTTCTTCCGGGGCGGCGACCGTAGCCCCGATGAAAACGACCGCACCGTGGGCAAGGCGGCCGAGGCCGTCATGGCCCAGACCCTGCCCGAGGTCTTCGACCGCTTCGCCATGGGCGCCGCCCGGGTGGCCAAGAGCGACATCGTTGCCTTGGTCGAGAGCGCGGACCTCCGCGGGCTGCCCGCTCTGTTCACTACCCTACACTTGCTTCGAACCGAGTCGGGCACGCAGGTCCTGGTCACCGACAGCGGCCCGCTCTGCGAGATGCTGGGTTGGATCAGCAACAAGAACGAATACGGCGGCACCCCCCAGGGAAAAGCCCTGGAAGCCGAGTACGGCAGGGCGCCTTATGGCTGGGACTTTGACGTGGTGAAGCTCTTTGCCCTCTGCCTGCTTCGTGGCGGGAAGGTTATTGTTACCAGCCAAGGCCAGCCCATCGAATCTGTGGCCGATCCGGCGGCCAAGGAAGTCTTCGTCAACAACAACCTCTTCCGCGCAGCCACGTTCCGGCCCAAGAAGAGTATCGACTTCGCCGAGATCCTCAAGGCGGCCGAGGCCTACAAGAAGACCTTCGGGGAGCAGATCAAGGAAGTCGAGCAGACCGTGGTGGCCGCCGCCATTCGCACGAAGGTCCAGGAGCGTCAGAAGGACCTCCGCTCCGTCCACGCCCTGCTGGACAAGCACAACCTGCCCGGCGCCGACGTCTTCGCCGGCGCCATCAGCCAGATGGAGCAGTTGACCACGGCTAACGAGGAAGAGACCATCCTCGGCTTCTCCGGCTGCCACGCCGACATCAAGGAATCGCTCGCCCGGGCGGCCGACATCCACCATGCCGTGACCGATCCGCAACTGGTCATGCTGGGCCGTGCGCGGCAGACCATGTCCGGCAAGTGGCCGTTCCTCGATACCGAACCCGACGTGACGGAGGACGACCGCAAGGCCGCCGCCGATCTCGACGATCTGCTGCGCCGCGAAACCTTCTACAGAGAGCTTCCTCGGATCGACCAGGCGGCTACCCGGCTGGAGAAGCTCTATGCTGAGCGATTCAAGCGGGCGGTGCAGGAGCGGGCCGACTGCTATAGCCAGGCCCTGGAACAGTTGCGCGCCACGCCGGGCTGGGAACAGTTCGACGGGTCACAGCGGGGCCGTATCGCGCAGCCTCTCGCCAGCCGGGCCAAGACGGACGCGCCCGAAACCACGCCCATCCCGCAGCTTCGGGCCGACATCGACGCCTGCTCCAAGCGGCTGGCCGACGCCGTGGCCGAAGTCCACCGGCTTGTGGAGGGTGACAGGGTCGTTGTGGTCAAGGCGGCCGGACACTTCGGCGCCGGGATCGACACCGTGGACGAACTCGACGCCGCCTTGGGTGGGCTCCGTGAGGAGTGCCTGCACCACATCGGCAAGAACAAGAGGGTATTGATTCAGTAGGAACACCATGGACCAGGTAATTCGCAACCAGCTTCAGCGTGCCAGCCAAGCCGCCCGGACGCTGCTGGAGCAGGAGTTCGCTGCGCAGCTTGAGGGGACGTACGACATCCTGCCGGACGGCACGATCGCCAAGAAGCCCGGGGCGCATCTCGATGCCGCCGGTCGGTTAGTCCGGCAGAAACTGGTCGAAGCAGTCCAGCACCACGCGGCCCACAGCCCACGGCCCACGATTCACTAGCCGAGGCCGTGGCCGACTATACCCGCGAGGCGGCCTTCACCTGCCTGAACCGCTTCGTGGCCCTCAAGATGCTCGAGGCCCGGGAAATGGTGCAAACCTGCGTCTCCAAGGGCGACCAGTCGGGCGGGTTCCGCGAGTTCTGCGGCTTGGCGCCGGGCCTGTCGGAGCTGTCCGATGGCGGCTACCAGCTTTACCTGGAGTGCCTGTTCGACGAGCTGAGCACCGAGGTCAAGGTGCTCTTCGACCGCCGCGACCCGGCCTCGCTCCTCTGGCCCCGGCGCCAGGCCCTGCTGGGTCTCCTGGACATCCTCAACCAGCCGGAACTGGCCGGCGTGTGGATCGAGGACGAGACCATCGGCTGGGTGTACCAGTACTTCAACAGCCAGGAAGAGCGGCGCAAGATGCGCGAGGAGTCGCAGGCCCCGCGCAACAGCCGCGAGCTGGCCGTGCGTAACCAGTTCTTCACGCCGCGCTACGTGGTCCAGTTCCTGACCGACAACACGCTCGGGCGGATCTGGTACGAGATGCGGCAGGGCCAGACGACGCTCGTGGAAAAATGCCAGTACCTCGTCCGCCGCCCCGTGGAGGTGTTTCTCAAGGAAGGGGAACAAGCCCCGGAAACGCCTGCCGACGAGGACCTGAGCCAGGAGGAGTTGCTCCGTCAGCCGGTCTACATCCCTTTTCGACCGAAGAAGGACCCACGGGACCTAAAGATTCTGGACCCGGCCTGCGGCTCTGGGCATTTCCTCCTGTACTGCTTCGATTTGCTCCAGACCATTTACGAAGAGGCATGGAACGCCGAGGATCCCCCTCTCCCTCCGGGAGAAGAGGACCGGGCTGAGGATACCGGGGGTGAGGCCGACTCTCTCCCCTCGCCCGCCTGCGGGAGAGGGGCTGGGGGTGAGGGCTTATTGCCGTTGCGGGAAGCCTACCCCACGCTCGATCGCCTCCGCGCCGCCGTCCCCCGCCTGATCCTCCTCCACAATCTTCACGGGATCGACATCGACCCCCGCTGTGCGCAGATTGCGGCCTTTGCGCTGTGGATGCGGGCACAGCGCGCTTACAACGAGCTTGGGCTGGAGCGAGGTCAACGTAAGTCGATCCGCAAGACGAACATCGTCGTCGCCGAGCCAATGCCGGGCGAGGAGGACATGCTGGAGGAGTTCCTCCGTGGATTGCGCGAGGACCGGCTGGAATCGCTGATGCGGCGGGCGCTGGACATCCCGGCCGACAAGCGGGTCCGCGCCACCAAGGCCATGGCCGACAGCCTTTGCGACTTGGTCCGCACGGTCTGGGACAAGATGAGACTCGCTGGCGAGGCGGGCAGCCTCCTGAAGATTGAAGAGGAGCTTGCCACCGCCATCGCCAAGGGCCGCGAGGAGTGGGAGGAGAAGCTGCCACTTTTCCGAATGACGGAATACGGCATGGAGGGTGAACGGCGTGAAAAGTATGTGCGGTTCGTCCCAGGCGGTGCGGACGATTTCTGGCAAAAGGCGGAAATGCTAGTTCTGGTAGCAATCCAAGAGTTCACCGGATACGCAACTAATGGCTTCGGTTTTCGCAGGAAGTTATTCGCTGAGGACGCGGCGCGCGGCTTCGCGTTCATCGATCTCTGCCGCCAGCGCTACGATGTGGTGCTAATGAGTTTCTGTTGCGGAAAGGTTCTTGGGCTAAGGAGCGGGGGCCGGGCTT
>CAYGZA010000333.1:0-7053 GCA_964354135.1 uncultured Planctomycetaceae bacterium
ACCTTCTACCAAAACCGTCCATTCTACGGTAGATCATTTTCCGCTGGCTGCCTTACGCCGGAAGAGCGGGTGAACATCGCGGTCTACGAGATGGCGAACCGCAGCGTGGTCAACATTACCACGAGGGGTTACCGCGGGGACCGGTTCCTGCTCATTGAGGTCCCGTCCGAGGGGGAGGGAAGCGGCGCCGTGATCGACCGCCAGGGCCACATCGTCACCAACTTCCACGTGGTGGAAGGGGCGCGGGAGATCCAGGTCACGCTCTTCAACCAGAAGTCGTACGACGCCCGATTGGTCGGCCGAGACCTCATCAACGACGTCGCCGTCATCAAGATCGAGGCCCCGCCCGAGGACCTGTTTCCCGTGGTCTTCGGCGAATCGAGCCGCCTGCGGGTAGGGCAGCGGGTTTATGCCCTCGGCAACCCCTTCGGCCTGGACCGCACGCTGAGCACCGGCATCGTGTCCAGCCTCGACCGCTGGGTCCCCAGCCGCCTGAATGCCCGGAAGATCAAGCAGATCATTCAGATCGACGCGGCGATCAACCCCGGCAGCTCCGGCGGGCCGCTGCTGGACAGCCGCGCCCGGATGATCGGCATGAATTTCGCCATTGCCACGAAGACCGGAGAAAGCGCCGGGGTGGGCTTCGCCATTCCCATCAACACCATCGCGCGGATCGTCCCCCAGTTGATCAAGACCGGGAAGGTCATCCGGCCGGAGATCGGGATCGCCCGGGTTTACCAGACCGAGAAGGGGCTGGTGATTGCGACGCTGGTTCGCGGCGGGCCGGCGGAAAGGGCCGGCCTGAGAGGCCCCCGCGTGGTCCGCCAGCGCCAAGGGCCCTTCATCTATCAGACCGAAGACCGCTCCGCCGCCGACCTGATCGTCGGCCTCGACGGCCAGCCCATCAAGACCGCCGACGACTTCCTCAATATCCTGGAGAGCAAGCAGCCCGGCGACCAAGTTGTGGTCACGATCATCCGCGGCGGACAACAAGTGAACGTCCCGATCCGCCTCGAAGCCGGCGAGGGATAGGGATAGGACAGGCAGGATGCCCGTCCGTCGGAGCAAGAGCGGTCGGGGCCCTCGCTAGGGGCGCAGGCCGTACTTCTTGATCTTATTGTACACGGTCACACGATCGACCTTGAGAATCTCAGCGGCTCGCGTGACGTTCCCGTCCGTGCGCTCGAGCACGGCGGCGATGTGGCGCTTCTCCATCTCCGCGAGGGACTCCTCGACCGACGCCTCGCTCCTAATCGGTCTTCGCAGGGGGAGGTCCTCGAGCCGGATGACCGGCGGCCTGCCCACCACCATGGCCCGTTCGACGGCGTTGGAGAGCTCGCGGACGTTTCCCGGCCAGTCGTAGGCCGTGAGAAGGTCCATCGCCTCGGGGCTGATATCGGTGATGCGCTTGTCCATCTGCCTGGCGAAGCGGTCGAGGAAGTAGCGTGCCAGCGCGGGGATGTCCAACCGGCGGGCACGGAGCGGGGGGAGATCGATGGTGAAGACGTTGATGCGGTAATACAAGTCCTCTCGGAACCGGCCCTCTTTCACCGCCAGCTCCAGGTTCTCATTCGTTGCGCAGACGACGCGGAAGTCGACCTTGATCGGTCGCGTGCCGCCGACGCGAGTCAGCTCCTTTGTCTCCAGCACGCGCAGCAGATCGACCTGCATCTTGGGGTCGATGGCCCCCACCTCGTCGAGGAAAAGGGTGCCGTCGTCGGCCATCTCGATTCTTCCCCTGCGACGATGCTGCGCGCCGGTGAAGGCTCCCCTCTCGTGACCGAAGAGTTCGCTCTCGAGGAGACCCTCCGGCAGGGCGCCGCAGTTGACGGTAACGATGGGAAAGTACCGCCGATTGCTGCCGGCGTGTATGGCGCGGGCAATGACCTCCTTGCCGGTGCCGCTCTCGCCGAGGATGAGGACCGTGGCATCCGTCTTGGCGACGTGCGCGACGAGATCCATGACCTTTCGCATGGGCGGGCTCTTCCCGACGATTTTGTCGACGGCCCTCGTCTCATCGATGGTTTCGCGCAACTGCGCGTTCTCCTCGCGGAGACGGCGCTGCTCCAGGGCACGAAGAACCAGGTGGCTAAGCTCGTCCGGATCGACCGGCTTGGTGACGTAGTCGAAGGCTCCTTGCTTGAGGGCCCGCACCGCCGTATCCACGGAGGCGAAGGCGGTGATCATGATGACGGCGGCTTGCGGGTCGATGCGGCGGATGTGCTCCTGGAGCTCCATTCCGTCCATCCCGGGCATCTTGATGTCGAGAAGGACGACTTCGTACGTGCGATCCTGAATTGCCCTCAGTGCTTCGCCGGCGTTGGCCACCGCCTTGACCTCGAAGCCGTCCTTGCGGAACCAGTTGTAGAAGGAGTCGCGGACGGAGAACTCGTCGTCCACGACCAGGATGCGTGCGGTCTTGGTGGTCATGGTGCGTTTCATCTCCTCGCCGCCCGTGGCACTGGTGCAGTCAGGCGGCCGGCCCTCCGACTGCCGAAGTCGCCGGGGCCTCTTCCTCCGCGATTCCGGCGTGCCGCGGCAACCGCAGGTGGAAGACCGTGCCCCGGCCAACCTCCGACTCGACCTCGATCTGACCCCCGTGCCGCTGGACGATGCCGTACACCACGGCCAGCCCGAGGCCGACGCAGTTCAGCGTTTCCTTGGTCGAGAAGAAGGGTTCGAAGATCTGCGGCAGCAGCTCGGGGCGGATTCCCACCCCCGTGTCGCCGACGTCAATGTGAACCTGGTCGGCACTGCCGCGCAGCCGCACGGTCAGCCGCCCTTCGTCGCCCTCCGACCCCTTCATCGCTTCCACGGCGTTGACCAGCAGCGCGACCAATGCCTGCTGCAACTGGCCGGCGTCCGCCACGATCCGGCTGTTGCCGCTGAGGAGCTCGCTGTGCAACTTCACCCCGCTGATCTCAAGGTGATGCCGCACCAGCATGAGGCTCCGCTCGACCACCTCGTTGAGGTCGATGGGTGCCATCTCCGCCCCCGTTCGCCGGGCGAACACCAGCAGGTTCTGGACGATCGCGCCGCAACGGATGCACTCCTTCTCTACCATACTCAAGTACCGGGCCAGCTCTTCGCGAAGGTCAACATCGATCGGTTGCCCCTCCAGCTCCCTCCTGACGAGCCGAGCATAGGCGAGGATCCCGCTGATCGGATTGTTGAGTTCGTGGGCCACGGTGGCCGAAAGCTTGCCAAGCGAGGCCATCTTCTCCATGTGGAGCACCTGCCGCTGGGCCCGGCTGAGCTCCTCGGTCTTCTCGACCACCTTCTCCTCAAGCTTCTGGGACCATTCGGTCACTTCTCGCCGGGCGGCGCTTAGGTCTTCGGCCATTTGGTTGAAGGCCTCTGCCAGCCGGGCCAGCTCGTGGCGGCCGCGCACCACGATGCGGGTTTCGAGGTCGCCGTCGGCGATCCGCCGGGTTCCCTCGTAAAGCTGAAGGACGGGATGCTGCACGAGGCGCCTGATGAACACCGCCGCCACCACGCCCACGATGAAGACCAGGATCAGCGTCGTCCAGAGGAACTGCCTCTGGGCGGCGTGAATGGCAGCATCGAGCGGCGCCATCGACATCTCCAAGTCCAGAACCCCCAACACCCGCTGGTCCGCGGGATGGGCATGGCAGTTGGCGGTCGCGCAGCCCGGCTCGTTCTCGATGACCGACAAATGACGCAGCACCTCGGGTCCATCGCCGACGCGCGCCAGGCTCTTTCGCTCCAGAACGGCGGTATCTCTCGGTCTCTTCTCCTCGTGACAACTGAGGCAGGTGTCGGACTCGGGCTCGATCCGCCGCCCGATCTCGTCCTTCTGCGCCGACATCATGATGGTGCCCTCCTTGTCGTAAACGCGGATGGCCGCGATTTCCGGCCCCTGCGCCAACCGCTCGATGGTGGCCTGCACTCCCTCCTTGTTGTTCAGGAGCATCCCGTCGTGGGTTGCCCGCTTGATGAGGCTACTGGATCGGTCGACGTCGGCGCGGACAAACCGGAGAAAATCCTCCTTCGTCGAACGGAAGCTGATCATCGCGTGGACCGCCAAAACCAGGCCCACGGTGATGAACAGAGGGATGAGCAGACGGAAGCCCAACGACTGGAAAAACGCCTTCAGCCTTTCGCCCATGGCGGCCTCCTGCGTTCGAGCCCCCTGGCTTACCTGGCTCACGTCAGTTCATTTATAGCATTCGGGCGCTGGAAAATTCAACACGCCGTTGAAAGATTCAACGGACCAGCCTGGGTCCACACCTGACGAAGCGACTGGCACGAAAGCCATCCAACATGTTGATAGAAAACACTTTACGGTGAATCTGAATGTGCGGCTCCTAGTTTGGTCCCCGGTGTGCATTCCGTACGGTTCGGGGGTCTGGCCGTTACGGGAGGACCAGCCCCGGACAACGATGCTCAGTACGACCATCCGACAAACCCAGAGGAAGGAGGATCTCTCATGAACGCCCCCGATCTCCAGGACTTGACCCGCTCGCGACCCGTAGGCCGCCGGGAGTTCCTAGGCGTGGCTGGGGCCTCGGCCTTGTCATTGAAAATGGGCATCCTCGACTTCGCCTCATCGCTGTTTGCGGGCGAAACGTCCGCAGCCGGGAAGCCGCGCGTGCAGGTGATTTTCGTGCGGCCGGAAGCCGACCGCTACTGGATGAGTTGGCCGGGGGCCTCCTACGACGTCCCGACCTGCCAAGCGGAATACACCAAGACGCTCGTCGAGGCGGCCAAGAAGCTGGGCGTGGACCTCGAAGTCCGCCCGCTGCCCCTGGACGACGCAGACGCCGTGGCGGCGTTCACCGAGCAGGCCGTCAAGTCACCGCCCGACGGCCTCTTCGTGAGCGTCATGCACCTGAAGTCGTGGCCGAAGGTGGAGTACATCGTCAAGAACCGGGGAAGTGCTCCGACGGTGGTCTTCAGCCCTCTGGGAACTGCGCTTGCGAAGCAGCTCCAAGCGGTGCGCGGCGTGCCGCGGACGTTCGTGGCGGCCACGCAGGATTCCGAGTGGCCGGCCTTCGGGCTTCAGATGCTCAAGACCGTGTTTGAGATGAAGCGCGCCCGGCTCTGCATCGTCGCCGGCAAGGCGACCGGACAGCGGACGGTCAAGTCCGTCGGCACCACGCTCCGCTACGTTCCGTTGGAGCGGTGGGTCCAGGAGCTGGCCAGGCTCGACACGACCGAGGAGATGCACGCGATCGCCGCCTACTACGCCAAGGAGGCCAAGAAGACTATCGAGCCGAAGCGGGAGGACATTCTCAGCGCCGCCAAGAACTATGTCGTCGCCCGCCGCATCATGGCGGCCGAGAAATGCCAGGGCATCTCGGTCGACTGCTTCCCGCTGCTCCACGAGCGCCGCATTGCCTGCGGGATGTGCCTGGCCTGGTCGCGGCTCTTGGACGAGGGGCTCGTGGGGGCTTGCGAGGCCGACGGCGACGCGGCGATCTCCATGTTGCTGACCGCTTCGCTGCTGGGACGGCCCGGCTTCATGCAGGATCCCGTGCCCAATACGATCCGCAATACCCTCATCGGCGCGCACTGCACCTGCCCGACCCGCCTCGACGGATTCGAAAAACCGCACGAGCCGTTCATCCTCCGCAGCCAGGCCGAATCGGCCAGCGGCGTGGCGCTCCAGGTCTTCTGGCGCCCGGGCCAGGAGATCACCATCGTGAAGTTCCTGAGCCCGGACACGATGGTGCTGGGCACGGGACGCGTGGTGGACAATGTCGAGGGCGCGGCGGCGACCGCGTGCCGGACCGCGGTGGAGGTCAAGGTCGATGGCCTGGCCGACGCCCGCAATGTCAAAGACAACCACCAACTGTTCCTCGCCGGGAGGTGGGATGAGCCGATGAAAGCCTACGCGGAGTTGGCCGGGCTCAAACTTGCACCGGTTTGATGTGGCATCGCCGTTGAAGCATGGTCACAAGAAGGAGGAAGCCATGAGTTTCGCCGAAGAACCGTACGCCGAGCGCCGTCGAAGGATTCTACTCGCTCTCCCAATGGTCGCCGGCAATGCTCTCCTCTTCCTGTGCATGGTAGGGCTGGGGATCGCCGCCCTCAGTGGCGGCAAGAGTCTCGGGATTATTCCGCGAGGCGGCGATCCTAGCCAGCGGATCGTCAGAGATTACCTTGCCGAAAGGGTGCCC
The DNA here is from genome assembly GCA_964354135.1 of uncultured Planctomycetaceae bacterium. Taxonomy (GTDB): domain Bacteria; phylum Planctomycetota; class Planctomycetia; order Pirellulales; family Thermoguttaceae; genus CAYGZA01. The sequence goes on from CAYGZA010000333.1 coordinate 6,144, forward strand.
GGCTCCAGATATCGAATCCGTGAATGGTTTCCCGCCACGCCGCTGGAAGAGAATCTTGCCGCCGCTCCCGGGAATCGATCCGGGCTCGCGGCGGAGAAAGGACTCGCCCAACGAGTGAAGCTCGTGTTCTACGGGCCGAGCGGAGCGAGGCAACTGGATACGGTTTACTGGATTCAGAACGGAAAAGTAACCCGAAAAACGCAAGTAGATCCAAGCCACCTTGCACGAGCACCGTAAACGCACAGGATTGTGATCCAAGAGCGCCCGTTCCCGGTTAGCGACCACCCTTGCGAGGGGCCCTCGCTTGCGCGCTCCATGCCGGCCGGAAGTCGAAGCCTCTGAACGTCTTCTGGGCCTGGCGGTCAGCGCAAGAGAATACCCAGGGGCCGACTATGGGACCTCATCGCGCGTCTTGGGCACCGGCGACGGCTCGCGACTGGCCACGCTGGTGGAGCTTTTCGCGTCGGCGGGAGAGCAGTGACGCGAAAATGGGGACAATGGAGAACGTGACGCCGATTCTCGGTCCAGAATAGCGGCCAGTCGTGGACTCTCGAAAAAAGTTCCTCGAGGCCGGTTGACAGCCGGGTCGATACGTGTAGAATTCGTAATGTCGATGGGGCGAGAGTCCCTAGCGGGGACTGTGTCGCCCGAGGTTGATCTTTGACAATTTGGTAGCGAGCGCCTGAATCAGTTGTCTTTCAGCCGGCACAAGACCGGCTATTACTTCACGGCCCCGCGGCAAGCGACCTTGCCGTCGGCGCCTTCGGACAAGCCTTTCGAGGTTCGTTTAACACCCGCGCAGCAGCCGGCCGGAACCCCCGGTCGGGGAGGGCGCGGTTAGGCGATCAGATTAACTGAAGGGTTTGATCCTGGCTCAGAATGAACGTTGGCGGCGTGGATTAGGCATGCA
>CAYGZA010000334.1:0-7047 GCA_964354135.1 uncultured Planctomycetaceae bacterium
CCGGTGCAGCCCGGTGAACAGATCGAGGATCTCGTTGCCCGTCCGGGTATCGAGATTCCCCGTCGGCTCGTCGGCCAGGAGGAGTACGGGCTGCTGGACCAGGGCCCGGGCGACGGCCACGCGCTGCCGCTGGCCGCCGGACATCTGGTTGGGGCGATGGTGCATGCGGTCGGCCAGACCCACGCGCTCCAGCGCCTCCGCCGCCTTCCGGCGCCGGCCCAACGTCCCCGAGTACATGAGGGGCAGCTCGACGTTCTCCAGTGCCGTTTGCCGCGGCAGGAGCTCGAACGTCTGAAACACGAAGCCGATCTGCCGCCCGCGGATCCGCGCCAATTCCGCGTGCGAGAGCCGCGCGACGTTCCGGCCGCTCAGCCAATACTGGCCGGCCGTGGGCACGTCCAGTAGGCCGAGGATGTTCAGCAAGGTCGATTTGCCCGATCCGGAAGAGCCCATCACCGCCACGAACTCGTTGGTGCGCACGGCGAGGTCCACGCCCCGCAGCGCGTGGACCGTTTCGGCGCCCATCGGGTATTCCTTGACGATCCCGTCCAGGCGGATGAGCATTTCGCCCGCGTTCATGGTGCGCCCTCGGCGGTGGGCTCGACGACGCTCACCGTTTGCCCGTCCTTCAGCTCATCCAAGACCCGGAAGGGCCCCACGACCACCTGTTCGCCTTCCTGAAGCCCGGAGACGATCTCGATCCTCCGCTCGTCGCTCAGACCGGTTTCCACCGGCCGGGCGCGGACCGATTCGCCGTCGAGCACGAAGAGGATCTTCAGGTACCGGGCCTCGCTTTGGCGGTTCTTCTCGCCGGGAAGGCGGGCCTGCCGTTGGGCAAACTCGCGGAACAGGGGCACGTCGGGCAGGTCCTTGCGCCGCCGGTGGACCACCGCCTGAACCGGCACGCTCAGCGCGTTCTTCGCACGCCGCACCTCGATCTCCACCGTCGCAGTCATCCCCGTGCGGAGGTTCGCCTGCCTCGGTGGGATCGCGATCAGGGTCTCGAAACTCACCGCCTCCCCGACTTTCGTCCCCTTTCCGGCGATCCGCTCCACCACGCCGCGGATCGGGGCCCGCTGGTCGGCCTGCAAGTAGATCTTCGCCGGTTGCTTCGGCTGCACCAGGAGCACGTCGGTCTCGTCCACCTCGGCCTCGACCTCCATCTGGCTCAGGTCGGCGATCTTCATCAGCACGCTCCCCGGCAGGTTGATCGTCCCCGCGATCACGATCTCGCCCACCTCCACGTTCCGGTCCACGACGACGCCGTTGATCGGCGCGACGATCTCGGTCCGCCGCAGATCCTCCTGCGCAGTCTGCCGCAGCGCGTCCATCTCGGTCAGCTCGTGCTGCAACATCTTCAAGCTGGCCTCCATCTTGGCGACCGTCGTCTCGTGATCCTTCAGCTCCGTCTCGGTAATGACCCCCTTGTCCACGAGTTGGAGAGAGAGCTTGCGATCGCGGATGGCCTTCTCCAGGTCGGCCTGGGCCGACTTGAGCGATTCCCGGAGCCGGTCCGCCCGGGCGAGGATCGAGTTCAGCCTGGAGGTGGCGTCCTTGTCTTCGAGCTTGACCAGGAGGTCGTCCTTCTTGACCTCGTCCCCCTTTTTCACCTCCTTGCCGCCGCGGTTCTTGACCGCCACCACGCGGCCGATGATCTGCGAGGCCACGTTGGCCTCCTCGATGGCCTTGAGCTTCCCCGGGGCCACGAGCGTCTGGACGATCTCGCCGCGCACCGGCTCTTCCACGTGGACTTCCTTCGCGGCCTGGGCGATGACCCGCCAGTCGATGTTGTAAGCGCTTGGGCTGCGCGAGAGGTTCGCGACCACCACGCAGCCGATCACGCCACCGATCGCAAGGAGCCCGAAGAGCAAGCGACGCATGGGGTTTTTACCCTTTAGCAGCCTATCCCGGCAGCAGCGAGAGCCGCATGCTGCCGCCGATCACCAGCGCGGAAGCGATCCGCGCCCCGATCTCGCCCAGCGCGAGCACCAGACACACCAGCACGGCGGCCACGAGCCCGACCTGCCCCCGCCGCCAACCCCGCCACGCCATCGCCAGCCAGCCCGCGGCGGCAAACAGGTCCATATGCTTTAGCGCCACCCAGACCAGCGCCGAGTAGCTCCCGGGACCCAAGAGCAAGACCGCGGAAGTCTCGACCTCGGGCCGGCGCAGGACAACCATCAGGACCACCTGGACCGCCAGCCCCGACACCCAAATCCCTTGCAGGGCCATGCACTCGGCCATCGCGGCGTCAAACCGGACGGGCCGCCCCCACAACGCCGCCAACGCGGCAAACACCACGGCCACCGTCGCGGCCCGCAGCCCCAAGAGCAAGGGCTCCACCAGGAAGTCACCAATGCCCGCAAGTGCCTTCCAAAAGGGGAGCGTTTCCCGCTGCGTGTGGATCGCCTTGCGGATCAGGTCTTCGCCCAGTTCCCCGATCCCGCGCCACTCCGCCTTGGCTGCCCCCTGCTCAACCGCCAAACCGAGTTCCCGCTGGCGGAAACCGGTCACCCAGAGCACCGCGTACAGCCCGGTTGTCAGCAGCATCCAGACCGCCAGTAGCCCCCCGAATCGCGGGGAGGCTCCTGCCGGATGGGCCAATGTTGTGGGACGAGTCTGCGGGACAGACAATACTATGCGCAGCCTGTATCAAGGGGACAATGTTACCCGCCACGGGGGGAACGCAAACGGCGCGCAGTCCATCAGCGGCCAGGGGAACCCGGCGGCGCCCCCTGGTAGTTCGCCTGCGGTAGGGCAATCTTGAGTCTACCAACGGCCGAGGGATTGTGCCAACTTTGCCCCCGGAAAACGGCCGACCACCCCTTGCTCGGCAACGCCGTCCCGGGGATAAGGGAGGAATCCGTGACCCGCCGCCGTAATGGGGGATCCTAACCATGGCCGCGACCAGCGCAATCCTTTTGTGGACCACTATTCTTCTCCTTGCCGGGCGAGACAGCCCCCAGAGTTGGCGGTTGGCAACGGCGGACACGGAGATCCGCATCGGCATCTCGGACAATCGGCCGGTTATCCACCACCTCGGCTGCACAAAAGAGGGGTCGGGGGTCGTTTCCGAAAACGACCAGCGAGGCGGCCCTTCTCTCCATCGGAAGAAAGCGACTCCCGATCCCTTTTCCTCCTGGGTTGACCGGCCTGTCCAAGTGCCGCTCATGGGCCGGGTCTGGGTCGGGGATCGCCAACTCCCCACCGCCTGGGTCTTCCAGAAGGCCGCGATGGACGCCGCCGGCGGGCGATTGACCCTTGCCTTTGCCAACGCCGAGCCGAAGCTCGCGCTGCGGTCTGTCTGGCGCGCCCGGCCGGGCCATGGGCCGATAGAGCACTGGCTGGAGATCGAGAACCAGTCGGCTGCCCGCGTGACGGTTTCGCACCAGGACAGCCTCGCCCTTAGCTCTCTCAGTCCCGGCGGTCCGGCCGTGTTGTGGTGGATCCGCCGCGGCGGCGGGAACGCCAGCACTCAAGGAGGCACCTTCAGCCAGCCCGTTGCACCCGGGCTCGACCTCGTCTTGGCCTCCAACTGCGAGGACGGCGCGAGCCCCGTCCCGTGGCTGGCCGTGCAGGTTGGAGAGCAGCGGGGGCTCTATGTGGGTTGGGCGTTCTCCGGGCTGGGCCGCATCCACGCGAAGGCACAATCCGCCGACGCGCTGGAAATCCGCGTCGGCAACCAGCCAGAGTTCAAGACCGACGTTGAGCCGGGCGAGACCTTCCGGGTGCCGGCGGCGTTTGTCGGCTGCTACGCCGGCGACCTGGACGAAGGGAGTTACCGACTTCATCGCTTCATCCTCGAAAAGCTCCGTCCGCCGCTCCCCCCCGACTGCCCCGACCCGATCCTGGCCTACAACCTCTATCTCGACGTGGGCGGCAACCGGGCCACCGAGGCCGACGTATTGCGGAGCGCCCGAACGTGCCGCGACCTGGGCTTCGAGGCCTTCATGCCCGACGCCATGTGGTTCCCCGAGACCGGCGACTGGCGTTGGGACCCACGCAGGTTCCCTCGCGGCATCGGGCCGATCCAGGGCTTCGTCCATGGGGCCGGCATGAAGATGGCCCTCTGGTGCGCCTGGACCAACGGCGGCATCTCGTCCGACCCGGGGGCGCTCAGCGTGCGTGGGCCGGTAGCCCGGCCGGAGTGGTTCCGCGGCAGTTTCGGCCCGGACTGGAAACCCGGCCCGTTCTACGGGGCGCAGCTTTGCCTCGGCTCTCCGGAAGCCAGGCAATGGGCGATCCGGAAGACGCAGTGGCTTGTCGGGCACCACAAGCTCGATTACCTCAAGCACGACATCGGCCCGATCGTCACCTCGTGCGACAAGAAAACGCACCGCCACCGCCACGGCGTCGACGCAAGCTATTGGGCCGCCTTGGGTTACTACGAGGTCCAGGAGAAGCTGCGGGCGGCCTTTCCGCACCTGATCCTGGAGAACTGCTCCGGCGGCGGCCACATCAAGGATTTCGGCGTCATCCAGCGAACACACTATACGGTGACCACGGACACCCTCTCCAACCTGCCCAACCGGCAGAGCATCTTCGATTCGACCTACGCGATGCCGCCGCTCGTGCTCCAGGCCTACACCTACGACAACTACTACCCCGTCCCCGGCGACGGCCCGCACAACTTTCTCTGGCGAAGCGCGATGATGGGGGCCTGGCAGATCGACCCGACCGATACGCCCAAGTGGACCGAGGAAGAGCGCGAGTCGGCCCGCCGCTCCGTTGCGATCTACAAGGAGTGGATTCGCCCCATGCTGGCCGACGTCAAGGTGCATCACGTTCTCCCGCGGCCGGACGGCGTGCGGTGGGACGGGCTCTTCTACTGGAGTCCGGCCCGGCGGCGCGGCACGCTCTATGTCTTCCGCCCCGGCTCGCCGGAGGAAAGCCAGACGGTTCGCCTCAAGGGGCTCGATCCGGCCAAGAAGTACCGGCTCTGGTGCGAAGACGGCTCGATCGCCCCGGGCGTGCGCGGCGGATCGGAGCTGATGAGCCGCGGACTCTCGATCCGGTTGCCCTCCCCCTATGCCAGCGACTTGGTTTTCCTCCAGGACGAAGCACTCGGCAAACCCGCCGGGCTCGACCCGCCGGGCGAGTTCCGCTTGAAAGCAGCCGCCGTCCGCGCGGGAATGTTCTCCGTGTCGGCGGAGCTGACCTGGGAACCGGCGACCCACGCGCGGAGTTACCGCGTCACCGTCGTGGACCCTTCGGCAGGCGGGAAAACCGTTGCCGCGGCCACGGTCAGTCGCCCCGCCGTGTCGCTGGAGAGCCTCCCGCCCGGTCGCCAACTCCAATGGAAAGTCGAAGCGGTTTCATGGGGCGGCGTGCAAGGAAGCGCGGGCCAGCCCGGGCAGCTCGTCACTCCGCGGCTCCACCGGCCCGCGGGCATCGCGTTCCTCTCGGACATGCCGTGGAAGAGAGCGACCGCGGGGGCCGACAATCCCGTGCGCCGCGACGTGAACTATCACGGCAAGCCGATCTCCATCGCCGGCAAGCCATATCCCAAGGGGCTTTGGACGCACTCGTTCCCCGATGCCACCCCTGCCGACACCGTGTATGACGTGGCCGGGAAACCATACGCCCTCTTCAAGGCCGACGTGGGCCTGGACGACGCTTCCGGCGGCGGCAGCGTGCAGTTCCAGGTCCTCGTCGACGGGGTGAAGAAGGCCGAGAGCCCGGTCCTCGGACCCCGCCAAGCCCACTGCTTCCGCGTCGAGATCGAGGGCGCCAAAGAGGTCACGCTTCGGGTCCTGAATGGCGGCGATGGCTACGCCTGCGACCACTCGGCCTGGGGCTTCGCCCGGTTCACCGAAAAGGGCGTTCGCGACCCACTTGACTGACGCGATGAACCCTGAACCCCTCCGGGCCGACACGGCCCGGCTCTTTGCCCTTCGCCCTTCGCCCCTCGCCCCTCGCCTCTCGCCCCTGGTAAAGTCTTCCGTCCCGGCCGCCGATAACAGTTGTGCCGACTATAGCGGCCACCGACTGCGCGGATCCCCTCTTTTATGGGAGACAAACACCCATGGACACCATCCCCTTGATGGAGCAAGCCCAGTTGTGGGCCAACACGGTCCTGGTCTGGATCGGCTTCGGGACCCTGGTAGGGCTCCTGGCCAAGGCGATCATGCCCGGCCGCGATCCGGGCGGGGCGGTGGCCACGCTGGCAATGGGGATCGGCGGCACCGTGATTGGCTGCGGCATACTCTCATACTTCAGCGGTACGCACGTCACCCCCATCAGCACCCTGGGGCTCCCGGTGGCTACCGCGGGGGCCTTTATCCTCTTAATCTTCTACCGCCTCTTCGGCGGCTACTGGTTCGTCGAAGGAGAGCGGCCGCGATTCCGCCTCCGCGGGCCGCACCGCTACGCCCGCCGCGCCCCGGTCGAGTACGTCGAGCGCGACTAACGGACGGACGCACTTGTTCCGACGTGCTGGGTGCCATGCTGTCACGGGCGCAGCCCGGGTCGGCATGTGACATGCCCACCCGACGCTCCGCGTCGTGAGAGCATGCCACCCATCCGCCCATCGTCGCGCGAAGAGAGTACAGGGCATCTTGTGCTGTAGCCGTTTCGATTGCGCTATCCAGGCGGGACGCCTGCACTACAAGGGGCTCGCCGCGCGTAAGGTCGCTTGCTCCCTCCTCTGCTATACTGGCGCCGGGCAGAGGATCAAGGAGAAGCCATGGCGGCGAGTTCGTTCACGAAGGCACTGCTTCCGCTGAGGCGGTCTCCTCGGACCGCGAGGCTCATTCCCGTCGCAATGGCGGTCATTCTCGGCCTTGCCGCAGCGCGACCGGCGGCCTACCACACCGCCAACGCGGCTGACGCCGAAGATTCCCCATCGCGTCTGGCCTTGCAGAAGAGACTGCTGGGGAAAACGCTGTCCGCAGATGAACTCCTTCAGGTGGTCCGTCGGAAGGACCAGCCGGATTCCTGGCGGCCGTATCCGGCGGGCCTCGCGCCGGCCCAGTGGATTTGGCTCCCGTCGCAGCGGACACTGCCCAACACGTTCGTGCTCTTCCGCAAGGAGGTACACCTGACTGC
>CAYGZA010000335.1:0-7028 GCA_964354135.1 uncultured Planctomycetaceae bacterium
GTTTGCCCACCGAGGCCGAATGGGAGTACGCCTGCCGCGCCGGCACGACGACGGCCTACCACACGGGGGACAAGCTGGAGCCCGCAGCCTTCCGCAAGAATGTCGGTGAGAGCTGGTTCCCCGATCCGGCGCGGGGCCGCAAAGACGCTCCCGTGCCGCTTCAGGTGGGCCGCACGCCGGCGAATCCTTGGGGCCTGATGGACATGCACGGAAACGTCGAGGAATGGTGCCTCGATTGGTACGGCCCTTACGAGCCGCAGGACCAGACCGACCCCGTGGGCCGGGCCGAGGGCGATTTCCGCGTCACCCGCGGCGGAAGCCACTCCACGGAACTCAGGTATCTCCGCTCGGCGAACCGGTCGGGGACATTGCCGGAGGATTCGAGTTGGCTGATCGGGTTTCGCGTGGTGCTCGGTCCCATGCCGGCGACCAAGCCGCTCCCCGTGTCGCCAACGCCGCTGCACCAGCAGAACGTCCGTCAGCAGGCGCCAACCGTTCGCAGCCGACGGCCGGACCCCAACAAGCCGTACTTCCGCGGCCCGCGCCAATACGTCAAGATCCCGCCGGACTCCCAGGGCCCCCTCTTCTCCAAGCACAACCACGATCCGGCGATCGTCGAATGCCCGAACGGCGACCTCCTGGCGATCTGGTACACCTGCCTGCGGGAAGCAGGCCGGGAATTGGCGGTGGCGGCCAGCAGGTTGCGACATGGCGCGGAGGAGTGGGAGCCCGCCGCGCCGTTCTGGGACGCCCCCGACCGCAACGACCACGCCCCGGCCCTCTGGTCTGATGGGAAGACCCTCTATCACTTCAACGGGCTGTCGGCCGCCGCCACCTGGGGGAATCCGGCCGTCATCCTGCGAACCTCGACCGACAACGGGGCCACTTGGTCCAAGGCCCGGCTGATCGCCGCCGAGCACGGCCTGCGGCATCAACCCGTGGAGTCGGTGATCCGCACGTCCCGCGGTGCGATCATTCTCCCTTGCGACGCGGTGACGGGCGGCAGCGGCGGCACCGCAATCCTCATGAGCCACGATGGCGGCCGCTCGTGGCGCGACCCCGGCGAGGGCAAGCCGAAGCCCGAGTTCCGTGCAGGAGGCCGCGGGGCCTGGATCGCCGGTATTCACGCCGCTCTCGTGGAACTCAACGACGGCCGGCTCATGGCTTTCGGGCGAGGGGACGGCATCGACGGCCGGATGCCGAAAAGCGTCTCGTCCGACGGCGGGGCAACGTGGAGCTATTCGGCCAGCCCGTTCCCGCCGATCGGCGGTGGGCAGAGGCTGTTGCTCCTCCGGTTGGCCGAAGGGCCGATCTTCTTCGCCTCATTTGCGCAGAGAATACCGATCGCGGATGCCTCGGGCAGCGAGCGGCCGGTTTCCGGCTTGTTCGGGGCCCTTTCGTTTGACGAGGGTGAAACGTGGCCCGTGCGGCGGCTTGTGACCGACGACGGCCTGCCGCGGGAAATCGACGGCGGCGGCAACACCGGGCGATTCACCCTCAGTCAGGATTCCGCCGAGCCCCGCGGCTACCTCTCCGTGTGCCAGGCCGCCGACGGCGTGATCCACCTCATCTCAAGCAAGCAGCATTACGCCTTCAACCTCGCCTGGCTCAGGACGCCCATGCCGGCAAAGCCCCCTGCAAGCCGGTAGCGGGGAGGGGTTTCGCATGAAATCTCTTCCAGATCCCCAAGGGCACGATCACCGCCTTTGCTGCGCCACCCGCTGTTCCGGCCCCGGCCGCAGGCGCCGCTCGATGTAGTCGGGCCATAGCGGGCAGTTCATGTCGATCCAGCACTTGACTGCGTGGATCTCGTCGCGCGTCAACTGAACTTCGTAGTGGCCCGCGTCGAGGACTTTCCAGAGCTTGCTCTGGAACGTGCCGAACGTGTACGGCTCGCGCTTCTCGTTGCCGCCGGAGTTATAGCCGCAGTCGAGCACGTGGACCCAGCCCTGCTGGATGAGCGTCCGGTACGAGGCCGGCACGCGATCCTTATCGAGCGTCGCGGTCATGTCGATCTTCTGCTTGTCGCCCGCGTTGTGGCATTGGACGCACTTCCGGTCCCACACCGGCTGCACGGCCTTCTCGTAAGACAACGGACCGGTGCCCCAAGGCGGCGTCTCCAGCCGGCTCGGCGGGCGGCGCAGCGCGATCCCGGCGCGGGCCGGCGGGGCGTGACGCCGGTCCTCGTGGCAGCCGATGCAGCTCCGCGTCTCCCCCGGCTGCAACTGCACCACGGAGCGCATCCGCTGCACTTCGTTCAGGTCCTTGTCGAGGGCCTGGAAGTAGAGCGTCTTGCCCGACGGGGCAAAAAAGTTAGCCGAGCCGTCCGCTTCCACCGGGATCAAGCCCCACGACGCCTTCGCGACGTAGGAGGGCCAGCCGTACGGGCCGCTCACCACGTCGACCGGGGCCGCGTAGAAGTGCGTGAAGGGCTCGTGGTCCTTGCGGTATTCGCCCGTGGGGAGCTGCTCCAGCCCGGCACGCACCTCCTCGACCACGCGGACGTACTTGATCGTGCCCCGCGGCACGGTCCCTTCGATCCCGCGGTACACGTCGGCCAGTACGAGCTGCCCCATCGCCGGCTCGGGGCTTTCTTCCTCACGGGGAAGCGGGGCTAAAACGGGCGGCGGCGCGGTCCGCCGGAAGGGAATCGGGCACATGCTGCCGATGCCCACGTCCTGGTACAGCACCTCGCGGTTCCCGAACCGGTCGATCGCGTACAGCCCAAACTGCCGCCGCGGGGCGTGCGAGCAAAGGAAATGGTCCCGGGCGATGGGCAGCGGGTCGCGGAAGCACTCCTCGTCGGGCCACATCCCCGGCCACGGGACCTCGGGCGTGATGCTCCGGATCGCCTTGGGGTCGAAGCGGCCCTTGCTCGTGTCGACCAGGGCAATCGGGCCGTTCAGGTCGCCGAAGTGCGAGATCAGCGTACACGCGACCTCGCTCGTGCCCGGCACCTCGCGTCCGTTGGCATAACCGTTCGGCTGGATGATCGTGTTGCCGAAAACGAGCTCCGGCTGCGTGCCGTCCGGGCGGATGGTCCACAGCGTGTGACTGAAGTCGGCGCCTTTGTCGATGTACTCCGATCGGGTCCATAGGATCCGCCCGTCGCGCGTGACCGACGGACCCCACTCGCTCAAGTTGGCGAACGACAGGGGCCGGACGTTCTCGCCGCTTGAGTCCATGCGGAAGAGCACGAAGACCTGGGGCCGCCAGCAGAGATACCGCGACCGGCACCGCGTCGACGTGAAGGCCAGCCCGCCGTCCGGCAGCGGGCACGGAAAGAAGTCGTGGAACGGGCCGCTGGTAAGCTCCTTCAAGTCGCGGCCGTCGGCGGCCATGCTCATCAGGTGGAAGTAGCCCGATTCCGACGGTCGGTAGCCGAAGTAGATCCGGCCCTGGTCGAACGAAGCCACCGCGTCCCGGGCGATGCCGGCACCGGAGGAGAACAACTCCGTCAACCGGGCCTCGTCCGGCTCGAAACGGCCGTCGCGCTGCGGGATATCCAAGAGACAGACTCCCCCGCCCGGCCGCCACGGGGCATCCAACAGCACGCTGTAGTTGTGCGAGGGCTCGTAGGCGTGCCGCTTGACGAACAGGATCTTCCGGATCGCGGCCAGGTCCTGGTCGCGGAAGAACAACCGCCGCTTGGCCAGCCGTGCTTCATAGAAGGCTTGCCGCTCCGCTGCCAGGTCGGGCTCTCCGGCCAGGAGGGTCTCTTGCCGCTTCCGGAGTGCGGCGGTTTGTTCCCGCTCCTTGGCGACGTCCCAGCCCTTTCCCGCAAAGCGGTCACCGATCCCTTCCATCAGCCCCAGCGTCCGTTCCAGGGGATCGTAGCGGAAGAGGTGCAGCACGAAGCTGGTGCCCGATTCCTCGGCAATCTCCAGCTTGTACTGCGGCCCGATCGCGCCGCGTTCGGCGGGAATGGACAGGTCCTTCGCCTCGCCGGGCCGGAGCACGAGCCCGCCGGCCAATTCCGGGAGATTCCCTCGGACGGTCACGGCGAGCCCGCCGGAAGCCGCAGCCAGCCGGACTGTGAACGCTCGACGGACGCAGGGCTTTACCTCCGCGATTGAGACCGACGAGAAATCGAAGTACACCGGCCGCCCTTCCCGGGGCGTGTGCTTCCCGCCCATGCCGAGCCCGACGCGAATCCCGTTCGTTTCGCACCCGGCAAAGTGCGCAAGCGGCAGGCGGAACTCAAAACGCTTAAGCGCCTTGTCGAACGCGCCATCCAGCGGCGTGGATTGCTTCAGCGTCGCGCCGTCCGGCTCATACGTGTTGAAGACCAATCCTTTGGCCGTGATCGCCACCACGCCGGCGCCCTCCCCGTCCGCCCGCGAGATCACCGCCACGTGGCTGCTCAGCAGCCGGTCCGTGGAGATGGCCAGACATAGGTGGTCCCCGTGCCGGCCCGCCGCCACCGAGTACGTCGCCATCGGGCCGCGCTGGAAGTCGTACGGCCAGGCCGCGCGGACGGCGCCGCGCGAGGCCCCGCTCCAGCAGGCGTCGTCCAGGCTCCCGTCCAGCTTCGGCACGCCGGCCAGCGGCGGAAGCGGGAGCCGGTCGTCGCCCACGTGCCGCGGGTATTCCTTGACGCGCCCGTTGTAGGGCACCAGGCGGGGGCTGATGTCGGCACGCCCGTAGGTCTTCAGCCACGCATGCTCTTCGCCCAAGAACGCGTATTCGAGCCGCTGCGCAGCCTCGCCCGGCGACTGGGCCAACGCATCGCCCGCGTCCGGGATCGGGCCGATTTTGGCGGCCGGAATGGGACCCTTCTGGCCGAAGACCTCGATCTCGTCGATGCGGACCGGGCCCGAGCCGGCTGTCTCGATCGCCACGCGGACCCATCGCGCACGGACCGGATGGAACTTGAACTCCCGGCGGACGGAGACTGCGGACCCGTCGGCGTGCCTGTAGACCGCTTTCCACGCGGGGGCCGCCGAGTCCTTGTGGTACTCGGTCGCGGCGAGGATCGAGAACTGCGTCGCGGTCCGGTCCTGATGGCGCCGCGACGAGTCGCTGCCGAAGGCCGCGCGATAGATCCAGTACGCGTCGCCCAAGTCGATCTCCGCCCAGGACGGCTCGGCGGCGCTGATCCAACTATGGTCGTTGCCGGCCAGGCCGTCGTTGAGGTGCGGGATCCGGTGGATGGCGTGACCGGGCAATAGCGACGAAGCGGCCGCCTTGGCCGCCGGACTGAGGGCAAGATTCGCGAATCCAAGATCGTCTTGCCGGGGAACCTTCAGGTCGAGGGGCGCCCCAGCCGCTGCGACTGCCCCGTCACGGTCCACTTGCGGCGGCGGGGGCGGATCGGGGATCGCCGCAAAGAAGCCCGCCGGCCGCTTCCGCACCGTCACCGGGGCCGCTTCCGCGGCGACCTTCTTCACCGTGGTCCACTGCTTGCCGTCCGTCGAGAGCCGGACCTCGAAGCGGATCGGCACGCGGTCGGCATACTCCCGCTGGCGGTCGCGCGAGAAGACCACCTTGGAAACCACGGTCGCAGCAGGCAATTCAATCTGCGCCCACTCCGTCCCGGTCGTGGCGGCGATCCAACTGCGATCGTTCCCGTAGAGGCCGTCGTTCAGGTGCTCGACGGCATGTTGAGCGTAGCCCCGCAGGCAGGAGGAGGCCGTCGCCCTGGCCTGCCGCTTCGCAAGGGCTAGGTTCTCTTTCCCGTCCGGGCCGTAGACCTCCAGCTCGTCGATGCAGGGCTCGCCCGAAGAACTCCCCTCGATCACAAAGCGGACGAACTTCGCATCCTGCGGGGCGAAGGCGATCGCGTTCGGTTTGTCGGCGTGAATCGGCGGATCGGCCGCCGCAACGCTCGCGAGACAACACACGAGACAAATCGTTCCCATTTTCGCATCCTCAGTGGGGTGGGCGTCTCGCCCGCCGGCCGGGCTTCCCTTACCGATGCCCCCCGCTCCCACCCTCGTGTTTCTGTGGGTGGCGATTTTCCAGGGGGGCGCCCAGGGGATCTTGTTGGCCAAGACACCGGTGTTTCCAATACATCGCTCGCCGTCTCCAGCGGACCACGAGATAGGCGTGGGCCATGTTGGAGAGGACGAGGATCCCGCAGAGGACTGCCAGGACGATCACAACAGTCCCGGCCCCGCCCAAGCGATCAAGCGTTCGCTCCAGGACTGCGATCATGTTCTGAGCCCGGCCGTCGCGTGATAGGAGAAAACACACCTGCGGTCTCACGCTTGGCATAATCCGCAGAGGAAGGGATGTCAACAGTGCCCCCCTAACCTAGGGTCCCCCCGTTCCTGGTCCCGATCGACACGCCCGGCATGTCGCACGCCTGCTACCACATGCGGCAGGCCACCCGGGCGGGCGTCGTGCGGAAGATCGGCCGGGTCGGCGGCCGGGTGGCGACGAAGTAGGCGGAGGCAGCAGGGAAAGAAACGGCTTTGATGGGGGCTTCTTCACCAGGAACCAATGCCGACACCGACGCTCCGAGCAGCGGCGAGACGGTGAAGGGGGTCACTTCGGCTTTCGTGCCTCTCTTGGCAGTTCGACATAGACGACGATTGGACTCGGTGCCGTATTTATCTTCAGTTTCGGCAACGCTTTCTGAAGGTCCTTGACGCCTGCGTCGGTCACCTTCGTGCGTTCGAGAACCAGCTCCCCGAGTTGCGTCAATCCCTTGAGTTGTTCCAGGCCGGCGTCGGTGACCTGCGTCCCCCAGAGGTACAGGTACCCGAGTTGCGTCAACCCCTTGAGGTGTTCGACGCCAGCGCCGGTGACCTGGGTTTGGGCAAGGTTCAGGTACTGGAGTTGCGTGAGCCCCTTGAGGTGCTCCAGCCCGGCGTCCGTGACCTGGGTGGCGTCGAGACTCAGCCACCGGAGTTGCGTCAGTCCCTTGAGGTGCTCCAGGCCCGCGTCGGTGACCTTGGTGCCGTTGAGGTGCAGCGTCTCGAGTTGCGTCAACCCCTTGAGGTGCTCCAGGCCGGCGTCGGTGACCTGCGTTTGGGCAAGGTTCAGGTACTGGAGTTGCGTGAGCCCCTTGAGGTGCTCCAGCC
>CAYGZA010000336.1:0-6972 GCA_964354135.1 uncultured Planctomycetaceae bacterium
TTTCCTTCCCTCCTTGGGCCTTGGTCATTGAGCCTTGATCATTAGGACTTCATTCCGCATTCACCCTTCATCCCTCATCCTTCATCCTTCATCCTTTCCCTCACTCCCCCAGCACGTCGTTGAGCACCTCCTCGTTGACGTAGATCGGCAGCGGCGGCTGGCAGGTCACGGCCACCGCGATGGCGTCGCTGGGCCGGGCGTCGATCTCGACCAGTTCTCCCTGGTAGCGCACGCGGAGCTTGGCGTAGTAGGTGTGCTCGCGGAGCTCGCTGATCACCACGTCCTGGAGTTCGGCCCCCAGTTGCTCCACGACGCTGACGATCAGGTCGTGAGTGAGCGGCCGGGGCGAGGCAATCCCCTTCACGCGGCGGTCGATGCTGCTGGCCTCGAAAATCCCGATGAGGATCGGGAACTGCCGGTCCCCATCGACTTCCTTCAGGTAGATCACCTGGTTGTCGTTGATTTCGCTGATGATAATCCGCGAGAGTTCCATGTGAACGGGCATAGCCGTGTCCTTGCAGGCAAGGGGAGACGCATTCCGGCCAACCGAACGACGCGCCCCGCCGGAGTTCGTTCAACCTATCCATTATAGGCCGTCGGACACCGGCAATGCTAGAGGGGCGACTATCCGGCTGTCGCGCGCCACCCCTCCAGTGAGATCAGCGATTAGATGCCACTTTGCTGCAAGCCTCGCAGAGCCTGTGCCAAGGCCGCCAGTCACGAGACATGGATCGCCTCACGTTCGATTTGGGGCCGGAGTTCGGGCCGCAGCGCTTTGCGAGTCACCAGATCGACCCTGACGCCGAGCAGTTCTTCGAGGTAGAACTTCAGGTCCATGAAGCGGTCGAATTCGGCCTTCCCCTCAAACGTCACCAGCACGTCGATGTCGCTTTCCGGTCGCGCCTCGGCTCTGGCGATCGACCCGAAGACTGCCAGCTCTTTGACGGCAAAACGGCGGCGAATCTCAGCAGCGTGCCGTGTTAACCGCTGCAAGGCATCGTTTCGATTCATGCGAGTCTACTCCGGATCTTCACAATTCCCTCCGCGCTTCGCAGATACAGCGAGAAGTCTCTCCATTGCCAACGACAGAGTCGTCTGTTGGTGTTCCAGGTCCTCCAGTGTCGCGCGCTCCTTCCCAACCACCGCGGCGGGGGCGCGCTCAAGGAAGCTCTCGTTGGCCAGCTTCTTCTTCTGGGCGGCGATGCGGGCTTCGAGCTTGGCCAGCTCATCCTTCTTCCTGGCGATCTCGGCATCGAGGTCGATCAGGTCCGCTAAGTCCACGAAGATCTCGATCCCGGGGAGCGTGGAGTTGGCACTCAGGGCGGGGGCTTGAACCTCGGGACCCCAGCCGACGGAGCGGGCGCCGGCCATCGTCTCGAAATACGGCCCCATCGGCTTCAGTAGCGCGGCGGTTTCCGCATCGCAGCGGACGGCAAACTCAATTTGCTTCTTCGGCGGCACATTCTGCCGGCTGCGGACCTCCCGGACCGCACGCAGCACCTCCTGGAAACGGGCAAACCGGGCCTCGATCTCGGCATCGCGATGTGCCGGATCGCTCTCGGGCCAGGGAGCGATCATGACGCTCTCGGCCGCAAGGCAGGGCTCCTTCAGGCCTCGCCGCGGGGCCACCTGCCCGAGCAACTGCCACACCTCTTCGGTCAAGAACGGCATCATCGGGTGCAAGAGCCGCAGGAGCGCATCGAGCGTGTGGGCCAAGACCCGCTGCGCCGTGGAGCGCGTCTTGGGCTGCTGCAGCCGCCCCTTGACCATCTCCAGGTAGAAACTGCAAAACTCGTCCCAGGCGAATTCGTACAAGTAGCGGGCGGCATCGGCGTACTGATACGCCGCCAGGGCGTCGGTCACTTGCTCCGTCACGGTCGCAAGCCGGCTCAAGATCCAGCGGTCTTCGACCAGGAGGTCCTTGCCGGCCACCTTGCCCGGCGCGTAGCCCTCCAGGTTCATCAGCGCGAACCGCGAGGCGTTCCACAGCTTGTTGCAGAAGTTCCTCGCCACGGCGAACCGCTCGCTCACCACCGCCCCGCGCGGCAGGGCCCGATCGGCCGGTTTCTCCGCCCACTGCGTGCCGAAATCCTTGCCGCACCGGCCGCACTTGACCCGCGGCAGGACGCGGTTCTCCTTGGTCTGCTCGATGAGCGCCGCACAGTGCGGGCACTCGAACTCCACCGGCATCCGGATGTCCTGCGTCTCGGTGGCCAGGTAGGCCAGGCCGAAGCGGAGCGAATCGGCCCCGAACTTCTCGATCAGGTCCACCGGGTCGACGCCGTTCCCCTTGGACTTCGACATCCCTTCGCCGTAGGCGTCGAGGATCTTCGAGTGGATGTAGACCTCGCGGAACGGGACCTCGCCCACGTTGTGCAGGCCGGTGAGCACCATGCGAGCGACCCAGAGCGTGATGATGTCGCGGTTGGTGATAAGCACGCTGGTGGGATAGTAGTATTCGAGCTCCGGTGTCTTCTCGGGCCAGCCGAGGGTCGAGTGCGGCCAGAGCGCAGAGCTGAACCAGGTATCGAGCACGTCCTCTTCGCGGCGAAGCCTGTGGCCGGGAAGGGCGTTCTCGGGCAGGTCGTCCTCGCGCGAGCAGATCAGCCATTGGCTGCCTTCGTCGTCCCAATGCCAAACCACGTCGTCCCGTCCGGCCAGCGCGGCCTTCAGCTCCGCCTCGGACGCCGTCTTGCAGTACGAGATGGGAATCTGGTGGCCCCACCAGAGCTGCCGGCTGATCGGCCAGTCACGCTTCTCGCTGAGCCAGTCGAGATAGCCCTTGGTATAGCGGGAAGGGATGATCTTCACGCGGCCGTCGGTTACGGCGTCCATGGCCGTCTGCGCCAGCCGCTCCATCTTCACAAACCACTGGTCGGTCAAGAGCGGCTCGATCGGGGTCTTCGAACGGTCGGAATGGGCCAAGTCAATCGCCCGGTCTTCCACCTTGGCCACCAGGCCGAGCTTCTCCAAGTCGGCGACCACGTTTTCGCGGGCGACCATGACCGTTTGGCCGCAGTACGGGCCGGCGCTAGCGTTGAGCGTGCCGTCGAGATTGAGGATGTTGACCATCGGCAGCCGCTTGCGCAGGCCGACCTCGTAATCGTTCGGATCGTGGGCCGGCGTGATCTTCACCGCCCCGGTGCCGAGATCGGGTTTCGCCCATTGGTCGGCCACGAGCGGAATCGGGCGGTCCAACAGCGGGAGCATCACCTTGCGGCCGTCGAGGGCCATGTTGCGCAGGGCGATAAGCTCGGGCAGCAACTCCTCGCGGCGCCGCCGAACGTCCTGCAATTCCGCCTGCAGCTCCGCCTTGAACTTCTCCGGGGCCGCCGCCAGACGCGCTTCCAGGTCGGCCTCGGCGCGGTCCAACGCGGCGGAAGGGTCGGGGTGGACCGCGACGGCCGTGTCGCCGAGCATCGTCTCCGGCCGCGTCGTGGCGATCATCACGTGCTTCGGTTCGCCCGGCTTCGGATCAATCACCGGGTAAAGGAAGTACCAGAAATGGCCGGGCACGGTTTCGTGGAATACCTCGTCGTCGGCAACCGCCGTCTGCAAGAGCGTGTCCCAGTTCACCAGCCGCTTGCCGCGATAGATCAGCCGCTTCTGAAACAACCCGAAGAACGTGTGGCGTACCGCCCGAGCGCAGACCGGATCGAACGTAAACCGGGTCCGCACCCAGTCGCAGGTGCAGCCCATCTGCTTGAGTTGCCTGATGATCCGGGCCTCGTATTCGTCTTTCCAGGCCCAGATGCGGCGGACCAGCCCATCGCGGCCGAGGTCGTGGCGGGTCTTTTTCTCTTCGGTCAGGAGCCGCCGCTCGACCACCGCCTGGGTGGCGATCCCGGCGTGATCGGTCCCGGGCATCCAGAGGGTCTCGAAGCCCTGCATCCGCTTCTGGCGGATGAGGATGTCCTGGAGCGTGTTATTCAGGGCGTGCCCCAGGTGCAGGGCCCCCGTCACGTTGGGCGGCGGGATGACGATGGTGTAGGGCTTCCGCTTCGGGTTGGGCTCGCTATGAAAGTATCCCTTCTCCTCCCAGAAGCGGTACCAGCGTCCTTCTGCGGCGGCGTGATCGTATTGCTTGGGCAACTCCTCAAACGGCGAACTTGTGGCCATGGGCTAATCGTCTCTCCGTACCGCGTGCCGATGTCCTTACTGAATGGAGCCGCAACATGCCGACGAAGACGACGGCATGCCACCCAGCCGATATTACTTCTTCGTGCCGACCCGTTGCTTTCGCCGCTTTCTCGTCTCTCTGCTATGGAAGCCGTTTGATGGTGACCTTGCCGCGAGAACGGACATCCATCTTCAGTTCATGCCCGCTCAAGAGCGCCATACCCACCAGGGGATCCGTGTCGGCCTCACCCACGAGAACACGGCGCGCTCGGCCGTCCCAAATCACCGCGGCCTCGTAAACGTCGAAAAGGCACTGGCTGCCGTCGGCCAGAACGCCACGCCCAACACTGTGCCAGGGAAGGTCTAATGCGGCGACCAGCGCGGGCGGCAACGTAAGCCAGGCCGTATACCCCGTATCGATGACCGCTTCAATCGCCCGCTCGCGCCTGCGAGGTCCGCGAATCCTCAGCCGGATGCGGGCTTCCCGTGCCCGGACGACGCCCGTGATCATGAGTTGCCCCGCAGTTCGCGTCCACCGAAGCGATGGAGATAGGGCGAGCCCGCCCGCACCAGCCAAATCTGGGCTTGCGGAACGCGGACGCGCAGCCGGTCGCAGGCCGCCAGTTCATCCGTCTCGATCTCGTACGCACCCGTCTCGATGTCGATGGCGACGAACTTGCCATCGTCTTCGGGCTTCAGGTGCGGGCGGACATCGCTGTCGTAGATGGCGTCGCCGCGCCGGGCAAACTCTTCTTTGCTGTAGCGGCGTTGGGTGGAAGCCATGATCTTCTGCTCCCCTTTCAGGCGTGTGCCTTTTCCCTTGGCCCGCCCGACGCGGTCACGGGGACGTGCTCGCCGGCGCGGCGATGATCTGGTTGACGCTGTCGTGATCAAACCAGATCGGCACTCCGCCGGGGGCAATAAACACCGCAACCCCGTCGCGCACGACCATAGCGCGAGGGTGATCCACCTCGAACCGGTGGCCACCGTGCAACTCCACCGTGAATACCTGGAACGGCGTGCGGTCCGTCAGGCCACGCAGAACCCGATCGAAGTTCTCGGCGGTCATATCTTCTTCGTCTCCCCTGACGCCAAGTATACCCAAACGGCTTGGCGTCAACAAGCCAAGCGTCGCGCCCCCGGCGAATCCGAATGACCAATTACCAAAGCCCCATGACCAAGGATCCCTGTTTGTCCGTCCTTGGTCATTGGTCATTCGTCCTTGGTCCTTGGGCCTCTTCGTCCTTGCAGAGCTTGTACTCGTAGCTGTCGGCCAGAGCGATCCAACTGGCCTCGATAATGTTCTCGCTCACGCCGACGGTGCCCCAGACGTCCTGGTGGTCGCGGCTTTCGATGACCACGCGGACGCCCGCCGCCGTGCCCGCCTCCGAGTTGATGACCCGCACCTTGTAGTCCACGAGCTGCATTTCCCGCAAACCCGGGAAGCACCCGTTGAGGGCCTTGCGCATCGCGGCGTCCAGGGCGTTGACCGGGCCGTCGCCTTCGGCCACTTCGTGCCGGACCGCGTCGCCGACGCGGATCTTGATCGTCGCCTCGGTGGTGATCCGCCCGTCGGTCTCGCTTTCCACGTTGACGCGGTAGTGCAAGAGCTCGAAGTGTGGGCGGAACGTCCCGGCGCACTGCTGGACCAGAAGGTCGAACGAGCCCTCGGCCGCCTCGAACTGGTAGCCGGCGTGCTCCTTGGAGACGACCTTGGCGAGGATCTTGTCCATCAGCTTGCGGTCGTGCTGGATGTTGTGCTTGGTGGTCATGGCCACGATGTTCGACCGGCCCGACAGCTCGCTCACCAGGATGCGTCGCTCGTTGCCGACCCGCTCGGGGTCGACGTGCTCGTAGCTTGCGGCGACGCGGCTGAGGCCGCTGACGTGCATCCCGCCCTTGTGGGCAAAGGCGCTCTTGCCCACGAACGGCTGCCGCGGCGGGTAGTTCATGTTGACCATCTCATAGACGTATCGCGAAAGCTCGGTCAAGTGGCGGATCGCCTCCTCGTCGAGCACCGGATAGCCCTTCTTGAGCGCCAGGTTGGCGACCACGGCCACGAGGTCCGCATTGCCGCACCGCTCGCCGAAGCCGTTGATCGTCCCCTGGACCTGGACGGATCCGGCGTCGACCGCTGCCAAGCTGTTGGCCACCGCCAGGCCGCAATCGTTGTGGCAGTGGATGCCGACGGGCACGGAAAGCTGCCCGACAACCTCTCGGGTAATCGCCCCAACCTCGTCGGACATGCTGCCGCCGTTGGTGTCGCAAAGGACGACCATCTTGGCCCCGGCCTCGATGGCGGCCTGAAGCGCCTTGAGCGCGTAGCGGGGATTGCCCTTCCAGCCGTCGAAGAAGTGCTCGGCGTCGAAGATCACCTCGCGGCCGGCTGCCCGAAGATGGGCGACGCTCTCGGCGATCATCTTGAGGTTCTCCTCCTGCGTGGTGCGCAGAACCTCCGCGGCCTGGAAGGCCGACGCCTTGCCGACGATCGTGACCGTCGCCGTGCCGGCCGCCACGAGCGACGCCAACCCTTCATCCTCCAGCACCGGGCCGGCCTTTCGCCGGGTCATCCCGAAGGCACACACCCGGGCACGGCCGAGCTTCTCTTGACCGATCCGCCGGAAGTATTCGGAATCCTTCTCGTTGGACGCGGGGTAGCCGCCTTCAACGTAGTCGAAGCCGAGGCTATCGAGCCGCCCGGTCAACAGGAGCTTGTCCTGCAGGGAAAAGTTGATCCCTTCTCCCTGGGCACCGTCGCGAAGAGTAGTGTCGTAGATCTCGATTCGACGCATGGCCGCAAACCCTCAGTAGGACCGGCGTCGCGCCGGCCTGGAAGCCAACTTGCACTTCGTT
>CAYGZA010000337.1:0-6957 GCA_964354135.1 uncultured Planctomycetaceae bacterium
GCCGGGCGACCTGCCCGACGGTCCTCTCCCCGGGCGAGAAGCGACGCTCGACAACGGGTATGTCCAGTTCCGGGTCGCGTCGGCTGCCAACGATCTTGCGGCGGTTGGCGATCAGGCAGCCGGTTACCAAGGCATCTATTGCTGCCCCAAAGCAACGTCAGACCGTCAGTTAACCGCATCATGCACGCTGACGGTCACGGGCCAGAGCCAGTTTTCCATGCCGATCGTTGTTTCGGGACCTTCCCGTCACGGCAAGCCTTGAAGGAGTCGAACATGCCCAGGTGCCATGGTCCACGTGGGCCGTGTAATCCTCCTCGCAAAAGAAGGTGGGCTGCCCGCGATTCCCCCGCTGGGTCCCATGGTGCGGCACCCCGGAAACAACGATGCGTGCCAATCGAGCCATGCACCGAACCTACCCAACCCGGCCCAGGCGGTCAATAGTTGTGTATCCGGTCGCCGGAATTCCGGAGATCGCCCGGCTGGCAAAAAAGCTGAAATGACGCGCTCCGCCCGCGGGCGGTATGGACATCGGGACACTCCTGATATAATGGCCGCCATCGCCACTCCCCCCGGGACCTTCGGTCCCGAGGAGGCAGATCATAGTCCTACAGCAGCATTCTGGGCAGCCGCACAACAAACGGGGAACTTCGGTGCCACGAGTGGTTAACCACCGCGTCCCGACCGCACCCCGAAAGCAACCCTCTCGAACCTCTATCTGCATGTGGGGGATTCATGTCTGATACGACCGAAGAATCGCAGCGGGAGCTGAACTGGAACGTACTCACGAGCAAGTGGCTGGAGGTGATGACCCTCGATGCCGAGGCCCAAGTCTCCTCTCCCTTGGAGGCTCTGAATCGGGCGAGCGAGATTCGCTGCATCGCCGTCGCGAGTCCACTCGACTTCTTCGCCGCACACCGATTTCTCCTGACGCTGCTTTACTGGAAGGCGGACGCGGCGGGAGGGGTGCAGCAAGTTCGGGAGTCGCTGTTGATGGGCGAAATTCCCCGCGTCGTGCTCGACGGCATCGAGGCTGAAACGCCCTGTTTTTGGATGTTCGATGACAAGGCTCCGTTTCTACAGGATCCCACCGCGCGAGAAGACAAGAAAAGGTATTCGTCCGGCTCTCTGGTCGCGGAATTCGCCTCGGGTACCAACATCGCCCACTTCCACCACGGTGACGACGCGAACATGCGTCTGTGCATGCGGTGCGCGACCATCGGTATGCTGCGTGTGGTCCCGTGGAGCCAATCTGGCGGTCAAGGAGTGACGCCTTCGGTACACAATGCTCCACCGATCATGGCCTTAGCATCCGGTAAGACCCTGGCAACCACGCTCGGCTTGAATCTTGTTCCTCTCCCTGGCGCCGCAGGGGCGACGAAATGGACTGGTCACTTTCAACCGACCGACAGGGACGCGGCGATCCCATATCTTGAAGCCCTCACATGGAACCCGAGACGCATTCACCTTCTCTCGCCCGAACTCGCGGAGATCTGCTGGGGGTGCGGCCGGGCTGGAATCTCCGCAGTCGGGCCAATCGTCTACCTGAAGAACGCAGAAACCAAGAAGCGATCCGACAAGCAACTCTTCGCATGGCAAGACCCGGCGGCCTTTTACGCCGCGGCCACGCCGTACAAGACGATGAAGAGCGGAGTGGATAAGAAGAAAGGGCCAATGGCCGCAAGTGGCCGTGATCTGGATTGGCTCCTCAAGGAAGAGAGTGCGTCGATGTCGTTGGTCGGCAAGGAGAACCCGAATCCCCAGGGTTGGCGCCTCGTCATTCCCTGTACGAACCCTGCGAACAACAAGACCTACGACCATCGACAGATTGAGTTCACGAGTCTTTCGCCGGACTCGATTCGCTCCACGCTGCCCGGTGACGAGTCGCCGAAAGCCCGCCGGGGTCTCGACGGCTGGGCGGAGCCCCGACAGGCTCACTCTGGAGGCGCCACGCGCTTTGTTCAAGCGGCCGCTCGGCTTCTTACGCATACCGACTGGGCCGCGCTGTCGAACGCCGCATACAAGGAGATGCACGATTCGCCGGCAGCGTTCGATGTACTCAGCGGCTTGCTCTGGGGGCTGCGGCGGACGGTCGCCGGGCTCCCGTCGCGGAACGTGGCGTGGCTGGTGTTGAAACTCATGGCCGCCGTCCCGCTTCGCGCCCGCGTCTCTCGTGCCGATGCTACCTTCTACCCTCTGCGGTTGCTGCCGAAGCGCCAGATTGATGAGCGTCGCAGAGACCGGTCCGCCGGGTCGCCGTACCCGGTCTCATTCCCGCGCGGACACCGGTTGGAAGCCGATCTTCGCCGCGCGCTCGACGGCAACCTGCGCCGGCGAAGACCCGAACCTGTTGACTGGCCGGGCCTCTGTCATGGCCTCGACCAACTGCTGGACTGAAACTGATCAAAGGAGAAAACCTATGTTCATTCAGATTCACATGCTTCAGAGCATCCCCCCCGGCAATCTCAACCGCGACGATACCGGGCAGCCGAAGAAGTGCATCTTCGGTGGCGTAACACGCGGTCGCATCAGCAGCCAGTGCCTGAAGCGGAACATCCGGCATTCACCTGAGTTTAAGGAGGCGTTCGGCGATGCCCTCGCGGCGCGAACCCTGTACCTGCCACGAATGATTGCCGATGCACTGAGGGAAGGAAATCTTGGCGTTCCTGATGACGAATTGGATGAACTCATGGCGGCCATTGCCGGGAAGTTCAAGAAGGAAAAGCGCGCAAGCGACGCCGAAGACGCCGAAGAGGATGGCGGGGAACAAGAGAGCACGGAAGACTCGCCCTCGACCGGCAGCGACGCGGAGAAGACGGGGCAGTTAGTTTTCTTTCCGCAACCCTACGCTCGTCGCATCGCGGAATTGGCGGTGGCCCTGCGGAATCGCAACCAACGGGCCTACAGTCATTTCATTGGCCGCAAGGTGAAGCCAAAGATAACGAAGGAAGAGGACGGCGAGATCAAGCAGTTTATCCAGAACGCGTTCGACGCGAGCAAGTCGCTCACGGTTGATATTGGGATGTTCGGGAGAATGACGACCAGCGATCTGGTTGTGAATGTCGAGGCAGCTTGCCAGGTTGCCCACGCAATCGGCACACACGAGACCCTGATCGAGAGCGATTACTTTACTGCGATGGACGATCTGAAGACGAAGTACGCCTCGACGCAGACCGAGAGGGCGGGTGCCGCCTTCCTTGGCTCCGGTGAGACTGAAACGTTTTTCAACTCGGCTGTTTACTACAAGTACCTCAACCTTGACATCGATGCGTTGAGAAAGCATCTCCCGTCTCTGACTCTAGAGGAGGCAGCGCGAGCGGCCGGCGTGCTTATCAGGGCAGCCGCCCTCACCAACCCTACCGGGAAGCAGAACAGCTTTGCCGCGCATGGTATCCCTGAACTCATCCTGGTAGAAGTGTCGAAGGCCAGGCGTCCCATTAGCTATGCCAATGCCTTTCTCCAGCCTGTCGAAGGGGGGGCGGGCCGTAACCTCATGACCGAGTCCGCGAAGGCCTTGCGAGGGTACATCGACTCCGTTGCAGTAGCCTTCGCTCCGCCTGATGTGCGCCGCCGGCTCCTGGCGGTCGGTCCTGCTTCGGCTCCGTTTCAAAGCGATCACGACCGCGTAGACACGCTCGACAAACTTGTCGAGTCCGTCACTGGTCTCATCATCGAGCCGGAGGAAACGGCGGTGACCGCATGAGCAGTGCTGACAATACTTTGTTCCTGCGTTTGGCCGGTCCCATGCAATCGTGGGGAACCTCGTCGCGTTTCCAATTGCGCCGCACCGACGCCTACCCGAGCAAGTCGGGTGTGCTGGGAATGGTGCTCTGCGCCATGGGGGTTCGTCGCAAAGACTCGCCACGAGGACTTGAACGGCTGGCGCCTCTGGAAATGGGCGCCCGGGTGGATCGCAGTGGAACCTTGGACTGGGATTATCACACGGCCGGAGCCAAAATCGGCATACGCAGCGCCGACGGAAAGATCAAGAAGACGGCTTCAACGGGTGAGTACG
Organism: uncultured Planctomycetaceae bacterium; assembly: GCA_964354135.1. Taxonomy (GTDB): domain Bacteria; phylum Planctomycetota; class Planctomycetia; order Pirellulales; family Thermoguttaceae; genus CAYGZA01. The sequence continues at coordinate 4,013 of CAYGZA010000337.1, forward strand.
AGACGCTGCTTTCCCGCCGCCAGTACGTATACGATGCCTCCTTTCTCGTTGCGCTCCACGGCACGGTCGACGCGGTCAGCGCCTGCGCCCGTGCGTTGGAGGATCCGGTCTGGCCAATCTTTCTTGGCCGCAAGTGCTGCATCCCGGCCGAGCCCGTATTCGCCGGACTGGGCGCCTTCGACACACTGAGCGACGCGCTGGCATCGGTCCCGTGGCGGCCCAGGATTGACGAGACCGACCGCTACGACCGGAATGCAACACGTACACTCGACACATTCACCGAACACCTGCCGGGGTCGCCGCCGCCCGACCGCGCACGGCTCGTTCACGATGTTCCGCGCGCATTTGGCTTCTATAGTCACGGCTCCCGATGGGTTGTCGCCGGACACGCGACCGTTCCTGTAGCAGAAGTATCCCAGAAGTACGCATCCCCGACCTCCCCACGTCAGGACCCTTACGGTCCCCAGTATGACGCCGCGCGTCCCATCCGCTTCAACATGGACAACCATCTTTGCGTGTTCTGCAAATCACCGGCCGAGGAAGTGCATCACTTGGACTACGGGGACGTCCGTCCCGAGACTCTCCGGTCCCTGTGCAAAAACTGTCACGATGCTTGCACCATGCTCGAGTATGGCCGCGACATGCAAACCCAGCGGATTGATCCCTCGGATCCGGACCAACGCCCGGCGATTCTCCAACAGATAGAACGGCTCCTCAAAGAGCGACGCCTTGGCCGCCGGCGTGAACTCCTCGAAGCCGCCCGCACGTCCGGCGCCAGTTCTTTCGATAACCTGCTCGGCTCTTTGCCACCGGAGGGCCATTGAATGTTCCTATCCCTTCTTCGCACTGACGTCGGCAACGACCCCGACCGCCCCGGCCGGCTCTGGCTCCGCAATCCCTACCATGTCCACCAGCGCTTGTGCATGGCGTTTCCATCCGCCTCGCGCAAGTCCGACGATCCGGACTTTCTCAAACCCTTCAAGCCGCAAGACTTTGGACAGGAGCAAGTTCACGTCGCTCGGAGGACGGACGCCGGGTTCTTGTTTCGCATTGACCCACAACCCGCGGGCCGCGTGGTGATTCTTGTGCAGTCCGCCGTCAAGCCCGATTGGGACTACGCCTTCCACAACGCCGGTTATCTCCTTGCCGGCCCCTGCCAGATCAAAGAGTTCGACCCGCGCCGCGTCTGCCGCACGGGCGCCACGTGGCGGTTCCGCTTGCGTGCGAACCCGACCGTGAAACGCGAGGAAAAGCGCCACGCGCTGCTGAGCCAACAGGAGCAGACGGCCTGGCTCCGCCGCAAGGCAGACGCCGGCGGATTTGAGGTCGTTTCCGTCACCGCGTCGCGCGAAGGGTCGCGCGCAGCCCGGAAAACGGATTATAACGCACCGGAACCGAAGGAGCATCGGATCTCCCTGGTCGCAGTGCGATTTGATGGCGTGCTCAAGGTGACTGACGACGAGGCATTCCTTCGACCGCTTTGTTGCGGAATCGGATCGGCCAAAGGTCTCGGCTTCGGCCTGCTCAGCCTCGCGAGGGCCGACCAATGGACGACCTGACCCAACTGACGCGATTCAGCGACCGTTTGAGCTTCCTGTACTTGGAGAAGGGCCACATCGAGCAGCACCAAACTTCGGTCGCCTACGTGACCGAAAAGGAAACGGTGCCCATTCCCGCGGCGAGTCTGGCGTTGCTGATGCTCGGCCCGGGAACCACGATCACCCACGCGGCGATCCACAACCTCGCCGACTGCAACTGCCTGGTGGTCTGGTGTGGCGACGAGGGCATCCGCTTCTACTCCTACGGACGCGGCGGCACCTATCAGGCCGACAAGCTCCTCCGCCAGGCGGAGCTTTACTGCAACCAGCGGACCCGGGCGCAAGTCGTCCGCCGCATGTACGAAAAGCGCTTTGGCCAGCTCGTCGAGCCGAATCTGACGATTGAGCAGGTTCGCGGCCGAGAGGGCTATCGCGTCCGCAACGCCTACCGCCAGGCGGCCGAACGATTCGGCCTGAAGTGGGAAGGAAGGAACTACGACCCGAGTGACTGGAACAAGGCCGATCCACTGAACCGTGCCCTCTCGACAGCCAATGCCTGCCTTCATGGGATTGTACAAGCGGGGATAATCACGGCAGGCTACTCGTCGGCGATCGGCTTTATCCACACCGGTAAGGCGCTCTCCTTTGTCTACGACATCGCTGATTTGTACAAGGTTTCCATGATCGTGCCCATGGTCTTCGAGGTCGTGGCCCAGAGCGAGCACGGGGTGGAACAAAGGAGCCGAATGGGGTGCCGTGATCTCTTTCAGGATACCCACCTGTTGGAACGAATCCTGCCCGATATCGAGGAGGTCTTACATGGTCGTGTTGATTCTGGAAAGGGTGCCGAGGGGACTCCGGGGGAACCTGAGTCGATGGATGATCGAGCCGAAGGCCGGGATCTTCCTCGGCCGTATAACAGCCCGCCTCCGGGATAAACTCTGGGAAAAGGCGGTGGCCGGCAGCGGCAGCGGCGCGTGTCTTCAAGCGTGGAGTTCGCCCGGTGAGCAAGGCTTCATTGTCCGCTCCCACGGCGACACTTCCCGAAAGATCGTCGACTTCGAGGGGCTGCGCCTTGTGTCCATCCCGCGCAAGGACACAAAATGTTGAGGTTGTCCCCATGCACATGGGGGTGAACCGATGCCGATATCAGACATCGGACATCCGACATCGTTGTCCCCATGCACATGGGGGTGAACCGCCAGGCCCGCCAAGCCGCGGCCATCCGTCTGCGTTGTCCCCATGCACATGGGGGTGAACCGGTGTACGAGGCAGGAAGGTTGGGTTGGCCCGGGCGTTGTCCCCATGCACATGGGGGTGAACCGATTTCCCGAGAAAGAAGCGCACCAGCGGAGGTTGTTGTCCCCATGCACATGGGGGTGAACCGGTGAGATGATTGGGGGAGGC
>CAYGZA010000338.1:0-6928 GCA_964354135.1 uncultured Planctomycetaceae bacterium
CGGCGCCCCAGTTGAGGAACAGGCGCCGCGCGTCGGGCACGCTCTGGGTGAACTGGGTGCGGCAGGCCAGCGGGCTGCGGCTGGTCTCGATGATCTTGCCGGGGACGATCAGCATCTTGTCGAGATCGACCAGCTTGGCGCAGGTGACCGGTTGCCCGACCCGGTTCTCGACCTCCACGGCGACGCCGCCGCGGCTGTCGGTCTGGGTGCGGATGCGGAACGGCAGCCGCTTTCCGCCCGGGCCGTCCATCTTCGTCGCCGAGGTGCAGTGGAAGTGGATCATGGCGTTCTTGGCGGTGTCGATCACCGGATCGGTGATGAAGCCGGGCACGCGGAACGCATAGGCGAAGATGAGCATGGTGAGCGTCGAGTCGATGTCCCCTTCGCACGCGCCGACAAACCCCAGGTCGTTCAGCTTGCTGAAGGTGAGGCAGCCGCGGGGGTTGCCCATGCAGGCCCGGCTGCAAACCGCCTGAGCCCTCTCCTGGATCATAAGCTCTCTGGTCGCGAGGAAGAGCTTGGCCGATTCGATGATCTCCGGCACCTTGGGCTCGACGATCTCTCGGGCCTGGGTGATCCAGTACTGCTCGGCCTCCTCCTGGGCGGCCTTCGGATCGATGGACCGGAGGATCTCCATGAGCCTCGCGTTCGGAACGACCACCAAGTCTGCGCCGAGCTTCTTCTTGACCTCCTCAGGCTTGCAGGCGGCGGGGGTTCCGTTGGGGCCGTCCACGGCGAGGATCCGCGTCTTTTGCATCCAGGCCGGGGCCCGCAGGAGGCCGACCACCTTCTCGATCTCTCCCCAATTGCTGGTAGGCAGGAGGACGACCTTCTTGCCCTGCTTGTGCCATTGGGGGAAATACATCCATCCGTGGCCGCTGAAGGGCTGCGAGAAGAGGGCGGTGGGCAGGCCGACGTCGATGAGCCTGCCGAGCACCGGCGCGTCGCCCCCGTGGCCGGAAAGGTGGATGATGAGGAGGGCGTCGGCGTTCTTGAGCTTCGCCGCCACCTGGCCCACCTCGGCCGGCGGGACCAGGTCGCCGCCGACGAACTTCACGTCGCCGAGCTTCGTTTCCAGCTCCGCGAAGCACTTGTCGAACTTGGCGAGCTCCTCGGTGGGGCGGGTGAGGTAGGCGTCGCCGGTGCGGCCGGCAAAGACCTTGTAGATCTTCGCCGGGGGCAGCTTGGGCCAGGATTCGCCCTGGCCGGCTACCGCGACGTCGGCCGCCAGGTGCGCCGCCAAGAGCGCGCCGCCCGCCGCGGTGGTTTCAAGGAACTGTCGTCGGCTGAACAAGTCACTCATGATCGGCTCCTTGTGTGAGAGGATGATCTTGCCGGACTGTTGCGACCGCAACCGTTCGTGCAGCATCGAGGACTCGTGGTCTCCGTCAGAACCCGGTTCAGGGGTTCACCAACGGAGATCTTGACGGCGGCCGAAGCCGGCGTCAATCGCCCCGCGGGAGTTCTGCCGCCGGAAGGCCGGGAACTTGCACGCCCAATGCGACTTTGCCGCGCCGCGCGACTGGAAAAACGCGCGAGACCTTGCGGGCAGCACGCAGCGGCGCCCATTCTTGCCGGACCGCCATAGGCCGCACGCCGGGCCCGCCGTCCTGGGGTTTTTTGCCGGAAAGCAGCGCCCGGAGCCGGCATGTCAGGGCCACGCGGGCTAGAGTTCAAAAGAGCGTAATCATTCTCGTAAGGAATCGGGCGACTCGCGGCAAGGAGGAATGAGGATGCAAGACCCACCGAACCAGACGGCGTGAGGGGCGGGTGGTCCGCCCCTCACATGGCAACAGACGGTTTCATGGAGAAAAGCGAAAGCGTACGAACCTGATCGATGAACCGAAGAAACCCGCCCCGCCCGTTGCGGAGCGGGTTTCGCCGTTTCTTGCGGCAAGGGCTTGCCGCCCTCGCGGCCGGAGCACCCCGGCACGATGACGGGCGCCAAATCGCGCGGCAAGTTTCCCACCTCGCGGCCCTATTGGCCGGGGTAACGGATCTCCAGGATCTCAAACCGCGTGATTCCCTGGGGCACCTGGATCTCGACGCGGTCGCCGACCTTCTTGCCCACGAGCCCTTGGGCCAAGGGACTGGTCACGAGGATCTTTCCGGCGGCGTAATCTTCCTCCCCGGCCCCGACCAAGGTGAATTCTTCCTCGTCGCCCAGGTCGAGGTCCTTGACCACGACGGTGGCCCCGAAGGCAACCTCATCCTTCTGCACCCGGGAGGGATCGAGAATCACGGCGCGGCTCAGCTTGTCGCGGAGCACGTTTACCCGGGCCCGGAGGAGCTCCAGGCTTTCGCGGGCGCCTTCGTACTCCGCGTTCTCGGTAAGGTCGCCCTCGGATCGGGCCTTGCCGACGCGATCCTCCATCTCGGGCATCTGGACGTTTCGCATCTGGTCCAACTCCGCCTTGAGCTTGTCGTAGCCGGCCCGCGTCATCGGGATTCGATCCGACATCAATTCAACTCCTGACAGAGGAGGGCGGGGTTCCTGCCGAGTCGGGCAGAAGACGCCAACTTGGCGACCAGAAGTGTGGCTCGGCGGGAGCCTCGCCCTCCCGGAATCACGAAACGTCATCCAGCCCGATTCGCTCGATGCGCGTCTTGAGTGCCGGTGCAACGGCCCGCATCGGCGTCAAGATCCCGGCTCGCCCCCGTCCTGAGCCGGCTTGACCGAGGCCGCCCGAGGCCCCTTTCCCGTCCGCTGGGTTTCTCCCTCCGCCAACTCGTACTGGACGGTTTCCCCTTCCTTCAGGTCGTCAAACGGCTTGTCGATCACTGAGGAATGATGAAAGAAGATGTCCTCCGGGTTCCCTGCAATGAACCCAAAACCACGATCCGACACGATCTTTTTGATCACCCCTTTCGGCATCGCAACGACTCCTCCCAGCTCGCGACCCACGTAGCGGCATCCGCTCAACGCCACTCGCTTCCTTTGGGATGAGTCGCTGCCGGCCTCCTATCTATCGCCGGCCAGCAGTGGATGCCGCTTGAGGTACGCGAGCCGGAAACGATTGCCCGAACGAATGTCGCGAGCCGGCCAGGCAGCGGTTCTCACCCCGGAAGCCTACTAGAGTCACGTGTACGATAGCGTGCTGCGGCGGCGGAATGCAAGCCCCCCGGGTCAGAATGCCCGGGGACCGCGATAACCCGCTAGACGGGTCTTGCGGGGGATGAACGGTGGTCCGCCGGCACCCCAGACCGCCCGGGTGTGTGCCGGCGCTGCCCCTCAATACCTGGCCCCGGCCCGGATCATGACGGTGTCGGCCGGCTCGACGTCGGGGCCGCCGCTTTGGAATTCAAGCTTGCGGCCGAAGACGTAGCCCATCTCAATCTGGGCACTGAGCCCGCCGAGCACCTTGCGCTCGACCCCGAGGATGACCCGATAGTCGCGGTAGGCGATCACGTCGTCGAAGGCCGTGCTGCGGCGGACCGCCCAGGCCCCGCCCCCGAATTCCCCGGCAAGGTAGACCCAGTCTTCCACGCCCTCGCCGGGCAGTCCGCAGGCGGGCAGCCGCCGGGCAATTCGCGGCCGCGGGACCACCAGGTCGAAGGCGGTTTGGTCGTTGGGCTTCCAGACCAGGCCGCCGATCGGCAGGAACTTGACGTCCTCGCGATCCAAGTACGACAGGCCGAGGACGAGCCGACTCGCCGGGCCCAACGCGTACGACGCGGCCCCGTAGCCGCTGATCCGCAGGGCATCGCGGGACCCGTGCTGGAGATCACTATACCATCCGGGAGTCACGCCCAGGTCGACGCCGAGCCTGGGGCCGATCTGGCCCATCCAGCGGAACTGGGTGTAGGCGTCATACACCTCGCCTGGAAGATCGATTCCCAGGGCCCCCTCGAAAAAATGGACCCCAAACCCCGGAGTGACCACGAGGGGAGAGGTGCGACTAGGGCAGGCGAAGCCGAAGTCGCCCCATAACTCCAGGTCGACCATTCCGAAGTCCTCCGCCTTGCGCCCCTCGGCAAGCCACGTGGATTGGAAGACCGCTTTCTGAAAGACGCCGGGCCGCGCCCCGGGCGCAAGCGTGGGCTCGGCAGACGAGATGTCGATGGCCTCCGGCTGCGTTTGCTCCCGCCCCGCCCATTGGCTCCCCAATCGCCGCGGGTCGACGTATCGGGGTTCCCAGTCGGGGACTTGGTACTGCGGGGGGACGTCCTGGTAGGAAAGGGCCCCGGGACCGCCGGGGAGTTGCTCGATCCCGCCGGGCGATTCCTCAGCCCCGCCGTTCCGTGCCTTGACCCCGCCGGGCAACTCCTCGGGACCGCGAGGGAATTCCTCGATCCCGCCGGTTTGCCGCACGGCCCCGGGAGACTCTTCCCTCGCGTAGGCTTCCCAAGGCATGTCCTCCGCGGGCGACACGGGCGGAAGGCCGCGGACCTGGGCTCCCGCAAGCGCCGTGCTCAAGCACACCGCCACGACCACCGCACAGAAGCCGATTCTCGCCGACTGCGTCATGGGTAAGTCAATAGGATACGCCGGCCCCCAGGAACACGGTGGCGTTGGGGCGGAAGTTGTCGGCCGGCGAGTGTACGTAAAGGATCTCGCGGTCGAAGGCCAACCCCGCTTCAAAGAACCCGCCCAGCCCGCCGGAACGCTGGAACTCCAACCCCACGGCCACGCGGAGGTCGTTGTAGTCGATCGAGTCGATCGAGCCGTCCATGCGCTTCACGGTCCACGCCCCGCCGCCGTACTCGCCGCGGACGTAGCCCCACCAATCGGCCGTGCCGATGGTCGTGAAGCGCCTGGCCAGTTTGGGATTGGGGAAGAGGATTTCGAATCGGGTATCGCTGCTCGGGGTCCAGACGATGCCGCCGGCGGGCAGGAGCTTGACCCGGTTGCGGTCCAAGAACACCACCCCGGCCTTGACCTGAAAACTCGGCGAAAACGACAGGACCGCCAGCCCGCGGCCCTGAATCCGGATGCTCTGCGTAACCACCTTGCTGAAGTCGGAATAGACGCCCACGCGGGCCCCCAATTCGCCGCCCAGCCAGGGCGTGACCTGGGGATTCCATGCGGCGTCCAAGTAGGCGTCGAATGCCCTGGGGGGCAGGTCGGCCGAAGGGTCCGCCGGGTTGAGGCTCGTCGAGTGCGGCCCGTCCCACAAGTGGACCGCAAACCCCGGGGTCACCAGAAGCGGCGTCTGTTGGTTGTAGAAGAACGGAAAGGCAAACGTGGCGTTGATATCCGAGTCGTTTGTGCCGAATTCCTCGGCGCCCTGACCCGCCAGCCAATGGTGCTCCAGGCGGATCTTCTGCAAGGCCCGGGTCATGAGAGGCCCTGTTCCAAGCAAAGACCCGGCCCCCGGTTGCGTGAACGGGTCGGTCGGGAACAGCGGCTGGGTCTGCATTCCCGGCGGCGCGTAGGGGTCGAACGAAGGCGACGGTTGAATGGTTCCCTGGAAGGTCGCGGGCGGCGCCGGCGCGAAGCCCGGGGCTCCGCTCGGGCCAAGGGCAGGTCCCGGACCAAGGACCGGGCCCGGTAGGATTCCCCGCGGCGCCAGCGCCGGGGCCCCTCCGGGCGCCAACGCAGGGGCTGCTCCAGGCGCCAGGGCGGGGGCACCGGCCGGCCCTAAGGCCGGTGTCCCGCTGGGCGCATACACCGAAGCACCGCCGGGTGCGAAGGCCGGCGCCCCGCCGGACGAATAAGCTGGGGGACTGCCTGTCGCGAAGGGTGCGCTGCTGGGCACCCACCCAGGAAAACTTCCGGGCGCCGCCGCGGGGGCGAAGGTGGACGGGGGCGTGGAACTCGGCACAAACCCCGGGGTGCCTGTCGGCGGTAGAAGCATGCCCGTAGTCGGGGCTGCCGCGGTCGGTGCTGCCATAGCCGGGGGAGCGCCGTCGGCTGCAACGGGCGTGGGGAACTGGACCCGCTGGCCCAAGGCCGAGGCAGGCGCCAATAGCAGGAGTGCGGCTGCCATGCCGCACCGAAGGCCTGGGGAGTTCGCCACGGAATCGCCTACTGAAGAGGGGGCCGAACAGACGAGAGCATCGACCGCTTCGCACCAGGACTGCTCATCGGGCCGCACTGTAGGGACAGGCATCTTGCCTGCCTCTCCCCGTAGGGCGGGCATCTTGCCTGCCTTTCCCGCTCGCAGGCTGGAAGCCTCTCCTGTGGCTCCTACGAACAATCCGGCTCAGGGGGCGTCTGAATAGCAGGGACTCCCACCTGGGTCAATAGCGATCGGAGGCCCCCCCGTTGCGCGTTGGGGCATTGTGTTGGGGTGTAGGTTGCCGTGGGGGGGGGGGCAGCTAACCCCCCGTCCTAGCCGCCCGCTTCACCCTTCAAACAGAACGGCGGCCCAATCCCGCAGGATCGGACCGCCGTCGTTGCCGTGACCAGGCCCCCTTCTGATACTCAGAAGAAGGGCACCTTCGTCGGCGTTCGGCTTCTAGCCGCTGCAGCCCACCGGCGCACAAGCCTTGGGCGCCTCGCAGGCCTTGGGGGCGGCCTGCTCGCAGCGGCTCGGCTTGCAGGGCATCGGGCAGCAGACCTGAACCGGGACCTGCTTGCACACCACCCGGGGCACGCAGCGGGTCACCGTGTACGGAACCCGCTTCGCGACCCACTTCGGGCACATGATGGTCTTCTCGTAGCACACCGGCTTGCACACGGTGTAGGGGACCTTCTTCACGCAGGTCTCACTGACCATCTTGCAGACCTTGTAGGTGCAGGTCTTGACCCGCTGCTCCTGAACCATCTTGCACACCTGGTAGGTGCAGGTCTTGACCCGCTGCTCGGGCACCATCTTGCACACCTGGTACGTGCAGGTCCGCTGCTCGGGCACCATCTTGCAGACCTGGTAGGTGCAGGTCCGCTGCTCGGGCACCATCTTGCAGACCTTGTAGGTGCAGGTCTTCACGCGCTGCTCGGGCACCATCTTGCAGACCTGGTAGGTGCAGGTCTTGACCCGCTGCT
>CAYGZA010000339.1:0-6922 GCA_964354135.1 uncultured Planctomycetaceae bacterium
GGAAGTCTGCCCTGTCTGCCGCATTAGCTCCCCTCTCCCGTCCGCGGGAGAGGGGCAGGGGGTGAGGGCACGCGGCGGTTCATTCGTTCTTCTGCTTCTCCCACGCCTTCTGTTTCGCACGCAAAAGCCGGGCGGTGTAAGCATCTTCTTCTGCCTCCTGCTCGGGGAGCATGGACGGTGCGGGCCTGGCCGCCGTCGCCGGCCGGGCGATGCCGGCGGCCCCCGTGTCCTCAAGCGCTGCCGGCGGGCGCCCGCTCTGGTCCGGGGCCTCGAATCGCGCGCCCGCCCGCAGCCGCTCCAGGTGATCGTCCACTTCTGCCTTGCGGCTTCGCAGGCGTTCGATGGTCGGGGGGACAGCCGGCGACGGCCGCCGCCCCAAAAGCCCGGCAGCCAGCGGCGGCACCCAGGCAAAACTCACCTGCACGCGGCGGACAAACACGTCGCCGAAAAACGCGCAGCTTGCCGCCAAGAGCAGGAAGGGCCAGATGTCCTGGCCGCTGGTGGCCTTGGCCAGGTCTTGGCGGAAGGGATTCACCTCCAAGAGCGGCTCCAACCACGCGAACCCGTCCGGCGATTCGATCAGCTTGCCCGCGGTGCCTCCCTCCGGCACCAACTGGGCGAGCTGTTCCAGGAGCGGCTGGTTCGTCTCCAGGGCCCGGAACTCGTCGGAGTACGGCACGTTGACGCCGGTGCGAAGCGGGGCCTTGCCCGCCCCGGGGGTCACGACGACCATGTAGCTCCCGGCATCGCGGGCCGGGAAACTCCCGACGTAGCGGCCCGGGGCCGTCTGCTCCAGCTTGACGTCGATCCCCTGGAGGCCCGGTCCCACTGCCCCGCCTTGCACCTCCAGGTAGTTGAGGTACTGGTCGTCCTTGTCCAGGGCGTCGACGACGACGCGGACCTGGCCGTCGCGATAGTCCGTCGAGACGGTGAACTTCCCCTCGTCGCTCGACGGCCGCATCGACCAGCGGATCGTCTGCCCGAACAGCTTCGCGTAGTTCTCCCAATTGACCCACGCCCTGGTCCAGCGGGTCGTGCCGTCGCTGGTGAAAGCGACCGTGCGGCCGAGCCCGTAGGTCCAGCTCGCCAGGATCGTGCGATTGCTCTCGGACCCGGCGGGAAGCGGAGAGATGAGCGACACCTTCACCAGCGGGTTTTCCTTTTTCGTGGTCAGGACAAAGCCCGTAATCGGCGGGAGGTCCCCGGAGATGCCGCTGACGATTTCCATCTCGGCCGAAGACGCGATCTCCGGCCGCACGCCCGCCGGACGCTCGAAGATCAACGGCTGGGCCACGCGGCGGGCCTCGCGCTGGAAGATCCGCGGCAGGGCCTTGGGATTGTTCACGGCGTAGTATTTCCCGCCCGTGTCCTTGGCCAGGTCCTGGAGCCTGCGGCTCTCGGCCGAGCCGTGGCACGCGACCGCCACCGTGGAGACGGTGATCTTGGCGTCCACGAGGCTCTGCTTGACGGCCAAGCTGGGGTCCGACGGGTCGCCGTCACTGATGACGATGATGTGTTTCACTCCCGCGTCGGGGACGCCGAGAAGCCCTTCTCGGGCCATCACCAGCCCCGGATCGAAGTCGGGCATGTCGCCGGGGACCATGCGGCTGAGCTTGCCCAGCATCTGCTCGCGGTTGGGCCCGACCACGAGCATCCCCGGGTCCCAAAGCCACTGCGTCCCGCGGCCGCCGAAGTGGATCACGCCGCAGTAGTCCCGCGGCCCGAGGGCCTTGAGGGCCTCCTCGGCGATCACCTTCTGCCAGTAGTTGCCCTGGGGCATTTCCGAGGCGTGCATGATCATGGCCAGGGCCCCGCGGGGCACCACCTTGGCGGCCTTGATCGTGAAATCGACGGGCATGGCCTTTTCCATCTCGGTGTTCGTCCATCCGCCGGCGCCGAAGCCGTTCTCCCCGCCGAGCATCACCAGGCCGGCTCCCATCTGCTGCGTATTGCGGACCATCATCTGGATCTGCCCGTCGGTGAATGCCTCCCGCGGGACGTTGGCCAGGATCACCGCGTCGAACTGCTGCAATTCGGCCAGGCTGGCGAAGGGCTGCTTGGTCGTGCGGGGGACGACCTCGATCTTGAATTCCCGCAGGGCCTGCGCCAGCCGGTCGTACTGGCCGGCCCTCTCGTGGTCTTCGATCAGGAGGACCAGGCCCTTGCCGCGGACGTGGGTGAAGGCCGTGGCGAGGTTGTTTTGCCGCATCGTGTCGTCTTGGGGATTGTCGGGCTTGAACTCGGCCTCGTAGGTGAAGAAGCCGGCCTCGGCAAGCTCCTGCCGCGCGGTGAAGACCTTCTTTCCCGGCGGCAGGGTCACGGCCTCGTCGCTGAGAACCACCGGCTGGCCGCCGATCTGCCGCTTCAGCACCAGGCGGCCCCTGACCTCGCCGGGGTCGTTGGCCGTGGGCTGTTTCGTGTTGGTGACGACGACCTTCAGGTCGAAGGGCTGTCCCTGGCGGATGTCGCTGGGGAGGACTGCGCGGTCGACGATCACTTCGCCGCGGCGCTGGTAGCGGATCGGCACCACGTCGATCCCCACCCCGGCCGCGGCGAGCGCCTGGGCTTGCTGGAGGCCGCTTTCCAGGTTCTCGTTGCCGTCGGTGACTACGACGATCCGCCGCGCGGCATCCTCCGGGAACGAGGCCTGCGCAAGCCGCATCGCCGCGGCCAGGTTCGTGTGCTCCGGATCGACAGGGCTCTCGACGGCCGCCGACACCGGGACGGTGAAATCGAACGGCGGGACCTCGATCGCCGCCTCGCGTCCGAAAACGATCACGCCCGCACGGTCCGCGCCTTGGCGGTGCTTCCCGATCGCGGCATTGACGTAGTCGATCATCGCCCGGCGGCCTTCCGGGGGAATGCTCAGCGACTGGTCCAAAAGGAAGATCGCGGTGACCCGCCGGCTCACGCGGACCATCTGCGCCTCCGCCAACGCGAGGATCACCAGCGCCAGGACCACGCTGCGGAAGCCCAAGGCGAACAGCCGGCGGCCCGTGCCCAAGGCGGCCAGCTTCCGCAGCCCAAGCCACCAGATCCCCGGCACCACCAAGAGCAGCAGGAGATACCAGGGCGATTCCAGCGCGAAGCGATACTCGGACATGGACGCGAAGAGGCGAAGCAGGATCGCCTACCTTTGCCAGATGTCTCTGCCGCTATCCAACAAACCACACCCGCTCGTCATCTTGTTCTCGCTCATCCTTCATCCCTCATCCTTCATCCTTTCCCCTTCATCCTTTCCCCTACATCCTCACGGTTTGCACCCGGTGGTTGTTGGTGTCCAAGACGTGGATCCTCCCCCGGCTGTCGCGCACAACGGCCCAAGGGTTGTACAATTGCCCGGGCTGGCGGCCGTGGGTTCCCCAGCAGCCGAGCGGCCGCCCGTCGCGGGCGAACTTCTGCACCCGGTGATTGCCGTACTCCGCTACGTAAACTGTCTGGTCGGGGCCGAGCACCAACCCGTAAGGATAGTAAAGTTCGCCCGGCAGGGCACCCTGGGATCCCCAGTGGAAGAGGCGGCTCCCCTCCCGGTCGAAGACCTGGATGCGGTGGTTGCAGGCGTCGGTGACCCAGATGCGGTCCTGCTCGTCGACGGCGAGGCTCTGGGGGCGCGAGAAGCGCCCCGGCTCCGAGCCGTGGCCGCCCCATTGAAGAATGAACTGCCCGTCGCGGGTGAACTTCTGAACCCGGTCGTACTCGCCGTATTCCGACACGTAGTAGTCGCCGTGGGAGTCCTGGGCCACGTCGGTGACGAAGCCGAACTGGCCGGGCTGCTCCCCTTTCGTCCCGCCGATCGTCCGGAGCAATGCCCCGTCCGGCGAGTATATCAGCACGCGGTAGTAGTGGGTATCGGCCACCAGGACCCGGCCGTCGCGATCAATGGAGATCCCGGTCGGCCGGCCGTTGACGTGCTCCGGGGTCTGCCAGCCGCGGAGGTAGTTCCCCTCGGCGTCGAAGACCTGAATGCGGGCCGTCCAATCGACGATGTAGAGCTGGTCGCGGGCGTCGATCGCCATGGCCCGGGGTTTCTGGAGGCGGCCCTCGACGATCCCGAGTTGCCCCCACACCTTCTCCAGGCGCCCGATCGAGTCGGGGTCGCTGCCGCAGCCGGCCGGCAGGATGGCGAGGAGAGCAGCGAAGAGAAGCCGCCGGATGGCACCTTGCGGAGGGGCTGTTCGCGCCGTTTCTGCTGACGTGTACCAGAACAGTCTCACTGCGGAGCCCCTTGGTTCAAGCCAAACGCGATACGATCGCGGCTCGGCAGGAGCCTCGCCCTCCCGGGACCAGGGAAACCCCATTAGAACCTGGGGATAAAGCGCAGGTCCAGCCCCATCACCCAAACCATCAGGGCCAGCAGCAAGAAGAGCCCCAGGTACGAAAGGCCGACAAAGACTCGCTCGTCCGGCAACTTGCCGGTGATCCCCTCGTAGGTGAGGAAGACCATGTGGCCGCCGTCCAGCACGGGAATGGGAAGAAAATTCAGCAGGGCCAGGTTGGCGCTGATGAGCGTCAGGAACATCAGCAGCTCCGACGTCCCCTCCGAGGCCGAGCGGTAGGCCATCTCGAACATCCCCACGGGACCGGCCAGCGCTTTCATCGACACCTGCCCGGTCCCAAGCCGGTGGAGCGTGCGGAACACCAGGGTCAGGGAGTCCCACGTCTCCCAGGCCCCCAATGAGACTGCCTCGCCGAGCGACCGGGCCGTTACGTGGGTCGCCTGCGGCTCACAAAGGAACCCGCGGTCCGGGTTGAACCAGTCGGTCGCCGCGGCCGGCTCCAAGAGAGCGGTGCGGCCGCCCTGCAACTGAAGCTCCACCCGGGTCTCGGGGAGCGATTTCTGCAAGGCATAGAAGAAGGAGGGCCAGTTCGGCTCTTGATTGCCGAACTCCGTGGCCATCTCGTCTCCGTCGAATTCCCTGTACGCCTTGGAGTCCAGCTCCGTCAGCGATTCGCGATCCGGTGGGAGGAACTTGGCGGCGAGAATCACGTCGCCCGGTTGCACGTCCGCTTGGGCCGCAGGGCCGTCCTTCCGGACGCCCTCCACCCGGTTCCCCACCCGATAGGCGATGCCCAGGGCGGGGGCCGACATCGGAATGCCGACCGCAAGCGGCGTCTCGTACCAGTCCGCACGCCGCAGTCGAACGCGGATCTCCACCGGCTCTTGGGCCCCCTCGCGCTGGACCGTCAACGTGACGTCCGGCGACGTCTCCGCACGGCGGCGAAGCCGATCCGGCCATTGCACGGGGTCTCCGGGCGGCTCGCCGTCGATCTTGACAATGCGATCGCCCGCGCGGATCCCCGCGGCGGCCGCGGGCGATTCTTGCTGAATGGCCGTGATCTTCCCCATTTCCATCACCAGGCCCAAGTCCCGCATGGGGGCGGCGGGCAGGTCGATGCGAATCTCCGCAGCCTGCTCGGCCGGCGCCGCCTGGCTGTCGCCCGGCGAGGGCGCACGCTCGACGGTGACCGAGAGCCTCTTCTCCGGGTGCAGGGCCAGGTGGGCCCGGAGCTGCCGGGCGTTCTCCACCGGCCGGCCGTCGATCTTCACGATGCGGTCCCCGCCCAGGAACTGGGGTCGGGCCGAAAAGGCCGGTGAGCCGGGATAGGCCGGGTGCTTCCGGCGGAGCGTCGTCGTAACGCCGTTCGTGATGCCGATCGTGGGCGCCAACATGGTGCGGTTCGGCGTGACCTCGACCCGCACGGGCTGCTCCAAGCCCGGGCGCCGCACCACCATCGCCACGCCCTGCTCGATGTCCCCCAGCGAGATCGCCTTCTTCAGGTCCATGAAGCGGTGCATCCGCTTGCCGTTGATCTCCTCGATCCGGTCGCCCACCGTCAGACTGGCCTGCCAGGCGGCCTCCCCGGGAAGGACCTCGCCCACGGCGCATTCGAGTTGCCGGACGCCCATGCCGTACGCGGCCATCGCCATCAGCAGGGCAAACACCAGGTTCATGGTCACGCCGGCCGAGATGATCGCCATCCGCTTGGGGACGCTCTGGGCCAGGTAGCTCCGCGGGTTGAACAGGGCCTCGGCAGCCGCCACGGCTTGCTCTTGCTGCGGCAGTGACTCGGGACCGGGTGGCGCCGGCGCCCCGCCCGGCGTTCCTTCGGCGGCCGCCGCCTTGGCCCGCTCGATCTCCGCGCGGAGCCGCGAGGGATTGTCCTCCTGGCCGAGCATCTTGACGTACCCGCCGATGGGCAGGATCCCGATCCCGTACTCGGTCTCGCCCCAACGGAATCGGCAGAGCTTCAGCCCCGCGATGTCGAAGCCGAGATAGAACTTATCGCACCTCACGCCGCAGAGCTTGGCGACGATGAAATGCCCCAATTCGTGGACGAAGATCACCATCCCCAGCCCGATGATGACCTTCAGCGCCGTCCAAACCCAAGCCGGATCCGACCAGGCAAAAGCAATCAAGTACACACCCAACGGGACGCCTCCTGACGAGCCCAATGGTCCAGCCGGAGCAATTGCTCCAGGGTAGGATTGGGGTCGAAGTGGTGGTTCTCCAAAATGCTTCGGCAAGCGGGGACGATCTCGCGGAACTCCAACTCGCCGGCCAGAAACGCGGCCACCGCGGTCTCGTTGGCGGCGTTGAGGGCCGCCCCGGCGGTGCCGCCGACGCGGGCCACCTCCAGCCCAAGGCGCAGGGCCCCGAACCGCTCGAAATCCGGCGGCTCAAAGTCCAGACGCAAGGGGCGGCTCCAATCCTGCTTCTTGGCCACCCCTTCCCGGCGGTGCGGCCAGGTCAGGGCGTATTGGATCGGCAGCTTCATGTCGGGCGGGCTCATCTGGGCCAGAATCGAGCCGTCGATGTACTCCACCAGGGAGTGGATTACGGATTGCGGATGAATCACCACGCCGATCTGGTCCGAACGCAGGCCGAACAGCCACCGCGCCTCGATGATCTCCAGGGCCTTG
>CAYGZA010000340.1:0-6867 GCA_964354135.1 uncultured Planctomycetaceae bacterium
CCGCCAAACGGGCAAGCCAGTGGGCACCCGCGCGGGAGATCGCGTCGGTGCGGAGCTTGTTGAGGATGACGGCCCCGATCACCTCCGGCGGGTATTGCTTTCCGTCGATCACCTTGTGGTAGACGCGCTGGCCCACGTCGCGCTTAAAGCACTCCGCCACCCGGGCCGGCTCGACGGTAAACGACTTCAGGGCCTCTTTGCCCACGATCACGTCGTCCGCGTCGAAGAGGACCATGCTGGGCGTGGAGCGGTCTCCCTCGCCGTTGACGAGCGTGACCGGCCGGCCGTTCTCGTCGAGCCGGGCCAGCATGGAGAACGTCGTGCCCAGGTCGATCCCCACCGCAGGAATGGGTGCCTTGGTCATGGTGGTTTCCAATCCGTTTCTTGCTACCAGAGCTTCGGTAACCTGGCGCCCGGCAACAGCAGGGAGATGACGAGGTATCCCAAGCCGATGCCGGCGACGGCGGAGATCGAGTACGCCACGATGCTGATCAGCCAGCGCGGAACACCGCCCTGATCCGCGGGCTGCGACGAGAAGGGCCTCGCCGGCACGGGCCGGTGCCCTGGCTCGCCCCCGGTTCCGCCGAGCGGCTCAAACACCACGGGCAACGCCTCGGGGACGGCCCCGGCCGCCGGCACCGCGGCTTTGCCGGGTCCCAGGCTGAACGAGAGCTGAGCATCGCCTTCCCCTTTCGGCCCTCCGCTTTCCGGCTGCGGCGTGCCCGGCACCGAGTGCACGAAGAGCGGGGTCGGCTGCGACTGGATCACTACCGCAGGGGGGGAGGCTGCGGTGGACTCCGGCGGAGGCTGCGGCAAGACCGCCGTCGCGGCCCCTGGAGGCTGCCCTTGCGGCCCGATGTCCCACCGGCCCCCGGGAGACGCAAGACCGTCCGCCGCCGCGTGGGCGCCCGCTCCCGGAGACGCCACGGGGAGATTCAACACGTCCTGCAACATCGCCTCGAACCGATCGAACCCCGCGCCCGCGCCCACCGTCTGTTTCCATCGCGAGATCCCTTCGCGCGAAAGGCCCACGTCCCGCTCCAACTCGAGCGTCACCTGGCGGTGCGTCCCGGGCACGACGCCGTGGACGCTCAGCCGGCCGTTGGCCCCGTACTCGAAGGTAACTTCCACCGGCCAGCCCTTGGGCAATCCCAGCGGCAGGTCGCGGATCACGGTCCGCCCGATGGCCGTACACTCCCCGGGCAACGTGCTTTCGCCCTCCAGCACCTGGATCACGGTGGAGCGCTGCCCGTCCGACTTCGTGGTGAATTTCTCCGTAAACCGGACGGGGAGGGGCGTGTTCCGCGGGATGAGAACGACGTTGATCCGGCGGAACGTTGCCGGGTCGATGCCCTCCACGCCCAGGCTGTGGCTGTTGACGTTCGTCACCGCGAACGTGCTTCCCGACCCTCCTTGCTCCGGCGAGGCAAGGAGGTGGTAGGCATAGAGGGCCGCTCCGCGGGCCACGGCCTCGTCGGGGTTGACCGACCGATCCGGGACGATTCCCGTCACCTGCTGGAGCATCCGCGCGACCATGGGCATCCGGGTGGAGCCGCCTACCAAGAGAATCCGCGACACGTTGTTCCAGCTCAGGCCCCCGGCGGCCAGCAATTGCCGGCTCGTGTAGGCGGTACGCTCCAAGAGGTCGGCGGTCAGCTCCTCGAATTGTTCCCGCGTCACCGGGACTTCGCAGCTCGTGCCCGCAAAGTCCACGCGGATCGCGGCCCGCGAGCGGACGCTCAGCGTGTGTTTCGCCTCCACCACGGCGTCGTAGAGGCGGTTCAAGGCGGCCGGGTCTTCGCGCGGGTCCCGGCCGTGGGACTGTTGGAACGATTCCGCCGCGAGGCGCACCAGCCGCGAGTCCCAGTCGTGGCCGCCGAGCTGGACGTCGCCGTCGGTGGCCAGGGTGCGGACGTCGCCTGGGGCCAGGCGCAGTAGCGTGGCGTCGAAAGTCCCGCCCCCCAGGTCGTAGATCATCACGTTCATCTCCTCCAGCGGTTTCCCGCCGGGGGAGAGATACCCCAGGGTCTCGCCGAACGCCAGGGCCGCGGCGGTCGGCTCGTTGACGATGTCGAGGAGCGTGAGGCCGGCCATCTCACCCGCGTCGGCGGTGGCCTTGCGGCGGGGCTCGTCGAAGTAGGCCGGCACCGTCAGCACGACCTTGGCCGCCGGGCCGAGACTGCCGAAGATATCGGCCTTGAACTTCCGCAGGATGCACGCCTGGATGACTTCCGGCGGTAGGTGCTCACCCCGGATCGGCCTGGAATAGACGGGCGACCCCATGTCCCGCTTGACCCAAAGTGCCACCCGGTCGGGGTATAGCGCCGCGACGCGGCGGGCCTCCTTGCCCACAACGACTTCGGAGTCGTCGAAGAACACCGCGCTGGGGGTAACCATATCCCCCTCACTGTTACGGAGCATCGCGGTCCGTCCCGACGGCTCCACCCAAGCGGCCGCCGAGTTGGTCGTCCCCAGGTCAATCCCTACCGCGACTGCGTGCGCCATTCCGGCGGGAGACTCCGCTTGGAAGTTATTTGCTGGCAATGAGTTATCGCCGGCAAAGCCCGAGTTCTCGTCCTCTGCCACCCTTGTTCTACTCTAGCAGCCTCAGGGAGGGTCCACAAGGAAAAGCCCGGAAGTTGTGCCGTGGCGCGGCCACGCGACCGATACGCCTGGCCCGGCCTTTGGCCCCCGCTCATGGGGTGAGAGACGAGGGATGATGGGCGACCGACCGGCAAAACAGCTTCCTGGGAAAGCAAGCTCTTGCAGGTGCGGAGTGCAGAGGGACTACCGGGCGGTCGTCTATTTCTGGTTCATCCGAGAGAAGGGTGCGCGGCTGGGTGTTTCAGAGGAGTACGGGTTCCTCTTCTCTGTTTCTGCGGCAGTGCGTGCCATCGAGCAAATGTCCAAGGTCCGGTCATCCAAGCCGATTCGGCGGTTGCACGAACAGAGAAGAGGAACCCGTACTCCCCAAAAACGGCTGACTTGTCGCCACGTCTCGGACGCGGCGCACCCTTCCGCCGGATAAACCCTATTTCTTGGGCGGCGCGGGCTGCTCTGTCTTAGCCGCCGGGGGGGCTTCCTTCTTTGGCGAGGCCGGCTCGTCCTTCTTGGGCGCGGCCGGCTCGTCCTTCTTGACGTCTGGGGCTTCCGCCTTGGGCGCCGGGAGGTCTTTCTTGGCATCCTTCGGCTCGGCCGCGGCGCCCGGAGGAGGGGGCGGTGATGGCGGGGCCGGCGGCACCAACGCGCCGGCGTCCCCGGGTTTTTCCGTGCCCTCTTTCTTCTCTTCCTTCTTCTCCTTCTTCTGGATGAGTTCCTTCCGGCCGAGGTGGATCTTCTGGTACTCGCTTTCCGAGATCACGTAGAACCAGTCGGCGAAGCGGGCGTTGAGTTCCTTCACCCTCTTTCTGCCGCTCTCGATCTTGTCGTCGTAGTCCTTCTGTTTCTCTTTGTTCGCCTTCTCGATCCGTTCCCGCTCGGCCTTGGGGTCCGGCTGATCGGGCTTCTTGGCGTCGTCCTTCTTCGCATCGCCCTGCTTGGCGGCTTCCGGTTTCTTCGCGGCGCCCTGCTTGGCGGATTCGGTCTTGGCGGAATCGGCTTTGGCAGCCTCGCCGGGCTTCGGCTCGGCGGGCGCCTTCTCGAGTTGAGGCTCGGGGACCAACTTGGTGTCGAACTCCGCCATGATGAACAGATAGCGATTCACGCCCGACTCTGTAGCCTTGTCCTTCTCGTCGCCTTTCTTCTCGGCATCTTTCTTGCCCGCGTCCTTCTTGTCGGCGGCTTTCTTGTCGGCGCCCTTCTTCTCGCCGTCCTTCTTGGCGGCATCCTTCTTGGCCGCGTCCTTCTTGACGGCATCCTTCTTGTCCTTGTCGGACGGGGCTTGCGTGGTGGAGGCGATCTGGCCGAACCGCAGGACATAAACGACGCCGTCCTTCATCGTGACGCGGACGTCGCCTTCGCTGGAAAGAAGCTCCGCGGTGTTCTTCTCCACCGGGACCAGCGTCGAGAGGACCTCCACGGTGTCTTCATTCACCGGGAAGAGGTAGAATCCGCGCTCCGCCAGCAAGGCTTGCGCCAGGATGTTCTGGGGGAACCTTCCCTTCTCCCGGAGGTTCTTGGCCAGGGCCTCCGGCTTCCTTTTCGCGTCGACGATCTTGAGGTCGTTCAGGGCGAACTTCAGGTCGTCGAGCTTGGCGGAGCTCAGCTCTTCGTCGGCGGCAAGCGGCGCATCGACCCACTGGCCTTTCTGCTCCGCCTTGCTTTCGAGGAGTTTCCATCGCGGATCCTCGGGCTTGGCCGTATCGGCGTACTCGACGCGGAGAAGCCCCCGCCGCGCGACCACCGGCCGCTCCGTCACGAGCACCTGGTTCCCTTTGACCACTTCCTCACGCTTGATGTCGAAGGAGTAGTCGGCCATGCGGATCGACTTGACCTCCATGGCGCTGATCTTCAGCAGGTCCTTCTCGATCCAGTCGCCGAAGCTGGTGGAGAGCTTGTCGGTCCGGACCTGGACGACGAAAACCGCGTCCTGGGCCGGGACGCGGACGTAGCGGAGGTCCCGTCCGTCGGGCACTTCCTTGCCGACGATCAGGGCCATCAGCTCCTGCTTGTTCTTGTCGCGCATGGTGACCCGGGTCCCGATGCCGGTAGCCCCCTTGAGGTCTTTGGCCGGCTCGACGACGCCGTACTGGGCATGGTCGTCGGGATTATCGCTGACGACGTCGAGGATCTTGAGGTCCATCAGGCCCGACGCGGCCTCGGCCAACTGGCGCTGGGCGTCGGCGGGATAGTTCTCGTGCGAGGGGATCGACCAGCGCCCCTGGGCGTCTTTGGCGACGCGGAAGTCGTTGTGCGTGGAGGTCGTTTCGTCGTAACGGACGACCTCCAGGTCCTCCGCAAGCCGCGGATCCTTGAAGTCGGGGAAGAGGAGCTGGTTGATCATGGCGCGGGCTTCTCCCGCGCCCGGCAGGCCGGGCCGGGCCAGCCAGCCGACGGCCACCAGCACCAACGCCACGGCCTCGAACGCGTACGACCTTCCGTTCATCCGCCTGGCGGCCTCGCTGCCCAAGAAGGTCGAGTAGACGTGGAGCGAGACGACCAGCCCCAACCCCGCCGCCGGCACCAGAACTCCGAAGAACGCGGAGAGCAGCGCCGTCTTGAAGAAATGGACTTCCAGCGGGATCAATGCCTGGAGGAAAGACCGAAGCCATACCCACAACAGCAAGCCGGTCAGCAGGCTAGCGGGCACGAAGTAGACCGCCCAGCCGGTCAGCGCCCAGCGGGCGGGATCCTTCCCTGTAGCGCGGGCCTTCCGGAGAAACCAGAGGGCTATGAGGATCGAGATGATTATGTTGGCCGCACTAATCATGTCTTAACTCCCAAAAACTACGTGCTTCCGCTCGGTAAGCGGCCTGCGCGGCGCCTAGCGCAGCCGCTTGCGAGAGACGCCCTCCCGCTCCTGGGCCCTTCGCACCACAAAGACCAACGTGCCGACGATCAACGGCGGGATCGGCGGCAGCACGACGGCCCAAAACTTGTACCGGTCCTGGACGCCGCGGATCGCCATCTCCAGGTTCGTCCTGATCCGATAAATGTCCTGATCCCGCTCCCGCTTGAGCCGGTCGGTCTCCGCCTCGATCCGCCGTTCCCCGGTAAGACGGACCCGATCCTTCTCCTGATCGATGTCCAAGCTGCTGAGCCCCTTGGCCTGCAGCTCCTTGTCCACTTCCTTGAGCTGCTTCGTGAGGTTCTCCTTCTCCTCGTCGATGGCCTGCGTGGCCTTCTTGAACAACTGGTCGGTGGCGTCGGCGGCCTGCTTGCGTGCCGCGTCGGTGGCCTTGTCGATCGCCGTCAGGGTGCGATGGACCGGCCGGCGCTTGCGGATCTCAATGAAGCTGTTGTCGCCCGCCAGGTAATCGAGAACGTTCAGCACGAACGTCACGTTGTCGAAGTCATAGCGAGTGCCTCCCTCTTCGGGATCTCCCATTTCCCGCAAATGGAAGAAGTCGGGAGAAAGCCAGTCGATGTCGGACACCAGGATGACGTTGATGCTGCCCGGCTCGGCTTTCTGCGGGGGGCCGGAGGCTGCGGGGCCTCCCGCCGCTTCGAAAGCGATCTTCGGCGCCCCTTCATCGGCCATCGGTTGGCTGGCCGGGATCCTCCCGTGAATGTACACGGCCATGGCGTAGCGCGTCTTGGTCGGATTCTTTCGCCGGTTCTCGTTGAGTCCCCGCCCGCCGAACGGGCTCCGCTCAAACAGCTCGTCGGCCTTGACGGTCCCGGTCTTGTCGCCGGTCCGCACGAGGGTCTCGTACTGGAGCGATGAAGCGTGCAGCGGGGTGATGTATCCGGGGAACGGGAAGAGGACGTGCTGGAGCTTCGAAGAAACGGGGTTCTGCTCGTCGAACGCGTCTTTGGCGACCGACGTGTCGACGAAAACCAGCTCGCCGGGATAAGGGAACCTGGGGAAGGGATTGTAGTCCTGATAGACCGTCTCGATGTCCTTCTCGCGATCGAATTCCATCTCTCCGATCCTCGGCCCGCCCTGCCCGCTCATCCCGCTGAAGTGGACCCCCAGGAGCCTCCAGAGCTGGTTGATGTCGCCCTTTTGCACCCCGGGCTGGCCCATCATCATCATGGGGTTCATCCCGCTGGGCGGCCGCCGCGGAGTCAACGTCCCCGGGACGCCGCCGAAGAAGACCGGACTCGGGTCCTCGAAAACCGCCGTCGGCTGGCCGCCTCTCAGGGCCGCGACGAAGTTGTTCATCTGCTCCGGACCGAGCGACGAAGGCTGCACCGCCAGGAGGACGTCGTACTTCTCCTTGATCGGCTGGGTGGCATCCACCGGGACCATCTCGTAGGCCTTCT
>CAYGZA010000341.1:0-6817 GCA_964354135.1 uncultured Planctomycetaceae bacterium
TCATAGCCCAACAGAGAAAATGTGGGTAAAACTAAGGCGTCTCGCCGGTCTCGCCAATCAGTAGGACGGGCGTCTCGCCGGTCTCGCCGGTCTCGCCGGTTGCAGCGGACTTTGTGGACGGGCGGGACGCCCGTCCTACTGGGACTTTGTGGACGGGCGGGACGCCCGTCCTACTGACCGGCTTGAGCCGCAAACCATTGGGGCGTTGGGGATTGCGCCTGGCCGACGCGGAGCATCGCAGCGAAACTGCCATTGACCGCGGGCGGGGATTTCCTTATCGTGCCACCCCCAATTCTGGGCTGTCTCGGCGCGGCCGAGACCTACCGGCTCACTCCGTCTCGTCGCGCGGCGGATCGACGGCCGCCCTACAAATCGCATGGACCAGATCGATCATCGCCGAAGGACGTTGCGGGAGCGGCACCGGGGCGTCGCTTGGATGCTCCGGCTGCTGGTGCTCTTGGCGCTGGCCGGCGGGTGTGCCTCTTCCAAGATGGCCACCTTGCGGAGCGTGCCCAAGAGCCCTCTGGTCGAGCAACTGAAGCTCACCGCCCGCGGCGGCCCGGAGCCAAGCGAGCGGACCCGCCAATTCCTCCGCGTCTACGACCTCGACAAAGACTTCAAAGGCGACCCGCAGAAATTCCTCCAGAAAGTCCAAGGGGTCCTCCAGCGCGAGCCCTCCCCGGACAAGGTCTACGCCATCGCCGAATTGAGCTACCTGGAGGCCAAGCGGGTCGAACCGACCAACCCTCAGTTGGCGGTGAATTTCTACGGGGCCTCGGTCCTGCAGGCGCACCAGTACCTCTTCAGCGAACGCTTCCGGCATCTTCGAAACCCGTACGATCCCCATTTCCGCGGCGCGTGCGATTTGTACAACGGGGCCCTGGAGGCCGCACTGCGCCTGGTCCGCAAACAGCAGCGCCTCGTGCCGGGACAAACCCAAACCATCGCGACCGCCGGGGGAGACTGGGACATCACGTGCGTCGTCCGCGGGGGCAAGTGGCGGCAGGAGGACTTCGACCACTTCGAGTTCGTCTCCGACTATGAGATCAACGGGCTGAAGAACCACTACCTCACCTATGGGCTAGGCGTGCCGCTGATTGCGGTGCGGAAGAGCTATCCCGGAGAGCCGGCCGCGGCGTGGTATTATCCGCCGGGTCTGAGTTTCCCGCTCACGGCCTTCTTGCGGCCCGAGCCCGGCGCGGAGGCGGAATCACCCGCCGCGCCGCCGGGCCAAGGTCCGCTGCCCAAGGGCTCGGCGCGGCGCCGCGCCGTGCTCGAGCTCTGCGATCCGCTCGCGGTGGCCGACGTTGCGGTCAACAACGTCACGGTGCCGCTGGAGAGCGATCTGACCACGCCGCTGGCGTATTTCCTCTCCAATCCGGCCCTCACGAACCTCGACCACATCGGCCTCTTGCGGCCCGACGTCCTCATTGCCAAGAAGCCCGAAATGAACCGGCCGATCATGGGCCTCTACATGGTCCAGCCCTACGAGCCGGGCAAGATCCCGGTGATCCTGGTTCACGGGCTTTGGTCCAGCCCGATGACGTGGATGGAAATGTTCAACGACCTGCGGAGCTCGCCCGAGATCCGCAAGCACTATCAGGTATGGTTCTATCTGTACCCGACGGCCCAGCCGTTCTGGATCACCGCGGCCCAATTCCGCAAAGACCTGGCCGAGGCCCGGCAGGTGCTCGACCCGCAGCACGGAGAGCCCGCGCTCGATCAGATGGTGCTTATCGGGCACAGCATGGGCGGGCTGGTCTCCCGCTTGCAGACGCTCGACAGCCGCTCCGACTACTGGAACCTGGTGAGCGATAAGCCGCCGGAGCAGGTCAAGGCCGATCCCGAGGTTCGCCAGCGGCTGGTGAACTGCTTTTTCTTCCACCCCAGCCCGTCCGTACGCCGGGTAATCACCATCGGCACGCCGCACCGGGGCAGCAGCTTCTCCAATCAGACCACCCGGTGGTTGGCCGCCAAGCTGATCAGTCTGCCGCAGATGCTCCTCCAAAGCCAGCAGACGCTGTTCCGGGAGAACAACGGCTTCTTTCCCCAGCGGTCGCTCTTGAGGATCGAAACGAGCATCGACTCCCTGTCTCCCAACGCGCCCATCTTCCCCGTGATGGCTACCAGCCCGCGGGCCCCCTGGGTCAGGTACCACAGCATCGTCGGCATTGCCCAGCACCACGGGCTGTTGGGCAAACTGACCGCCGAGAGCGACGGGGTCGTCAGCGTCGAGAGCGCCCGCATGGGCGACGTGACCAGCGAGCTCGTGGTGCCGGCGAAACATAGCGGGGTCCACTCGCACCCGCTGGCCGTGCTCGAAGTGCGGCGGATCCTGTTGGAGCATTTGGCCGAGCTTCGCTCGTTTCCCAACGGTCCTCCGACTCTTCCGACGCCGGACCAGACCGCGGCGATGCTCATCGCGCAGTGAGAACGCGACGTGGGAGAAATGGTGGACGGGTTTGGGCCGCCTTGGAGCAGGCGTGACCGCACGTGGGTATGAGGCGGCACAACTCGTGCTGGGTCTCTCCAGGAGAGTCCCAGTAGGCCCCGTCGCTTACCGAGAGCGGTCGGCTACTGCACGAGTACCTCGTAAACGTCGTCCGGATAGAGCCCCTTCACGCCCCTGCACTCGATCTGGAGCGGCGCACCAAGCGGCTTTCCGTCCAGGAGCACCACGTCCTTGTACTTGGCGGTCGTGAGCCCCCACAGTCCGTTGTGCCCGATGGGGCCACGAGCGGTGAGATTCAGCCGCCCATCTTCCTGGCGCACCGTGGTCCGGTCAGGGTTCTCTTGCCACACTCGCCATCGGGTCCGGTCCAGGTTTCGGCCCTCGAAGTCCTCGGCCAGGACAGCGCCACGCTCGACCAGCCGGATTGAAGCGGCGGCAGTAATTGAAGGCACTTTGGCAGATTCCGCCTGGCCGCCCATGGGAAACAGCGACCGGAAAGCGGCGATGACCGCCAGCAGCACTTTCATGGTTCAACCCCCTCGGCCTCTACTCACGAGTGAGCTTCAGCTTGTTCTTGATGGCATTGTCGAAGTCGCCGATGAAGACCCACCAGTTCGTGAGCGGCTTGCCGTTGTAGATAAGGCCGTTGTCGGCACCGGGGATGTTCTGCATCCAGTAGACGAACCATTTCAGACTGTCGCCTTCCCAGCGGCCGCAGTTCATCCGCTGCTTCTTGCCGGTTCCATCGGGCCGCCAGTCTTCAATGTCAGTCTCGACGAACCGCTTGTTGGCCCAGTCATAGTCCTGCTCAGCATTGGGCGGGTAATGCGCCCAGCCGCAGCCGGGGCGGATGATCTTGTGGGTGCGGTCACTGCCGACGAACTTGCCCCAGAACAAGAGCTTGTCCCACTGGTCGGGCGGCGTCCGGTCCCGACCATCCACCCAGTTGAGCACCGCCTCGATCTGGTGCATGTGGTCCTCGACCGCCTCGGATGCGCCCCGCTGGTAGTTGTAGTGGTAGACCGTGTAGGTCTTCTTCAGCACGGGCAGATCTTTGGGATCACGGCTGCTGTTGCTGATATCCCCGAAGGGACCCGCCATGTTGGATTCCCAGAGACCGACGACTCCACCGTGATACCCCCAGATCCAGACTTCCTTGACGCCCTTCTGCTCGACCCACTGCTTGATCTTCACCCGCTGCATGATCTTGTTGTAGTCGGTCATCGGGGCACCTTCGCCGGAGTGGGCAACGGTGGGCAGTGGCTCCAGGAACTCCAAGGTCTCGACCACTCGGTAGACAAGGCTGGGTTTGGCACTCTCGTCTTTGTAGCCGTGGTAGCGTGAGCCCTCCTGCAAAGCGGTAAGCACCTCGTGGGTAAGCTGCTCAGTCTTCTTCCGGGTCTCGTCCAGCGGAGCCCCCCAATCCCCCGTCGCCTTCTGGTCGATCAGATTGCCTTTGACGGGGAAATACTTGACGACGAGGACCGGGATCTGCATCGGCAGTTTCGGTTCCCGACGCTCGGCCGCTGAAAGGGCAATGCCGATCAGCAACAGTCCGATCATCGAAAAAGCAACCACTCGGGCAGAGGGGAAAGCACGACGGACCATGGCTTCATCTCCCGCAAGCAAGGGATTCCTCTCGGCGGCTTTCCACTCTTGTAGCAGCGACACGGCCACGGTGCAATCACGGCCTGCAACTTGATTGTACCCCGCCGCATTACGATAATCGTGCGGCAAGGCAGCCCGAACACCACGGGCTGTATGCACTCATTGGCCGGATTACGAGCGCGATGGTCCAGGATTGGCGGACTCCGGCGGGTGGAGCTGGGGGCTGGGATTCAGGTTGCGGGACCGCTGCGTCGAACGGCGTGGCTCGGCGTTCTGCTACTGGCCGCGAAGGGGCGGGGGGCTAATGTTGGACCTCATCGCCTCGGTGCGCCACAAAGTCGTTCTTTTCGCCCGGCTTGAGTGCGAACCGCTTCAACCCGAGCGGGTGATCCGGCGTGAGTCGCCGGAGTCTTGTCTCAGAGTCGACGGGGAGCCGCAAGCCGGGCGGCAAGAGCAGTTCTCCCTCGCACTCCGCCGGCAGGGTGACCGATGCGGAATGGCCGCCCAAGATCGGCTGGGCGGCGAATTGGATCGGCCCGCGCACGGTGTAGTAGGTCAACTCCAGCGCACCGAGGTCGTGCAATTGCGGCCGGACTTGGACGCGCCGAAAGCCCGGGGCCGCCGGCCGAATGCCGGCGATGTCCCGGTAGAGGACGAAGATCGGCGAGAGGGCGCAGTGGCTCCACTGGGCGGTCGAGTCGGGCGGGGCCTCCCACGATTCCTGGAGCGTGTTGTTGTCGATGACCGACCTCATCCTCGCCCAGCGACGGCGGAAGTCCTTGAGGATCACGTCGGTCCGGCCCAGCTTCGCCAACGCCCAGTAGCGCCAGTTCGCGTTGCAGGGATAAGACAGGCCCATTTCCGCGGGGCACTCGGCCAGGGCCTTCAGGGCCGCCGCCGTGTTGCCGCCGGGGCACTGGTTGAAGAGGATCGCCGTGGCCAGCGAGCGGTCGCACAGGCGGATCGCCTTCTCCTCGGCGAGCCAGGGCAGGTTGTTGACGAAGATGCCCCGCCCCGGGTCCCAGTATCGCCGAACCGTCGCCGCTGCGATTCCGTCGCCCAATCGCACGAAGTGCTCCGCCTGCTGATTCTCGCCGAACGCCCGGGCCATGGGGGCCAACGCATGCCGGAGCATCGCCGCGGCATACAGGTTGAACGCGCACTGCTTGTGCCGCTGCTGGCGGTAGGCGTCGTGGTCGATCCAGACCGTGGGGATGCCCAGGTTCTCGACCGGCAAGAGCCCGTCCTTGCCGCGGAGCCTTTCCAGGTACGCCGCAAAACGCACAAGCCGCGGGTAGGGCTCGGCCAGGGCCGCCAGGTCGCCCGTGTCCTCGTAGTGCTGCCAGCAGTCGAAGTTGAAGCCCACGCCGTGGTCCAAGAGCGGACCCCAATAGGCCCCATCGACCTGCTTCTGCATCACGCGGGCCAGCCGGTCGAAGGCGGGCCAGCAGTCCAGGAAGTATCCGTCGGGCGTGAGCCCTTCGCTGAACGTCCGCAGGAACCGGGCCGAGAGCCGCTCTTCGCCGAAGGCGCAGCGGAGGGCCAAGAGCTGGTGCCCGCCGTCGCCGCTGTACTGCTGGCGCTCGCGGGCCATGCCGTCGACGCACGTTTCCTGGGCGCTATTGACCAGGGTGTTGAGCGACGCGTCGAAGAGCCGCTGCAGGACCGGCTCGGAGCAGCGGACCACGGGCGGATTGGACCAGGGGAACGAGCGCCGCCGCACGCCGACGCCGCTGAGCTTCACCGGCCGGCCCGCGCCCCGCACGTGGAGCTGGAGCCAGCGGAGCGATTCGTAGTCGAAGGTCTCGAAGCGGTTCATGCCCTCGCGGCAGACGAACCTCGTCCAGGCGAAGAACTGCGTGTCGAGCCAGGCGGGCCCCTTGAAGTCGTGCGACTCCTGGCACATGAGCTCGATGATCGTCCCGGCCGGGGCGTCGATCGTGAAGTACGGCCAGCCGACCACCTGCTCCTTGAAGTGGAACGTTGCGAAGACGCCTTGCCGCGGGTCAGGCGTGGCCGGCAGCGTCCAGGTGGGGGCGTCGAAGGGATTCACATTCCGCTCGCTCGTGATGCGGAACGAGCCCGGCACACGGAAATCGAACCAGTCCGCGGGCTCGCGGAACCACTCGACACGGCCCGAGTCGGACAGGCCGGCGGCAGCCACCTCGCTCTCGCGGACCGGCGGGATTTGCCTCAGCCGGAGCGAGCTCCGCGCGGCGGGGACGCCGTCCATCGAGTCGTTCCCCGGATAACCGCTGGCCGCACTCGGCTTGTCCGCGGGGCAGCCGATGAGGGCCGCGGGGAGCCAGCGGGCATCGGGCTGGAAGTCGGGCGTGTCCCAACCAACGAGGTGCAGCCGGGCATCGAACTCCTCCTGGAGCGCACGGAGGAACCATCGCTTCGGTGCGCCAGGGCGGTGGGCGCGGTCGACGCAGCAGAGCCACGAGGGATCGGAAACGACCTTCTCCGTGCGGCCGCCCGGAAGCTCGATCGATGCGTGGAAGATGAGCCCGGGCTTGCCGGCCGCCCAGGTCCCGTCGCCGATCCCGTAGTGGAGGACCTCGACGCCGATCACGTTCTTGCCCGGGCGAAGGTGCGGCGCGAGATCGACCGGGTCGACGTCCAGATACCGCGGGTCGCACGGGGCCGGGCCCCACTGCACGCGGCGGCCATTGACCGTGAGCTTGTATCGGCTGTCGGCGGTGATGAGGGCGGTCGCGCGCTCTGGCGCGGCAGTCAGGTGTACCTCCTTGCGGA
>CAYGZA010000342.1:0-6768 GCA_964354135.1 uncultured Planctomycetaceae bacterium
TATAATGCAATTCGCCGCGTTCTCGGAGGATTCGCTCTGCCACGTCCCGGATCATCAGTTTGGTACGGGGTCCTGTGCGCTTTCGGGCCGGCCGAGTATTGATTTCTTGAGGAATCCCAATTTCCTCATCATCCTCCGGCAAACGACGGATGACCCGAGCCGCTGTTTCCAACTCCTGTAGTTCGCCCCGGAGAACGGCGATACGCCTTTCAATTCTCTCTAGGTCGGTCATAGCATTTTCTCCCTTGGAATCTATGATACGGATCCCAGGGGCGTAGTCAATGCGGTTTCGGGGTGACGCCAAGAAAAAATGCGATTTCGGAGATCTACTCAGATTCCCGATATCGCATTTGTCGTGAGAGCGGTAGACGCAGAGGTGGCAGTGGTACCCAACTAAATCAGGGCGATTTTTCTGACGGGCCCCTCAAACTGTACCACTACCCGACAGGGGTATTTCCCGTGTAGCCGGATGTGCTGATTGGCGCGTGCCGCGGGCATGCGGCCTCCCCACTACGGGGGTAAATACCCGGAAGGACCCGACGAAGTAGGATTGGAGGAAGCCGCCTGGAAGCGCTCACGGGGTGCATTGCCCATGGCGCCACGGGTCGCGGCCCGCGGCTTGCCGTAGCGCGGCGAGTCCCGGTGGTTCCGTTTTGCAGTCGCGTCGTCCCTTTTTTGGCGAGTTGCCGGAAGGAATGTCCATGACAGCTAGAAGGCGTTGTTGGGTCGCGATGGTGGTGCTCAGCCTTGTTCCTCTCTCGGGGGTATACGCGGCGGGCGAGGCCAAGCCCGCTGCCAAACCCGTGATCGCCGTCTTCTCGGTCAGCCGCCCGCTCCCGGAGGCCCCCCTGGGCGACGACCTGCTCTTCGGCTCCGTGGGGGCCGAGACGCTCAGGGACATCGTCGCACGCATGAAGAAGACCGCCAAGGACCCGCAGGTCAAGGCGGTCGTCCTCCAGGTCGGCACCGGATCGTTCCGGTTGGCGCAGATCGAAGAACTCCGGCAGGCCATGGACGAGATCAAGGCTGCCGGCAAAGAGATCCACGCCTACTCCGAGTCGCTCATGACGGGCGGCTTCACGCTCATGTCCGGGGCCACGAACGTGAGCGTGGTTCCCACGGGCACGGTTTGGATCATGGGAGTTTACGGCGAGTCCCCGTACCTCCGCGGGCTGTTGGACAAGCTCGGCGTGCAGCCCGACTTTTTCACTTGCGGGGCGTACAAGTCCGCGGCCGAAATGTTCATGCGGTACGGGCCCAGCCCCGAAGCCGAGCAAATGGAGAACTGGCTCTTGGACAGCCTCTTCGATTCGTACGTGGGCCTGATGGCCAAGGGGCGCCGGGTGAGCCCGGAGAAGGTCCGGCAGTGGATCGACGGCGGCCTCTACGCCGCCGGGAAGGCGAAGGAGCTGGGGATCATCGACAAGGTCCAGTACCACGACCAGTTCGTCGCCGAATTGAAGTCGAAATACGGCGCCGACGCGAAATGGGACAAGCGGTACGGAAAGAAGGACAAGCTCGGGGACCTGGACCTCTCGTCCCCGCTGGGGCTGTTCAAGATGTGGGCGGACCTGCTCCAACCGCCGAAGAAAGCCACCGGCAAGGATGCCGTGGCGATCGTGTACGTCGACGGGCCGATCCTGCCCGGCCAAGGCGACCCCAGCCCGTTCAGCTTCGGCGGGATTGCCTACAGCACCCCGATCCGCAAGGCCCTGGACCAGGTGGCCGACGACAAGTCGGTCAAGGCCGTGGTGCTCCGGGTCGATTCGCCGGGCGGATCGGCCGTGGCCAGCGAGATCATCCTCAACGCCACAAAGCGCGTCAAAGAGAAGAAGCCGTTCGTGGTGTCGATGGGCGGCGTGGCCGGCAGCGGCGGCTACTACGTGGCCTGCGGCGCCGAGACGATCTTCGCCGACGCCTCGACGATCACCGCGTCGATCGGCGTGGTCTCCGGGAAACTCGTCACCACGCCCTTATGGAACAAGGTCGGCATCCAGTGGCACTCCAAGAAGCGCGGCGCCCATGCCGACATGCTCGGCTCGGATAAAGTGTTCACCCCGGAGGAGCGGGCGAAGATGCAGGGCTACATGGACGAAGTCTATGGCGTCTTCAAGGGGCACGTGCTCGCCATCCGCGCCGGGCGCCTGAAGAAGAAGATCGACGACCTGGCCGGCGGCCGCGTGTTCACGGGGCGCCAAGCCCTCGAGCTGGGCCTGGTGGATAAGATCGGAACGCTCGACGACGCCATCCAGTTCGCCGCCAAGCAGGCGAACGTGAAGGACTACGAGGTCCGCGTCGTGCCCCGGCCCAAGAGCTTCCTCGAAATGCTCATGGCCGACCTGACCGAAAAGGAGAGCGACAGCCAAACGCTCTCGATTGCCGCCCGCGCCTTTGGGCCGCGGCCGTCGAACCCGCTCTTGGACGTGGCCCTGCCGATGCTCCAGGGAGTGGAACCGACCCGGCTGGAAGCGATCAAGGCGGCGCTGGGGCGGCTGAGCCTGCTCCAGCAGGAGCGGGTGGTCCTGATGATGCCGGAGATCTTGGTGCGCTGCAATTGAACGCGGCGACCCGATGGCCGGCGATCAGGAGGAGGAGGCCGGTGGCCGATCAGATTTCCGAAGTCTTAAAGACTTCGGAAGTCTGCGCAGTATTTGCAGGCTTCCCGCTCAAGATATTTAGCCTTGTTTGCCCGTTTTGTCTTGTCGCACCACAGCACCCAGATTTCCTTGTCACGGACGGTGTACTAGGGTAGAATCGCCAGCCCGAGTTCGCCCCTCTCGCCTCCCAGGTCAAGGAAGACAGGTCGATGAGCACGGACGCCGCTCCCACGCCGATTCGCCTCGTTCCCCTGGAGCAGCTCCGTTGCGGCCGGGAAATCGTCCAATCGGAGAGCCGCAGCCTGGGAGAAGTCGCCAAGCGCCTGGACAGCAGTTTTTGCCGGGCAGTCGAGCTTATCTACGCTTGCCGGGGGAGCGTGA
Organism: uncultured Planctomycetaceae bacterium; assembly: GCA_964354135.1. GTDB lineage: Bacteria > Planctomycetota > Planctomycetia > Pirellulales > Thermoguttaceae > CAYGZA01. The sequence goes on from CAYGZA010000342.1 coordinate 2,979, forward strand.
TCGTCTCCGGCATGGGCAAGGCCGGCCTGATCGGGCAGAAGATCATGGCCACGCTGGCTTCCACCGGCACGCCCAGCCATTACCTGCACCCGGCCGAGGCGGTACACGGCGACCTCGGAAGGGTCCATCCGCAGGATCTCCTGCTCATCCTCTCCCAGAGCGGGGAGACCGAGGAGGTCGTGCGGATGCTCCCCTCGCTGGCCAAGCTCGGGATGCCGATCATCGCGATCACGGGCAAGGCGGAGAGCACTCTGGGCCGGGCGGCCGCCGTAACGGTCGAACTCGGGCCGCTGGAAGAGGCGTGCCGGTTGGGCCTGGCCCCCAGCACGAGCACCACGGCAATGCTTGCCGTCGGAGACGCCCTGGCCCTTGTGGTCAGCCGGATGCGCAACTTCAGCCGCGAGGATTTTGCCCGCTTTCACCCTGCCGGCAACCTGGGCCTCCGCCTAAGCAAGGTGGAGCACCATCTGCGGCCGCTGGCCCAGTGCCGCGTGGCACCGGAGGGCAAGACCGTGCGGGAGGTCTTTGTCTCGCTGAGCGTGCCCGGCCGGCGCACCGGGGCGATCATGCTGGTGGACGAAGCGGGCCGGCTGACGGGGATCTTCACCGACAGCGATCTGGCGCGGCTCTTCGAGCGCCGCGGCGAACGCGAGCTGGACGGCCCGATCCGCGAGGTGATGACCCCCCATCCGGTGCGTGTGCCGCTGGGCTCGATGATGGTCGACGCCGTGGCAATCCTGGCCCAGCGCAAGATCAGCGAGCTGCCGGTGGTCGACGCCGAGGGGAAGCCGGCCGGCCTGATCGACATCACCGATGTGGTGGAGATACTTCCCAGGGAAGCGGTGGGGCAGGAGACTGAGAGTTTAGCGACCGGGCCGATTGTAGGGGCGGAGCCTTCCCCGCGTGCCCGGTGCCGGGTTTTTCGCGAACCGGAGGCCGATCGGCCGACGTAATCAACAGGAGATGCGATGGATTTGCAGGAGCGCTGCCAGGCGATCGAGCTGATCCTGGCGGACGTGGACGGGGTGCTCACCGACGGCCGCCTCGTGGTCAACAACCAGGGCACCGAGACCAAGCAGTTCCACATCCGCGACGGGATGGGGATCAGGCTCTGGCAGAAGGCGGGCTACCGGTTCGGCGTGGTGAGCTTGCGGAGCTCCCAGATTGTGAAGATGCGGGCGGCGGAGCTGGAGATCGGCATTGTTCGCCAGGGCGCCCGCGACAAGCTGGCCACGTCGCTGGAAATCACTGCCGGGCTCGGTCTGACGCCGGCCCAGGTTTGCTACATCGGCGACGATTTGCCCGACCTGCCGGTGGTCCGCAGCGTGGGATTGGGGGTAGCCGTGGGCGACGCCTGCCCGGAGCTGATCGAGGCCGCCGCGTACGTGACCAAGGCCCCGGGCGGGACCGGCGCAGTCCGGGAAGTGATCGAGCTGATCCTCAAGACCCAGCGCCGCTGGGACGACGTTGTTCAACCCTACAGAACGTAACTGCCGGCCGCAAGCGGCCGGGCTAAACGAAATCCTTCAGCATTCATCCTTCATCATTCTCCCATGCCCCGGCCTCTCCGCATCGGCGTCAGTCTTGCAGCGGTGCTGGCGGCGTATGCTGCCTACCGTCTGGCGGCCGTCCCGTGGATTGAGCCGGCCGCGGGGCGATGGCAGAGCGACGAGGAAGTGGTTTTCCAGCCGCCCGCCGATCGGCTGGCAGGGCTCAAGGACCTGTTCCAACCCGGGGATTGGGAGCTGGACGAGCGGACCTTAATCCTCGAAAGCGACCAGGTGAAGCTCCTGTGGCGCGACCTGACCGACGCGGGGGGCGGCCAAATGGAGCTCGTCCCCTGCACGATGATCTTCACCCCCAACGGCGCGTCGGCCGTTGAGGCCGAACAAACCCGCGAGGCCATCGTGCTCCAGGCGCCCCAGGGGGCGCTGTTGACGTTCGACCGGCCCTTGGACCTTCGCAAAGGGGAGGTGGGCCGGTTGAAGGCAGGGCAATTGCGGGGCCGCATTACCGTCCGCAGCCAAGGCAAACTCCCCGGGCCCGAAGACGATCTGTATCTCGCGACCCGCGACATAGAGCTTACCGAGCAGCGGCTCTGGACCCCCAACGACTTGGAGTTTTCGTGGGGGCGGAGCACCGGGCGCGGCACGCACCTGGAAGTGAAGTTTTCGCCCGGCGATCGCTCCCGCAGCGCCCAGAAGCACGGAATGAACATCGGCAGCGTCGAGTGGATCGAGGTCCGCCGCCTGGAGCGGCTGCGGCTGGACCTGGGCAGCCCGGCCTCGCCGTCCGGCAAGCAGCCGGCGCCCGGCGATCGCCCCGGCACGAGCTGGACCGACATTCCTTTTGAGATCACCTGCCGCGGGCCGGTCCGTTTCGACCCGGGGGAGCAATCGGCGGTCTTCCGCGAGCAAGTGGATCTCCTGCGGGTGTACCCCAACGGGGAGAGCGACCAGATCAACTGCGAGATGTTGGCGGTCTATTTCGGCCGGCGGCGCGATGCCGCGACTGCCCCGGGCGATTCACCCCAACCGACGCCCGCCAAGGCACGCAGCCCGGTGGCCGGCCTCCAGCCCCGGCGGATCGAGGCCCAAGGGCACCCGGTGATCGTCCGGGCCCCGAGCCAGGACGCCCAGGCCCGCGGGGACCGGCTGGAATACGACCTGCAAACCGGACACATCGTGCTGGACGGCGATCAAGGGGCGTTCCTCCGCCAGGGGAACAACGAGATTCATGCCCCGCACCTGGAGTATCAACTCGGCCAGCAGGGAGGATTGGGTCAGGCGGCGGCAGACGGGCCCGGCTCGATCCGCGCCCAATTGCCGGGCCGCACGCCGCAGCCGTTCGAGGCCCGTTGGACGCGGCAATTGCTCCTCCGGCCGCAGGACCAGCAGCACGTGATCTCGCTCTTGGGCAGCGCGGAACTCAACTACGGGATTCTCGGCGGCCTGAGTGCCGGAGAGATCCACTTCTGGCTCCAGGAGGCGCCGCCCTCGGGCCCCGGCCAGCAGCCGCAGGTTCTCCCGGATCGGATGCTTGCCCGGAATGACGTGCAGTTCGCTTCGGCCAAGCTCTACGGGAAGGTCAACGAGTTGAGGGTCTGGTTCAAGCCGGTCCCTGCCGGGCGGCAACAACAGCCGGGCGGCGAGCGCAGCCCCCTGGTGCGGCAACTCCAAGACCCCTCGGTGCGTCTGGCGATGGAGTTTGCCGCCCGGGTGCCCGCGCCGTTGCGGACGGTCTGGCTGCCGACTGCCGCCGCGGGGCAGCCGCTCGCAATCCCCGGGGCCCCCAGGGACGGCGTAGACGGCTGGGCCCCCGTGGGGACTCCCGCCGACGCGGCCGCCGGCCAGGCGGTCCCGCCGTTGCTGGCGCAGCACTTCCGGATCGAGGGGAAAGTGCTCGAAGCCCGCGTGGCCGCGCAAGGCACCACGGGCGAGCTCTCCGAGCTGATCGTCGAAGGCAACGTCCGCTTCGCCGAAACGCAAACCTCGCAGCCCGGGGAGAAGCCGGTCCTCATGAGCGGCGATCGGATCCAGGTGGTCGATGCCTCGAAGCCCACCATGGCGGCCACGGTCACCGGCAGCCCGGCACACGTCGAGGGCCGCGGGCTTTCGCTGAGCGGCGCCAACATCCACCTGAACTGCGGGACCAACCAGCTCCGCATCGACGGGCAGGGGCGGATGGAGCTGCCGCTGGACCGCGATTTCCAGGGACGGCCGGTCCGCAACCAGGGCCCGTTGGTCATTCTGTGGCAGGAGCGCATGGTGCTGGACGGTCGCACGGCCCG
>CAYGZA010000343.1:0-2602 GCA_964354135.1 uncultured Planctomycetaceae bacterium
GGGATCGGCTCGCGGGCGATGCCGAAGGCGGTGGCGTGCGGCGGGTGGCAGTGGACCACCGACTTCACCTCCGGCCGCTCCTTCATGATCGCCAGGTGGAGCTTGATCTCGCTGGTCCGCTTGCGCCGGCCGGCGATCTGGTTCCCCTCCATGTCCACGATGCACAGGTCGTCGGGCTTCAAGAACCCTTTGCAGACCATGGTCGGGGTGCAGACCACCTGGTTCTCGCTCGCGCGGTAGCTGATGTTGCCGTCGTTGGCGGCGGCGAAACCCTTCTTGTAGATGCGGTCGCCGATTTCACAGATTTCCTGTTTGATCTTCTGCAAATTCACCATGGACCGGTCCTCGCGTGAATGTAGGGTGAGACGAGCGAAGCGAGTCCCACCAGCTTAGAGCCATCAGCTTTCAGCTATCAGCTTTCAGCCTCCCGATTCGTACCGCCTACCGCCTACTGCCTACTGCCTACCGCCCCGCGTCGATCCGGACCGTATCCAGGATCGCCGCGCAGTAGGCGTCGATCGGCTTCACCTCGGGGTGAAAGGGCTGCGCGGCCTCGCGGCCTTCGCTGAATGCCACCCGATGTCCCACGCCGGCCCCCATCGCGTCGTAAAGCGTCAGTTCCTCGGCCGGCTCGCCGCCGCTGCCCGACAGATCGGTCAGCGACAAAGGCACGACGAGCTTGAACCGCCCCCCGAACAGGCTCGAATGCCGGCGATTAAGCGTCACGGTGCCGATCACTTCGCCAATTCGCATGACTATCCCAACCTCTTCCGGAACACCGCGGGGCAGTGGCGCGGACCGCCGCGGAGGAACCGCAGCACGATCTGCTGGCTCGTGAACAACCCGATGGCCGACGGGTCGAGCACCAGCAGGTTGGCCCCGACGGCCTCCGCCTCGGCGGCCACGGCGTCGGTGCTGCTCCCGCGGATCGCCCGGACGCCGGCCAACCGATTGGCCAGGCATAGGCCCGCAGCCGCGTGCCGGGTCAATAGCACGCCCATGGCCTGCCCGCCGGCCAGGTCTTTCGCCAGCCGATCCGTCGCTTCGACGAGGCAATCGACGTGCTGCGATTGAACCGCGAGGCCTTCGCTCTCCAACGCCTTGATCAGCGGCGCGGGATCCCATGGCGAACCCATCGAGACGATCGTTACCGGCGCGCGGCCCGGCGCCTTGCCCGGCTTCGACTCGGCGTACACCAGGTGGATGTGCCGCTTTCGCAGCTCGTCGTGCACCGTGGGCGTGACCACGGCCTTGGGCGGAACCACAACCCGGCGGACGCCTTCGAGCCGTTCCGGCAGATCGGCCAGCGTCACCACCCGGCGCTGAAGGACGATTTCCGCCCCGCTCGCACTGCTGCCGGTCCCTCCGGCCGGCTGCGGCTTCTCTTGAGTTACGGCGGCGGAGGGACTGCCGCTCGCCGGCCCAGCGGGCGCAGCACCGGCCTGCGGTGCAACGCCGAGTTGTGCGAGCACTTCGCGGACCACTCGTTCGATGTCGATCGGCGGCTCGGCCATCAGTCTGCGATCCCTATCACGGACCAGCGGACGGGGGTGTTGTCGTTTTGCAGGAGTTCCCGCGTTCCTTTCCCGTCGCTGGAGATGATCACGTCTTCTCCCATTCCGGCCCCGAGCGCGTCCACGGCCAGCATGGGGTCGCCGTCGGGCGTGCGGCCATCCAGCCCATAGGGCTGGACCAACAGCAGCTTCCAGCCTTCCATGGAAGGATGTTTCAGGGTCGCCGTCGCCGTTCCCACTACGCGGCCGGAGAGCATTGGTATGAGCTTTCAGCTATCAGCAGTCGGCTATCAGCCGTTGATTCTGAATTTCCCTTTACCGGGCCGACACCGCCCGGCTCTGAATCGTGAACTCTAAGCCCTAACCCCTAACCCCTACTTTCCCAGGATCCGCAAATTGTCGATCATCGAGCACCGTCGCTCGCGGGTGAACGTGAGCGGCGTGGTGGCGCCTTCGCCCGTCGGGCCGGCGATCGAGAACGACGTATACCCTTCCCCGCCCACGCCGAGCCCGGCCATGCTCGGGCCGTTCTTGATAAAGAGGGTCGTGTCGACGGCCTTGCCCATCTTGGTCATGTGGACCACGTCGTGCGAGTGGATGATGGCGGTGTGGCGGAATCCGTGCTCGCTCCGCACGGCCATCTCGATAGCGTGGTCGATGTCGCGGGCGCGGACGAACGGCAGGAAGGGCATCATCTGCTCGACGGGCACGAAGGGGTTCGATTCGTCGGTCTCGCCGAAGATCATCTCGACGTCGGCCGGGATGTTCTTTCCGGCGGCCCGGGCCAGCACGGCCGCGTCCTTGCCGAGGAAGTCCTTGTGCGGCACGTCGTGCTTGTGCTCACCCTCGCCGACCGTGGTGATCGCAGCCTTGGTGAGGGCCTCGACTTCCTTGGCCGAAAGCCGCACGGCCCCGGCCCGCTCCATGGCGGCCATCATCGCGTCGAAGACCTCCTTGACCACGAAGACCTGCTTCTCGGCGATGCACAAGAGGTTGTTGTCGTAGGCCCCGCCGCGGATGATCGAGCGGGCAGCGCGGTCCAGGTCGGCGGTCTCGTCCACGACCACCGGCGGATTGCCCGGCCCGGC
>CAYGZA010000343.1:2702-6760 GCA_964354135.1 uncultured Planctomycetaceae bacterium
CGCGGTCCAGGTCGGCGGTCTCGTCCACGACCACCGGCGGATTGCCCGGCCCGGCGACGATCGCCCGCTTCGACTGCTGCATCGCGGCCCGGGCCACGCCGGGGCCGCCGGTGACGCACAAGAGGGCCACGTCGCGGTGCTTGAAGATCGCGTTGGCCGTCTGGAGGGTGGGCTCGACGATCACGCACATGAGGTTGTCGATCCCCAGGTCGCGGTAGATCGCTTCGTTGTAGCGTCGGACGCCCTCGGCGGCGATCTTCTTGCCGCTGGGGTGCGGGTTGAAGACCACGGTGTTGCCCGCGGCGATCATGCTGATGGCGTTCCCGGTAATGGTCGGCAGCGAGTGCGTTACGGGGGTGACCGCCCCAATCACGCCGAACGGGGCGTGCTCGATCACGGCCAGCCCGTGGTCGCCGCTATAGACCTCGCTCCGCATGAACTCGACGCCGGGGGCCATGAGGCCGAGCGTCTTGATCTTCTCGATCTTGTGCTCCAGGCGGCCGATCCTGGTCTCTTCCATCTCCATCGTGCCGAGCTCGACGCACTGGTCGATGGCGATGCGGCGGATGTGCGAGATCACCCGGCGGCGCTCCTCGATCGTGCGGCGGGAGAGCCGCTCGAAGGCGTCGCGGGCGGCGGCCACGGCCTCGTCCGCGTCGGCGAAGAGGCCGAACCGCCCGACGTGCGTCCCTTGGGGCAGCGGCGCGGCAGGACTGCCGTCGGCACCGAGCCGGCGGAGCACTTCTTGAACCACATTGCGGACGACGGTTTCGTTGATCTGCATGGCTGGTGAGCCTCTGACGGTTCAGGTGGGAGATTCGGAAGTCGGAAGTCGGAAGTCGGAATGACCGGGGACAATTCCCCCCTTCCGAATTCCGACTTCCGAATTCCGGCTTCTGCAATCACGTTTGTCCCCGCGGCTCCTTCGAGCCGACGGTCTCCTTGGAGTACACGCTTGTCTGCCCGACGTGGACCGAATCGACGATCCCGATGATCACCGTGTCCACGGGGAGGTTCTTCGTTTCCGGGGTCAGGCGGGCGCTGGAGCCCTGGGTAACGAGCACGAGCTCGCCTTCGCCGGCCCCCACGGTATCGACGGCCACGAAGGTCCGGCCCGCCGACTTCAGCCCCGTGCGATCCTCATTCAGCCGGTACGGCTCCACGACCAAGAGCTTGTGGCCGACCATCGCGGCGGTCTTCTGCGTGGAAACCAGCGATCCGGTGACTTTGGCGACGAACATCCGCTAGCCCTCCAGTAGGCGTTTTGCCAGTCGGGCGACGATCAGCTCCTCGTTGGTCGGCATGACCCAGACCTGCACCCGGCTCTCGTGGGCGCTGATGCGGGCCTCGCCTTTGGCCTGGCCGTTGGCCGCCGGATCGAGCACGATCCCCAGCTCCTCCAGGTTGCGGAGGACCGCGGCCCGGAACGCCACGCGGTTCTCGCCGATCCCGCCGGTGAAGACGATTGCATCGGCCCCGCCCAGCTCGACCAGATAGGCCCCGATGTAGTGCCGCACGCAGGAAACAAACACGTCGAGGGTCAGCTTCGCGCGGGCATTGCCCTTTTCGGCGGCGTCGGCCAGGTCGCGGACGTCGCCGCTTAGGCCGCTTAAGCCCAGAAGCCCGCTTTGCGAGGCGAGCATCTTGAGCACTTCTTCGAGCGACTTGCCGGTCAGCTTCATCACGACCGGCAGGGCGAACGGGTCGAAATCGCCCACGCGGTTGTTGTGCGGCAGGCCCGTCTGGGCGCTCATCCCGAAGCTGTTGGCCACACTCCGGCCGCTCTTGATCGCACAAACGGAACTCGACCCGCCCAAATGGCAGGAAATGATCCGCAGGTCGTTGCGGCCGAGGATTTCCGCGGTCCGGGTGGCGATGTAGCGGTGGCTGGCGCCGTGATAGCCCCACCGCCGCACGAGCCCTTTCTCGGCCCATTCCATGGGAACCGCGTAGTAGCGGTTGCAGTCGGGGATGGTGCGGTGGAAGTCGGTCTCGAAGGCCGCGACCAGGGGCATTTGCGGGAACTTCTGCCGGAGGATCCGCATCGCGGCGATGTACGCGGGGTTGTGGGCCGGAGCGATATCGGCCGCCTCTTGCATCGCCTCCAGCACTTCGTCGGTTACCCGCTCGACGCCGTCCACCCGGCCGCCCAGCACCGCCTTGAATCCAACCGCCGAGACCTCGGAGGCGTCCTTGATGCAGCCGAACTCCGGATGGGTCAGCTCGGCCAGGCAGATGCGGACCGCCTCGGCATGGTCCGGGACGAGAAGCACCTCTTCCCGCCGCCGGTCGCCGATCCCGGCCACGCAGCGGCTCTCGGCCGAGCCGATCCGCTCGATCGCGCCGCGGGCCAGTTGGCGCTCGCCGTCCATGTCCAGCAGTTGGTACTTGAAGCTCGTCGATCCGAGGTTGGCTACGAGGATCTTCATGAATTCCCTCTCGCTCCATGCCATGCCAGGGTTCAGGGTTCAGAGCCGGGCCGTGTCGGCCCGGAGGGGTCCAGGCTCCCTGGTCCCTAACCCCTAACCCCTGACCCCTGCTCACGACATGTACGCGGCGATCACGCCCTCGGCGGGCCGGGGGATGATGTGGCTGGCCACAAGCTCGCCCACCTGGGAAGCCGCCGCGGCGCCGGCCTCGACGGCCGCACGCACGCTGCCCACGTCCCCGCGGACGATCGTGGTCACCAGGCCGCCGCCGATCTGCACGCGCTTGACGATCTCGACGTTGGCCGCCTTCACCATGGCGTCGGTGGCCTGCACCAGGGCGACCAGCCCTTTGGTTTCCAGGAGTCCAATGGCGTCTTGCATGGCAGGATTGTCCCTTCTTCGTGGTGTCTTGTTTCGGGTTGTTGTCTTTTCGGGTGTCATGGGTCACCAGGACACGTTGCACGGGTTTTCTAGGCCTTGCCGGTTCCCGGAGGGAGGACGACGTCGAGGTCCTCGTGGGGGCGCGGAATGACCTGCACGCTGACACCCTCGCCGATGCGGCCGCCGGCAGCGGCCCCCGCGTCGGTCGCGGCCTTGACCGCGGCCACGTCGCCGGTCACAAAGGCGCTGACCAGGCCGCTGCCCACCTTGTCCCAGCCGAGGAACTGGACGTTGGCCGCCTTGAGCGCTGCATCGGTGGCCTCGACCAGGGTCACGAAACCCTTGGTCTCGATCATCCCCAGCGCTTCCATCGTTTTTGCCATGGTTTTACTCTCCAGTCAGAGGATAGTACACGGCGGGTTGCCCGCCTTACACGATTCACTAAGCTATCAGCTTTCAGCCATCAGCTTTCAGCTTTCTGATAGCCGACTGCTGATAGCTGATCGCCCATTCCTGACGGCCCGTTACGGCCGCAGTAACTCCACTTTGGTCGCGTGATCGATGTCCGCCGCATTGCCTTCGTCGGTGTCGAGGTGGACTTCGAGCTTGCTCGCCTCATCGGCCCGGACCAGAAGCCCGTCAAAAACGGTCGGGCAAGAGGAGTAGACCCGCAGGCTCATCCTGTCGCCGGTCTTGACGCCGTAGTACGCGGCGTCTTCGAGGCCGATATGGACGTGGCGCTCGGCGCGGATCGTCCCTTCCTTGAGCTCCACGACGCCGGCGGGCCCGACGAGCACGCAGCCGGGCGTGCCGTCGATCTTGCCGCTTTGGCGCACCGGGAGGTCGATCCCCAGCGAAATCGCGTCGGTGTAGGCCAACTCCACCTGGCTCCGCGGCCGCGTGGGGCCGAGGATCCGCACGGTGGGCAGCATCCGCCGCCGCCCCGGGCCGACCACCATCACCGTCTCCTCCGCCGCGAACGCGCCCTCTTGATAGAGATCCTTCATCGGCGTGAGCTTGCGCCCCGCGCCGAAGAGGGTCTCCACGTGCTCGTCGGTCAAATGGACGTGCCGCGCGGAGATGCTCACCACCAGCTCCGGCTTCCCCGGCGGGCCGCCGAACTGCGCCAGCACGATCTGCCGGACGATCTGCTCCACGCTGGCTCGGTCCATGGGAGAGGCAAGGGCCATGTAAGGGTTCAGGGTTCAGGGTTCAGGGTTCAGGGTTCAGGGTTCAGGGTTCAGGGTT
>CAYGZA010000344.1:0-6707 GCA_964354135.1 uncultured Planctomycetaceae bacterium
GAAAACGCTGGACGACGTCGCCCAACAGATGTTCCTCGACGGCGCGTTCCCAAGCCTCGCGGAGCTTACCGTAGAACTCTGCGGCTGCTTTGTCGTAGTCTCCGCGCGATTGAACGTGAAGCTTCTTGAATGGGGCTGTCATCTGTTTGAGGATTCCCACCCTGTCCTTGGTAGAGCTCGCGTACCACGGACGCGAGGCATGCGGGGGGCATTCCCCGGGGCCAGCGGCAGACCGACGGACTGTATGGACGAGCGGCGGAACGCGCTGCTCGGCGCACTCCCTTTCGAGGGCAAGAAGCATAACGATATCGTGCGTGAAAACGACCACTTGGCGAAGCTTGGCCTCAACCACGAGGCGTTTGGCTACACGCTCTCGGTAGATATGGTCGAGCGAACTTACCGGATCGTCGAAGACGATGGGGGATTTGAGTGGAGACGTGGATAGCTCGGCGAGGAAGCATGCGATTGCCACGACGCGCTGCTCACCCTCACTCAGAACCCCTGAGGGACGAGCGCCCGTCTGGATCGTGAGCTGGTGCTTGGTCGTTCCCTTCTCGCCTGACTTACGCACGTTGAGTGGAACTGAGCGGATATCGAAGTACTCCAACTCCCTGCGCAAGGCCGAGGTGAGTTGCCCCGTAACGGCCTTTTCCATGAGTTCGGAACCGAAGCGAGTGATGGCGGTGGTATCGAGGGCGCGCTCGCAGGAGCGAAGGTTGGCCTCACGCTTCTTTGCGGCGACGAAGGCACGGACCTCGTCCGCGTGCTTGGCCAATCGCTCGCGGTCCTCAAGCTCTGCGAGTTCCTGTTGGAGCTTAAGAAGTTCCTCTGGCTTGTCGGCCTTATCGAACTCCTTGGCGCATGCCTCCAGAGTCTCTGCGGCAGTGGTCACGTCGGGAACAATCGAGGGCGGCATCTCAGGAATCGTTTCCCATTCGCCGGTGGTGGCTGCCTGAAGTATGGCCTGCTTGCGGGCGGACGCCTCAGTGAAGAAGCGTTCGGCAGTTGCCGCGAGGTTGTCGTTGTAAGCGCGAAGCTCGTCGAGGAGTGTCTTATCCCTATTCAGGGCGTCGCAAGCGACAGAGGATAACGCTTCGACGGCCTTCTGAACGGCCAGGTCGGCATCAGCCTTTTTCTGGGCGGCGTCGTCCAAGACAAATCGCTTGAACCGCTGAAGGCGTTCAGCAGCCAGATCTGAGAGAGGCTGCTGACAAAGCACACACACAGCACCTTCTCGTGTAACGGGGAACTCTTCCTCCGTGTACACTGCCTGCTCCGAGAACGCTTTGGCGGCATCGAAGAGCTTCTGCCAGGGGTCGGAGCCGGTTGAAGGGATGGGGTCCTTGGCAAAGGCTTGGGTTGACGCCAAGTGGGCTGCCCTGGCGGCGGTGTCGGCTTGTTGTTTGAGGGACTTGAGGTTCAGGAGTATGGCAGAAGACAACGCGTCGGAGGTGGTCTTCGCCTTGTCTGCGAGTTGGTCAAATCGACTCTTGACCCGGCGAAGTTGCGCCGCCCGCTGTCGGGGCGGGTCGCCCTTTGCAGAAGTAACAAGGCGGCGGACTTCTTCGAGTCGAGCGACTTGGCGTGCATCCAATTGCGACAATAAGGTTAGCTGATTCAGGTCGGAGTTTGCCGTAAGGCTGGAGACGTAGCGACCGGCGCTTGTTGTCTGCTTGAAGTCAGAGGCGATGGGAAGTGTGGACGGAATCCGCGTTAGACGAGTGATGATTTTGTTCTTGAGGGATTCACAGAGCGCGGCAAGCTTCTTGAATACGTCAAGACCGTACGGGAGGTAGACTACCTCATTCGCCTCATCAAGGAAGACACGGGCACAATGGGCATCAAACACTGCAATCTCGGAGAGAACCTCGGACGGAGGGCTCTTGGCCTTCCACTGCAGCGCGATTTCCTCGTCGTCAACGGAGACTTCGATGGTCGCGCAAGGGGTAACCCTTTTGTGTTGAGTAACGTCGGGGAGAATCGGCTCACTCTTCTCGCGGGAATGGCAGGCATGCTTCAGGACGCGCGCGTATCCTGACTTGCCGGCAGCGTTCTCGCCGTAGACGATGGTAAGCCCGTCCAGAGCGAACGTCAGAGACTGGTCGGGTACGATTGCGTTGACCCCAGAAAGGCTATGCAACTCGCGGAGCACAACTTTGCGCGACGGGCCAGTCGATTCCTGCGCAACGTCGGAGAAGGGGCGTGGCGTCGGAGCAGGAGTGGCGTCATCAGGGACGTTATGCGTAGCGAGCAGCATCGCGAGGATTTCTTCTTCATCAGACGCAGACAAGTGGTCGCCGGTGAAGATGCGTCGCAGCGCATCGCTCTGCCAGGGAGGCAGCTTCTTCGCCCAAGTGCCGATCTCGCGGATGACATTCATTGCGGTGGTCTCCGTCGAATGGTCATCAGTAATTCCGGGGACAGAGTTCGGGAATTCCGCCAAACGCCCGTCGATCGGCAGCCTCCGGCGAGTGTCACTTGCCGCCGCAAAGGTCAGCGCCGAGCGGAGGCCTCGCCGCTGCTTCTCGCGGTTCGGCAGGATCTGCCCTGTCCGTAGTCACCCTCCAGCAAGCCTCGGAACGACAAGTCTTCGTCAAGGTCGGGCCAGTGCAAGCCAAACGGCGATACTTCGATGTTGCCGAGTTGTTGAGGCGTGCCGTTGGAAAGGCGAGGATTGCCGGCGATGGGAAAGCGAATCTCCACGCCGCTTTCCATGCGCACGAGAATGTGCCCGTCCTGGTAGACGGCCGATTTGACCTTGTCAGCCAAGGTGTTCATGCCATTTCTCCACAATCAACTGCCTGTGCTCTTCGGCAAGCGTTTGGGCCTTGGATAGCTCCCTCATCTTCATATTCTGGGACTCCCGAAGCTCGACTGACTCCTCCACGTCGAAAACCGCCTCACCACCCCCATGCCGCACGTGAACGTGAATCGGACGATGTTCGTTGCTGTAGAAGAAGAAGCTATAACCATCCTTCTCGAACACCTTGGGCATTACGGGTCCTCTTACCCTGAAGGAACATTCGTTCCCATTCATCCTGGGGCGTACTAACTCCGTGACCGGTTTCTGCCCTCCCCCTATCAGTCTAGGCGACCGTGCGTCGCGTTACAAGTTGGGGGGAACCTTTTACGGCAACGCGTATGTCTCGGGACGCCGCGAGAAACACAACGTCCTGTCCGGAGTGTCTTGCGTTGTGATTAATAAGCCGGCAGGTTGCCAACGGCGTCGAGCGGGAGGTTGCGGAGCGGGGTGAGGACTTCGAGGTCGTCGCGCTGCCGGGCTTCTTCCAGGTACGCGGCGGAGCACTCCAGCTCTTCCAGTTCCAGCGTGTTCTTGATCCAGAGGAGTTTTGCCTGCGCTGGCTCGACCAGCCCGATCGTGCCGAGGGCCAGATCGAGGATCTCGCGGTCGGTCTCGTAGTCCAACGGCAGCATCGCGCCGGCGATGTGGCCGGCCGTGATGGCGTTGAGCCGCGTAGTCTGTAAATCGGTCTCACGCAAGAGCTGTGACTTGCAGAACTCGGTGAGCCCCAGCCCAACGGCGTTGCCGTGCGTCGCCTCGGTCAGGCCACGGATCGCGATCACCTTCACCTTGGGGTATTCCCCCTCAACCGCCTGGTGGTCGTTGAACTTGCGGCCCACGACGTTCGTGTCCAGGCCGGTGCCGCTGATCTCCTTGCCGATCTGATCGATCAGGAGGACGTCGACGTGGGAGAAGGGCAGCCTGGGCATCCACTCCCGGGCGAGCTTCAGGAGTTCCTTCTCCCGCCGCTCGAAATCCTCCGGGGCCACGGCCTCGACCAGCGCGGTCTGGTCGCGGGCGTTTTCCACGATCGCCAGCCCGGCCAGGATGCGGCACCGCCTGATGACCTCGCCGGCCACGCTGCGGATGATCTGGCTGAAACTGTAGTCCTGGATCGCCCGGTGATAGACGGTGGCCCCCTGGCACTTGCCCAGACCGATCAAGAGCATCTTCATGAGGCCGCTCTCGATGTCGCCGACGAAGCGGGTGTGCGGCTTGACGCGGTTGCAGACGACGACGTGATCCGCCTCGAATGCGTGGCGGTCAAAATAGACCGGAAAACCCTCCGCGGTTTGGCAGACGACGACCGTCTCCATGCTGGAACGGATTGGGCAGCCGAGAGACGCCTCGGTGATGCCGTAGGAATGGAGGACCCCTAGCTGCCCCTCCGCGGTGCCCCCGCCGTGGCTTCCCATCGCCGGCACCACGAACGGCCGAGCCCCGAGTCCTTTGAGGTGATCCACGATCGCCCGCAGGATGACGGGGAAGTTGGCGATTCCCCGGCTTCCGGCGCCGATCGCCACGCTCTGGCCCGGCCGGACCCGGCGGCCGAGTCCCAGGCGGGTCAACTGGGCCTCGACTTCCGCCGCAACATCTTTCACCGCAGGGGTTTGGAACTTCTGCCGGACGCGGAAAATCTGCGGATAGGACTTCATTGTGGATCCCTCTCGACTCTCCCGTTTCATCAGGCCACTGCATCTTACCGGGCCGGCATGATCGCGGCCAAGGGCGGCGGCCACTCGCATAGGGTGCGTGCTTGCGCGCACGCGAAAACCTCACGCCGCTCCCGTGCGTGCAAAGACGCGCCCTGCCGCTGTTGGGCGATTCCGGTGCGTGCAAGCACGCACCCTGCGATTTGTCGGGGCCGCGTAAGAGTCGATCTGGTGCCATTTTGGGTTTGTTACTAGAATGCCGCACCCCCCAAGAAGCACAGATCCCCGCGGAGGCCCCCCTAATGGCCACAATCACCGAGCAGGAACACGACCGCCTACCGTTTCCCGAGGAGAACGAGGCCCCGAAGTCGCCCCCGACGCGACGGAAACGGGCCTTCCGGCAGCGGCACTGGCTGATCGCGGCAATCCTCGCCCCGATCTTCCTGGTCGGGCTTCTCCCGACGATCGTGGCCCACAGCCCGATCATCACCCGGATCATCCGCAACGCGACCGCCGACTTGAACGGCACGGTGAGCGTGCGGTCCGTCTCGCTGGGGTGGTTTTCGCCGCTCGTGCTGCGAGGGGTCGTGGTTCACGGCCCGGACGACCAGCCTCTGCTGGAAGTGCCGGAAGCCCGCGGCGAAAGTTCCCTTCTCGGGCTCCTCGGGAACGCTGCCCGAGCGGGCCACCTCCGCCTGCGGGAGCCGAAGCTGACCCTGGTCCTCCGCGAGGGCGGCAGCAATCTGGAGGATGCGATCGCCGCCTACCTGAAGGCCGAGGGGCCGCAAACCACCGACGTGGCGCTGGAGGTCACCGACGGCACCGTCTCGGTCCAGGAGGCCCGGACCCGGCGGACGTGGCAGATCGAGAAGTTCCAGCTCACCTGGAACATGCCTCTGGACCAATCGAAGCCGGTGGAGTGGAAGGTCTCGGGGGTTGTTGCCGACGCCCGGCAGAACGGCCAATTCGACGGCGCGCTCAGGATCCGCCGAGGCGAGTCCGGCCGCACCGGCGCGGCCGGGGACGAGGCCGCCGAAGAGCAGCAGCAGCCGAGCCGCGACGAGTTGACGCTGAAGACCGAGGGCGTGCCGCTGGCAATGCTCGACCCGCTGGTGCGCCGCTTTGTGCCCGGCGTGCGGCTTGCCGGCCGGCTCTCTTCCTCGGTCCAAGCCTACTCGGACGGCCGACCAGCCGGCGGCAAGACGGTTCTCAAGGGCGACATCGCCGCCGGCGAGCTTCAGGTGAGCCATCCCGCCCTCGGGAGCGATCAACCGCGGCTGGAGCGGCTTCGCGCCGGCGGCCGGATCCTCTGGCAGAACGGGCTCGTCCAGTGCGACCGGGTCGTCACCGAGTCGGACGTGGGGAAGCTCACCCTGTCCGGCACGCTCGACCTTAGCGATAGCTCGGCGGCAGCGAGGCTCGCCGCGGCGCTGCGGCAGCCGTGGGAAGTCAGCGGGAACTTGGACCTTGCCCGGCTGGCGGCGATCTTGCCAAACACCCTCCGCATCCGCAAGGAAACGCAGGTCACCTCGGGCCAGCTTCAACTGGCGATGTCCAGCCACCGCGGCCCCGAGGGGATGGCGTGGCAGGGCCGCCTGGAGGCGAGCAACCTGAGTGCCAGCCGCGGCGGGCGGAATCTCCTCTGGCAGCAGCCGATCCTGATTACCCTGGCCGCCCACGACGGCCGCCAGGGCCCGGTGATCGACGGCATCAAGTGCCAATCCAACTTCCTGACCGCCTCGGCCTCCGGCACGCGCGACGAATTGGGCGGCTCGGCCTCGTTCGACCTGAGCAAGCTGGCCGACCAGACCGCCGGCTTCGTCGACCTCGGCGGGCTGCGCGTCAACGGGGACGGCTGGGCCAATTTCAACTGGAAGCGGCTCGACCAGGGGAGCTTCGAGGCCAACGTGGACCTCCAGATCGACCGTTTCCAGTGGGGCCTGCCGGACCGTCCCACCTGGACGGAAGACCGCTTTGCGGCCAGCTTCTCCGCGACCGGGCGGACCGACCTTCTGGCCCACCACCGCGTCGATACCGCGGTGGCCCGGCTGGAGGCTGGGCCCGACGTGTGGGAAGTGTGGCTGATGAAGCCGGTGGTCGATTTCCATCTTGGCCCCGCCTGGCCGTTGGAGGTCCACTGTCAGTGGCAACTGGCCCGGTGGCAGCCGCGGCTGGGCACCTGATTTGCCGCCCACCAGTGGCAGCTCGGCGGCGACTACGAGCTCCTCCCCGAAGTCTCCCTCGGCACCGAC
>CAYGZA010000345.1:0-6596 GCA_964354135.1 uncultured Planctomycetaceae bacterium
AAAGGATTACGATTGGGCCGTCTCTGGCCCAAAACGTGCCAAACGCCTCATATTGGCCACAATCCGATTTTGGCCGGTCGAGAGGAGGCTGCGGGCCCGAGAGTGGCCAACAACCAGGCTGCCGTTTCACGGTTTTTTCGCCCTCCCAAGACCGCGGAATCTGATTCAGTTCGCGGGCCACGGGACCGGCGCGACGCCGGCGCCGACCGTCCGTGGGTGCCCGGGGCAAGACGATCACCTCGCGGCTTCTTGGGGCGCGAGGTACTGCGGCGCGTCGGTCAGCGTGATGGAAAGCCCCTGCGGGCCGGCGTCAAGCGGCGGGAGGCGCTCGCCCTTGTGCCCGGTCACCGCGAACCGGCCCGGTCCGGCGGGAATCACCACCTTCCGCGGCGATGGGGAGGTCGTCCAGGCGACCAGGCGCCTTTCGTCGCTCTTGGTAAACTGCAGGACGTGATTCTCTTCGCCGCCGACGGCCAGTCGCTTGTCGAACGCAAAGCCGCCGAGCGCCGCCGTCAGGGTCTTGGCGGCCAGGTAGGCGGGCTTCGGATCGTAGACCGGCTCCCGGCCCGCATGGTACGGATGGAGCACGGTGCCGAAGTGGTGCTCCGCCTCTTTGGGGTCGGGGCCGTCGTCGTGCCAGTCGTACCAGATCGAAAGCGGCACGTCGCTGGCCAGATTCACGAGCCACTGGCGCGGGAGCATCTTCCCTTGCTTGGCGTCGTCGAAGCTCCTCCACGCCGCCGAATAGCCCCATTCACCGGAGAGGATCGGGATCTCCTTGCCCTTCGGGGCGTACTTGTCGATCATCTGCCGCAGCCGGGCGTATTCCTCGGCCGCGGTCTCGGGGGCCTTCTGGCGATAGGGGTGAACGGTCACCGCGCACCAGTATTCCAGGAGCCCCGCCTTGAAACACCCCTCGAGGAACGGAAAGTCGATCTGGGAGGTGGCCGGGCCCGTGTAGAGTTCCTCGGGCGTGGCCTCGCGGAGGGCCTTGCCGACCTCCATCGCGAGCTTGGCGTATTGTTTCACGTCGGGCTTGGGCTTCCAGAATTGCTTGATGTTCGGCTCGTTGTACATCTCCCAGAGGATGCCCCGGCCGCGGAAGTGCCGGGCGGCGGCCGCCGCCCAGCGGGCGAACGCCGCTCGCCCCTCGTCGCTGGCCGGCGAGAGCCCGTCGTCGTAATGCCGGTTCGAGTAGTCGAGGATCAACAGGGCGCGGACCTTGTGCTTCTCCAGTGCGGCCATGAGGCGGTCGTAGGCGCTGAAGTCGTATTTGCCCTTCTCGCGCTCGGTGCCTCCCCATGCGAAATCCATGCGGACCCAGCGAAAGCCCGCGGCGGCAAGCATCTCCATTTCCCCCGGCCGCGGATCGGTGAAATGGATGTTCACGCCGAGCCCGTCCGGCACGACCAAGCCGGGCAGGTCCGCGGCCGACAGCGGCACGACCCCAAACATCGAGCACGCGATCACAAAGCTCCACACTACTCGGCTGTTACTCATGGGTTGGCCCTCCTCGACCATGACAATGTTCTGCAGACTGAAGCGAAGATAGCGAAGAGGTTGACGCCTGCACGGAAAACATCCCGGAAAGAACCACGGATATCGCGGATATCACGAATGATCGTAAGGGGCCGGTCTGCGGCTGTCAATGACTTGCGGTCGATCTTGCCCATTGACCATCCCCCGGGACGCCTCTATGAATAACCGAGGACGAAGGGAATTCCCCAATGGTGTCGCCGCTCGATGCGCTTGAACGAGAAGTTGACAGTGCCATGCCGGCCGACCGGCAGCGGCTGCGGAAGGAAATCCGCGCCATCCGGGAGGCAGAGAATCGCGGAAAACCCTTCGACCGGCGCCTGGCCGGCTGGCAAGAGGAACTCCGCCGGTCGATCGCCTTGCGCGAGGCCCGGCGGGCCGGCGTCCCCGCCATCCGCTTCGACGAGGATCTGCCGGTCTCGCAGCGGCGCGACGAGATCGCCGCCGCGGTCCGCGATCATCAGGTGGTGATCGTCTGCGGCGAGACGGGCTCAGGGAAATCGACCCAGTTGCCGAAGATCTGCCTTGGGCTGGGGCGAGGGATCGACCGCCTCATCGGCCACACCCAGCCGCGGCGGATTGCCGCCCGCTCGATCGCGGCGAGGATCGCCGAAGAGTTGGCAGCGCCGCTGGGGCACCAGGTCGGATTCAAGATCCGCTTCGCCGAGGCCACAAGCCCCCACACGTGCGTGAAGCTGATGACCGACGGCATCCTTCTGGCCGAAATCCAGGGCGACCCGCTCCTCTGGCAATACGACACGATTATTCTCGACGAGGCCCACGAGCGGTCGCTCAACGTCGATTTCTTGATCGGCTACCTCAAGCGGATCCTGCCGCGGCGCCGCGATCTGAAGCTGATCGTCACCTCGGCGACGATGGACGTCGGCCGCTTCGCGGGGCATTTCGCCACCGCGGCGGGTCCGGCCCTGGTGGTCGAGGTCTCGGGCCGCACGTATCCGGTGGACGTCCGCTGGCGGCCGATCGAGCCGGACGAGGACGGCGACGAGCCCGACCCGGACGACGCCCTGTTCGGCGCGGTGGAGGAGTTGGCCCGCGCCGGCCCCGGCGATATTCTCCTCTTCATGCCGACGGAGCGCGACATCCACCAGACGGCCAAGGCCCTGCGCGGCCGGACGATCCCGGGCGACTATCCGGGCCACGCGACCGAAATCCTCCCGCTCTATGCCCGGCTTTCGATCCAGGAGCAGCAGCGGGTCTTCCAGCCGCACCGGGCACCGACCGAAGGTCGGTCGCGCCGGATCGTCATCGCCACGAACGTGGCCGAATCGTCGCTCACCGTGCCGGGCATCCGCTACGTGATCGATCCCGGCACCGCGCGGATCAGCCGCTACTCCGCGCGGACGAAAACGCAGCGGCTGCCGATCGAGGCGATCTCCCGGGCCTCGGCCGATCAGCGGGCCGGGCGTTGCGGGCGGATCGGGCCCGGCATCTGCATCCGCCTCTACAGCGAGGAAGACTACCTGAGCCGCGAGCGGTTCACCCTGCCCGAGATCCAGCGGAGCAACCTGGCCGCCGTGATCCTGCAAATGAAGGCCTTCCGCTTCGGCGAGATCGAGAGTTTTCCGTTTCTCGATCCGCCGCGGTCCGAGGCCGTCCGCGACGGCTACAAGACGCTCGTCGAGCTGGGGGCCCTCGACGAGCACCACGAGCTGACCGATCTGGGCCGGCAGTTGAGCCGCCTGCCCGTCGACCCGCGGATCGGGCGGATGATCCTCGCCGCCTGCGACGAGAACTGCCTCAGCGAAGTGCTCATCATCGCCGCCGCCTTGGAGATCCAGGACCCGCGGGAACGGCCTTTGGAAAAGCAACAGGCGGCCGACGAGTGCCACGCCCAGTTCGCGGACCCGGACTCCGACTTCCTCGGCTACCTGAAGCTCTGGGACTTCTACCACCGGCTCAAGGGGCAGCTTTCCCGCAGCCAGCTCCGCAAGGCGTGCCGGCAGAACTTCCTCTCGCACAACCGCATGAGGGAATGGGCCGACATTCACCTGCAACTGCTGGAGTTTGTGCGCGAGGCCGGGTTTCCCCCCAGGCCGCGGCGCGACCAGTACGAGCCGATCCACCGGGCGATCCTCACGGGGCTCTTGTCCAGCGTGGCGACGCGGGACGATTCGGGCCAGTACGCGGTGGCCGGCGGGGGGAAGGCGCTCCTCTGGCCCGGCTCGGGCATCTTTGGCGGCAGGCCCAAGTGGGTCGTGGCCGCGGAGCTGGTCGAGACGGGCCGCCGCTACTTGCGCTTTTGCGCGAAGGTCCAGCCACGCTGGATCGAGCCCATTGCCGCCCACCTGGTGAAGCGAGCGTACAGCGACGTCCACTGGGACCGCGCCGCTGCGTCGGCCGTGGCGATGGAGCGGGTATCGCTCTTCGGCCTGACGCTCGTGTCCGGCCGCCGAGTCCGCTACGGGCCGATCGATCCGGCCGGCTCGCGCGAGCTCTTGATCCAGCACGGCCTCGTGGACGGCGAGTTGGACACGAAGGCCGATTTCCTCGCCCATAATCAGGCGCTCTTGGAGGAAATGGAGCTGCTCCAGGCGAAGCTCCGCCGCAGCGACCTGCTCTTAGGCCCGTGGGCGAGGTACGAGTTCTACGACGGCCGCATCCCCGCCGAGGTCTACGATGGGCCGCGGCTGACCAAGTGGCTCCAACAGGCGGGGCGGGAAAACCCGCGCGTGCTCCACATGACGAAGGCGGACCTGGTGCGGGAAGAGGCCGCCGAAGTGCCCGCCGAGCAGTTCCCCGACGCGATGCCGGTCGAGCGGATGGAGCTGCCGCTGGAGTACCGGTTCGAGCCGGGCTCGGAGGACGACGGCGTGACCGTCGTCGCGCCGCAAGAGGCCCTCAATCAACTCGACCCGCAGCGGCTCGGCTGGCTTGTGCCGGGGCTCTTGGAGGCGAAGATCGCGGCCCTGATCCGCTCGCTCCCCAAGGCAATCCGCCGCCTGCTCGTCCCGGTGCCGGACACGGCCAGGAAGGTCCTCCAGGAGGTCCGCTTCGGTGAAGGGGACATTCGCCAGGCCCTGGCCGCCACACTGAGCCGGATTGCGGGCAAGGCCGTCTCCCCGCGCGATTTCCAGGAGGACAAGCTGCCCGATACCCTGCGGATGAACGTCCGCGTGGTCGATGCGGCGGGAAAGGCCTTGGCGAGCGGCCGCGACCTGGACGCAATCCGCCGGCAGCTCGGACTGGAGGCGGCGGCCGCGGTCTCCGCCCTGGACGATCCCCGCTGGAACCACGACGGGCTCGTGACCTGGGACATCGAGGAGTTTCCCGAGGAAGTGGAGCTGCGGCGCGGCGGGCTGGTCTTCAAGGCGTATCCGATGCTCGTGGACGGGCAGGAGTCCGTGTCGCTCCGGCTGACGGATTCACCCGAGCGTGCCGTCCAGGAGACCCGGCACGGGCTGCGGCGGCTTTTCGTCCTTGTTGATCGCCGGCGGCTGAAGGAGCAGGTCGATTGGCTGCCAGGCCTCGACAAGATGCTGCTTGCCGCCGCGGCGATCCCGCAGTTCGACCTCCGCCGGGAGTTGGCCGAGCTGATCGCCGACCGCGCGTATCTTGAGGGCAGAGAAGGCTTGCCGCGGACCAAGCCGGAGTTCGACCAGCGGCTTGCGGCCGGCCGCGAGCGGATCGGGCTGGCCGTGCAGGAAGTGGCCGGGCTGGTCGGGCCGCTCTTGGAGACGCACCATCAGGCCCGGCTCGCCCTGGAACGGGCCGCCAGCCCGAGATCGGCCTACGCCGTAGCCGACGCCCGCGAGCAGCTCGACCGGCTGGCGGCCCCCGACTTCCTGACCCGGACGCCGTGGCAGTGGCTCAAGCACCTCCCCCGCTACTTTCGCGCGATCCCGATCCGGCTTGGGGCCCTCCGCGCTGGCGGACTCTCGCGCGATCAGAAGCACTGCGCGGACATCCGCCAGCGCTGGGAGGCGTATCTTGAGCGCGCCCGCCGGCACGAGGAGACGGGCATCTTCGACCCAGAGCTGGATCACTACCGCTGGATGCTCGAAGAGTACCGGGTCTCATGTTTCGCCCAGCGCCTCGGCACGGCAGAGCCGGTCTCCGCCAAACGGCTGGACCAGCAGTGGGACAAAGTCCGGGCAGCGCGGTCGTAGCTGTAGGTTATGCTTCAGCTTAGCGCGGCGTAGCCGCAACCAAAGAGACTTCCGAAGTCTTCAAGACTTCGGCAGTCTGCGGGGCACGCGCAGATTCTTGACGTTAATGGTATCACCTACGCGAATTAGGGAAGCTGTGGCGGCAGGAGTTGAGCCCCGTGAACGACTGCCAGGACGTCCACTTGGTCGGCTTTCACGCGATAGACGATTCGGTAGGGTCTCTCGATTACCTCACGGATATCGGCCGCCTCGTACTCGGACACGACGGCTCCGGAAAGCGGAAAAGCCGCAAGCTGGCTTGACCGGGCAGTGAGCCGATCGACCAAACGCTGCGCGTACGTAGGTGAATCCCGAGCGATGTACTCGTAGATCGATCGCAAGTGCTCGATGGCCGTGTTTGTCCAGTACACCTTCACTTGGGAAGCCCAAACCTGGCGCGAACTTCATCTACCGGCACGGTCCGGCCGGCGTCGCTGTCCTTCAATCCGGCTTCAATCGCCTGCCGGACGTAAATGCGATACATGAGATCGTCCCACGTGGCGCCGTCGGGCAACTCATCCACCAGGCGCCGGGCTTCCTCTTTGACATTGGCAATGGACATGACTGGCATCTCAGGCTGGGTGTTGCGGCTCTCCTCTCAGCCTATCGGCCATTTCGGCAAGGGTCAAGGCTATCGCACTTTCCACTCCAGGATCCCGCCGGACCAGGGCGAGTTGAGCTCGACCTCGATCCGGAGGGCCTTCGCCTGGACCGGCTCGAACGTGACGCGGTTGTACTTGTCGATCCCGGTCGTGTAGGGTGAAGCCCCCGGGACCGGCCTCCAACCGTCGCCGTCCTTGTAGAGGAGCTGCCACGACTTCGGCGGGCGGCAGTGGCCGTTGGTCCTGGTATCGTCGAACCAGTAGACCTCGACGGCCGAAAGCTTCTCGGGCG
>CAYGZA010000346.1:0-6550 GCA_964354135.1 uncultured Planctomycetaceae bacterium
CGTCGGGAACAGCTCCGGGAAGTAGATCGCGTAGCCGCCGAACAGGGAAAGCTGGCAGAATCCCATGAGCGGGACCATCCAGCAGACGTCCCAGGGAGTGCTCATGTAGAGGAACGCCACCGCGGTGCTGATGGCCGCCGCCACGAAGGCCCCGGCAAACGCCGGCCGGCGACCGATCCGCTGCGTCACCCGGCTGAACACGTAGATGCCGAAAAACGCCCCGATGTTGAAGAGCATCGACGTGATGCTTCCCCACCAGGTGGTATCGCCGTTGATCTCCTTGTGCCGGGCGAGGATCCGGCTGGTGGACTCTTCGAGCGATTCCCGGGCGCCGCTCGGGCCGGCGAGATACTCTTCCCTCCGTTTCCGCTCCTCGGCCGACTGGGGACGTGCGTCCTTCGAGACCCTTTCGAGGGCGTCGCGGACCGCCTTCGGCAAGCCCTGCTTGGCGCCGCGGAGCGTCTCGGCAAGATCATGCAATTGCCGCGGGTTGTCCAGGGCCTCCAACACCGCCTTCGCCGAGACCGGCTTGCCGGCCGCGCGAAGGACCACGGCGGCGGTGTAGATCTGCTGCGGATCCTTGTGGGAAGCAGCCGGGCTCAAGAGGAACTGAGGTCGAACCTGCTTGGCCGCCGCGTCGAGTTGTTCGGGGGACTTGAGGACCAGGCGCAGGAACCGGCGGTCGTTCTCGGCGGAACCGGCGTCGCGGGCCTCCTGCTCGTAAACCTTGCGGAAGATGGACTGGTTCAGGTCCATGCTGAAAAACCCGATCGCCCACAGCCCGACCACCCCCGACGAGGCCAAGAGCATGCCCACGATCACCCGCCGGCGCCAGCGGGGAGTGCCGAACATCTCCCGGAGCGAGCCCGCCCTCTTCTTTCCGATCCCTTCGGCGACGGCCTTGCGCCAGCGTTCCGGCTCTTCGAGACGAAGCATTACCAGCACCGCCAGGAAAGCCGGCAGGATGCCCACGGCAAACATCCCTCGCCAACCGCTGAACGGCAGCACCTCGGCCCTCTCCAATTGGCTGAACCCGAGGCCGATCAGGGCCGCCGTGATGTTTCCCACGGCGGAAAGGGCCTGCAGCATCCCGAGGGCGTGCGGCCGGGCCCGCTCGGGCATCACTTCCGCCACCAGGGAGACCCCCACGGCGAACTGCCCTCCCACGCCCAGCCCGGTCATGAAGCGGTAGAGCATGAAATCGTACACGCTGTAGGCCAGGCCGCTCAGCCCCGTGAAGATCGAATAGGCGAGGATCGTGAAGACCATGGTCCGCGCCCGGCCCAGCCGGTCGCCCATAATCCCAAAGAAGATCCCCCCGGTCGCCCAGCCGATCAGCAACACCGACGTGGCCAGCGTGGTGAACGTATCGACCGCGTCGCTGTCCCCGAGCAGGTCGGTAACGGCCGGCTTTCGGGCGATGTTGAAGAGCTGCTGATCCAGGCAGTCGAACAACCAGCCCAGCGTACACACGGTCAGCACGAACCAGTGGTAGCGGTTCAGCTCGCGGTACCAGGGCTTCGCGGCGGCGGCGTGGTCCATGACGGCGGTTCCCTCCCGGGTCGGTGCAGCCCATGTCTTAACGGAAACGGGCGGCAATCGCAACCCTGTGAGGGTGCCGCTGCTTGGCCGGAGAGGGTATCCAAGCATTCAGTGGAACCGGCGTCGCGCAGGTCCCGCCGATTGTAGCGGACTTCGCACAAGACGTGCCTGTCCCCTTGTCTGCTTTCAGGTCGTAACGCCGGGCGGGATTCCCGTGGACTGCGCGAGAAGGGGGAGACGATAGTCTCAAGGAGATCCCCTGCGAGCAACCCCGCGCTCCTGACGCCGATGAGCGTTCTGCTGTCCTTGTTGGTTGTAGCGACCGCGCCGGATGCGCCTGCCGGTGGGCGTTATCCCGGCGCGGCCGAGGTGTTCCACTGCACCTTCGACGACTCGTGGGACCGCGACTACGACGGATGGCCCGACCGCTGGACCCGGCGCCAGGGGCCCGGATTCCCGCACTACGTGCGGATCTTCCTTTCCCCCGAGCCGGTGCCGGCGGGGGACCGCTCGCTGAGGATCGAATTGGACGGCGGGGGCGCGGTGGCCTACAGCCCGCCCATCCAGGTCAAACCGCCGCACGACTACGTGGTGGAGGCGTTGTTGAAGACCGAAGGGCTTCGGCACGATCGGGCGTATCTATCCCTGACGTTCTTGGACCGCGATCAGCAGCCGCTGGAGACGTTCTCTTCCGAAAAGGTCCGCGACTGCCCGGACTGGAGGAAAGTGCGGCTGGGGCCGGTCTCCCCCAGCTCGCCGCAGACGCGCCTGGCGATGATCGGGCTCCACCTCGAGCCGGGGTCTCAGGCGGACCTCCGCGGGGCGGCCGCGTTCGGCGATCTCTGGCTGGGTCGGCTGCCGCGGATTTCCCTCTCCGTCGGCAAGCAGTCCCACGTCTTTACGGATCCCCGCGAAGCCACGATCTCCTGCGACGTCTCCGGGTTCACGCGGCCGAATGCGACCGTGCGATTCGAGTTGTTCGACGTCTTCGGTGCGCGGCTCGCCGAGGCGGAGCAATCGCTCCTGATCCGTGCGGCCTCGGCGCTTTCGGGCCTGGATCCGGACTCTCCGGAAGGAGAGCCGACGACCTTGGCCGGCGGCGCCCAATGGCAGCCTCCGCTTGCCGGGCCGGGCTTCTATCGCGTCCAAGCCGGGATCGCGGCCGAAGGTCAGACCGTCCACCGGCGAAACGTCACGCTGGTGGTCATCCAACCCCAACGTCCCCCGACGGGCAGCGAGTTCGGTTGGAGCTTCTCCGGCCATCACGACCTCCAGCGGTTTCCCTGGCTCGGTCAAGCGATGTCCCAAGTAGGGATCCAATGGGCTAAATGCCCGGTGTGGTACGATGAGCAGGCCGGAGAAGAGCCCGTGCGAAAGCTGGCCGATTTCATCGAGCGGCTCTCGTACCAGGGAATCGAGCCGGTGGCCGTGCTCGACCCGAGGCCGGACGACCGGGTAGGCGGCAGCGGCGAGTCGAGCGAGCGGTCGGTCGCCGAGCTGTTCAGCCAGGATCGGAAGGTTTGGGGCCCGCCGCTGGAGGCAATCGTCTTGCGGTTAGGGGCCCAGGTCCGCTGGTGGCAGTTGGGGAGCGATCGGGACGCGAGTTTCACCGGCTATCCGCGGCTGAGCGAGAAGATCCGCGAGATCCAGGCGGTCCTGGAGCGCGCCGGCAACACCGGGGGCCTGGGAATCGCCTGGAGCTGGCTGCACCCGCTGCCGGAAACGACCGCCGGCGACCCGGCCTCGCTGCGATTCTTGGTGCTGTCCGCCGACCCGCCGCTCACGGCCCGGGAGCTGACGACCTGCCTGGCCGCGACGCGGCGCGGCAACCTGGATCGGCCTGCACGATCCCGGGCGGACGAGGCTCCTGCCGGGCCGGAGGCAAGCGCAACCTCGGCGATCGTAAGTGCGGCTCGGCAGGAACCTCGCCCCCCCGAAATGACGCAACGTTATCCGGCGAGCTGGGTCCTCCTGGAGCCCCTTCCCCGCGACGAGTATTCGTGGTCCGACCGGGCCGCGGACCTCGTCGGGCGGATGATCGCCGCCAAGCGGGAAGGGGCCGCGGCGATCTTCCTGGCCGATCCCCTCGGCCCCCGGAGCGGACTGATCCACGAGGACGGCACGCCCAGCGAGCTTTTCCTCCCTTGGCGGACCACCGCGCTCCTGCTGGGCGGCGCGGAGCCCATGGGAACGATCGCCTTGCCGCAGGGGAGCGCGAACTGGGTCTTCGCGCGCGGCGACGATGCCGTGATGGCCGTCTGGAACGCCAAGCCCGTTCGCGAGACCTACTACCTGGGCGAAGACGTCCGCCGCGTGGATCTGTGGGGCCGGGAAACCGCGATTCCCAAGGCCGGCTCGGGGCAGGTGATCGAAGCGGGCCCCTTGCCCGCCTTCTACAGCGGAATCAACAGGCGGATCGCCAGGTGGCAGCTCGACTTCGCCTTGGGCGAGGACCGCATCCCCAGCGTCTTGGACCGGCGGCATCGCAACCAGATCGTCGGGAAGAACAGCTTCAGCCAGGCGGTTGAAGGGACGGTCGCCCTGGTCGCTCCCGAAGGATGGAGCATTCACCCCCAGAAGACGAGCTTCCGCCTGGCCGGAGGAGAGGCGTTCCGCCAGCCCGTCGAGATCGCGCTTCCGGCCGACGCCGGCAACGGCGCGTACGTCATCCGTGCCGACTTTGAAGTGCAGGCCGATCGCCCTTACCGCTTCAGCATCTACCGGTCGGTCCGCCTCGGCTCGGACGACGTCCGCATGGAGATCGAGACCCAATGGAACAGCCGTGGGGAGCTGGAGGTCCAGCAATACCTGCTGAACGACACCGACCGCGAGGTCCGTTTCCGCTGCCAGCTCCTGACCTCTGACCGCCCCCGGATGACAACCCTCATGGTGGGGCTGGGCCGCAGCCAGACGGTGTACGTCTTCCGCCTGCCCAACGCCCGACAACTGGTCGGCAAGACCCTTTGGCTCCAGGCCCAGGAGGTCGACGGCCCCCGGGTGCTCAACTATCGTTTTGTGGCCCGGGAGTGATCGTCTTATCTTGTTTGCCGACGCCACGTTGGGTTTGTTTCCGAGCTACACTTGTAGTGAGGCTTAGTGAGGCTTTCGCTCCCGCCGGCTCCAGTGCCCAAGGAAAACCGGAGTATGTCTGCTGCGACGACCGCCATAAACGACCTAGCCGATACGCTCGAGCGACTCGCGGCGCGGGCCCGGCAGCTCTTCAGCCTGCCTACCATCGCCGTGAAGGTCATGGAATTGACCGCCAACCCGCAGGTCGATACCCACGCGCTCAAAGAGTGCATCGAAAACGACCCGGCGCTGACGACCAAGGTGCTCCGGGTGGTGAACAGCTCGCTGTTCGGCTTAAGCCGCGAGGTCTCCGACCTGAACCAGGCATTGGCCCTCTTGGGGAGCAAGCCGCTGAAGCTGTTGGTCTTGGGGTTCAGCCTTCCGAGCGGGCTCTTCATGGGCGTTGCCGGCGGCACCCTCGGCTGGTATTGGCGGCACACGCTGACCAAGGCGGTGGCTGCCCGCGAGATCAGCGAGCGCGTCTGGCATCAGCCGGGGGATGAGGCGTTCATCGTCGGCCTGCTGCAGGACCTCGGCGTGCTGTTGTTGATCCAGGAGCTGGGCGGCCCGTTCGCCGAGTTCCTGGACAAGATCCGCGTGCGGGAGCAGGACCTGCTGGAGCTCGAAAACGAGCTGATGGGCTTCAACCACACCATGCTGACGGCCAGGCTGCTGCGGCACTGGGGGTTTCCCGAATCGCTCACTCAAAGCGTGGTAGCCGGAACGGACGGCGAGTTGGGGGCTTCCTTGCCCCCGGCACAGGAGAGGTTGGTCGAGATCGTGCGGCTGGCCGAGCTCATTGCCCGGCTGGTCGCCGACGGCCATTTTGAAGTCTTCGGTCAACTGTTGGCGAGGGGGGAGCGGGAGCACAATCTCACGCCCCAGGGATTGCAGGAGCTGGTCGAGGCGTTGGAGGAGAAGGTGCGGCAACTGGCCGACGTGCTCTCCCTGCAATTGCCGCGGGGAGTGGACTACCGCGACGTGCTCGCCCACGCCCACGCGCAACTGGCCGAAGTGGCCGCCTCCGCGGCCGTCGAGCTGGTGGACCGGCGGCACGGCGAGTCGCGGCCGGCCGCCGCAAACCCGCTGTCGCCCGAGGAGACCCGGTCTCTGACGGCGGCGCTGGCGCGGTTGGGCGCGTCCCATTCGGATTCGGCCGCCGGCCTGGCGGAACCGCCCGAGGCCGCTTCCGCGCGGCCGGTCGAGCCGCGAAAATCGGCCGTCTCGGAGGCCGATCCCCGACTGCTCGGAAAACTCTCCGCGGCCGTAACCGCGTGCCGCCAGTCCCGCTGGCCGTTGAGCCTGCTTTTGGTCGACCTCGGCCAGGCCGAGGATCTGCTGATGAGCCTCGGCCCGGAGGGGTTCGCCGGCCTGCACCGCTTCCTCGAAAAGGCCTGCCGCGAAGTGGACCATCCTTCCGCGACCTATATGCCGCTCGGCGAGTCGGCCTTTGCGATCATCCTTCCCGATTGCGAGCGGCAAACGGCCGTCCGCCTGGGGAACCAGTTGATCGATCGGGTCCGCTACGGCTCCGTGGGCCGGCGCCGGGAACAGCAGCCGAAGCCGCAGGTGGGGGTGGGCGCGGTCACGGTCTCCCTGCCGCCCAGGAACTTCCCGGCCACGGACCTTCTCGTCGCCGCGGACCGCTGTCTCTACGGCTCGCACGCCTCCGGCGGCGGCGTGGTCAAGAGCCTCGAGATCTATTGAAGAAAACGGGATAAGTCCAATATCGGCGGTTGGCGGCCCGAGAGAACGCCGCTCGCTCGCTCGCTCGTCGCCGCCCGCTAATTCTTGCCCGGCTCCCGGTTGAGGTGGTTGCGGAGGTATCTGGCCCGCTCGATGTTGCGGTCGGCGGTGTCGAGCTCGGCGCCGCACTTCCGCTCCCGGTGGGCCGGCTGGGTCTGGATGAAGAGCTCGTTGACCTTGGGGATCTCCAGGT
>CAYGZA010000347.1:0-6503 GCA_964354135.1 uncultured Planctomycetaceae bacterium
CAGTTCCCCTATACGATCCGCATCATCTCCGACATCCTCGAGTCGAACGGCTCCAGCTCCATGGCCAGCGTCTGCGGGGCCACCCTGGGACTGATGGCCGCCGGCGTCCCGATCAGCAACCCCGTCGCGGGAATCTCCATCGGGTTGGTCAAAGAGGCGGACCGCTGGGTCCTCCTGACCGATATCATCGGCGACGAGGACCACTTCGGCGACATGGATTTCAAAATCGCCGGGACCCAGAACGGCATCACCGGCATCCAGCTCGACCTGAAAACCGACGGCATCAGCGAGGAGATCGTCCGCGCTACTCTGGATCAGTCGAGGCAGGCCCGCATCGAGATCCTGCGGCGCATGCTCACCGCCATTCCGCGGCCGCGGGCCGACATCTCCGTCTGGGCCCCGCGGCTCTTGCGGACCAAGATCGATCCCGAGAAGATCGGACTGTTGATCGGCCCCGGCGGCAAGATGATCCGCAGCATCCAGGAGAGCACCGGAGCCATGATCGACGTGGACGACGACGGCACCGTCACCGTCTCCTGCGCCGACGTCGAGGGAGCCCGCGCGGCCATGGCGCAGGTCGAGGCCCTCACGGCGAGTGTGGAGGTGGGCAAGGTCTACGACGGCCGCGTGGCCAGCATCAAGGATTTCGGGGCCTTCATCGAGATCCTCCCCGGCAAGGACGGGCTGTGCCACATCAGCGAGCTCTCCGACGAGTACGTCTCCAGCGTCGCCGACGTGTGCAAGGTGGGGGACCGCATGCAGGTCAAGGTGATCGCCATCGACGAGCAGGACCGGGTCAAACTGAGCCGCCGCATCCTCTTGAAGGAACAGCGCCAGAAGGACGGCGGCAGCGCGCCTCCCCGGGGACGCGGCTGAGACGGGGCAGCAGCCCAACTGCTGTCCACGCTTTGTACGACTGCCGCCCCGGCCATCGATCGGGCTCCACCCGGGCTTCCGAGCGGCGAGTCGGTTTGCACCGGGGGGTCGCGTCGTGGACAACCTCAACCAGAAGCTGGTCGATCAGTACACGGAGATTGCCCGGCTGGCCGGCGGTCTGGCCCACGAGATCAAGAACCCGCTCTCCACCATCCGCCTCAACATGGAACTGCTGGCGGAGGATTTCGCCGGCGACCCGGAGAACCCTCAGTACCGCCGGACGCTGGCGAAAGTGAGAGTCGTGCAGCGGGAGTGCCAGCGGTTGCAGGACCTGTTGGACGATTTCCTCAACTTCGCCAAGGTCCGCCGGTTGAAACTGGAGCCGAGCAACCTCAACGAACAGGTCAAGCAGGTGATCGGCTTCTTCCAGCCCAAGGCCCGAGAGTCGCGGATCGAGGTGATCGAATTCCTGGCCGCCGACTTGCCGACCGTGCTCCTGGACCGCGAGTCCTTTCACGGGGCCCTCTTGAACCTGGTGATCAACGCCCAGCAGGCGATGCCCAACGGCGGTCAATTGGTGGTCCGTACCAACACCACCGCCGACGGCGTGGCCCTGGACCTGATCGACACCGGCTGCGGCATGGACAAAGACACGCTGGCGCAGATGTTCGACGCCTTCTTCTCCACCAAGCCCGGCGGATCCGGCCTGGGGCTCCCCACGGCGCGCAAGATCATCGAAGGCCACGGCGGGCAGATTCGCGTGCAGAGCGAACCGGACCGCGGCACCCAGTTCACCGTCAAGCTCCCCACGCTCACCCGAATCCCCGCCGAGGGCAAAGAGAACTGAGGCGACGGTCACCAGGCGGAGAATCCCCGGTCGCAAATCCCTAATCGCCGCCTCGATTGACGCACCGCGTGTACGTGGTACATTGACGGTCGAGGAAACGGGGAAAGGGAGCATCCCTGATATTGACGAATCCTCCGACCTGGGGCTCGGCTTCACCCTACGCGGCCCCGGCCCAGCACGGAGAACACCCGATAATCAGTGAACTCCTCTTTTCCCGTTTTTTCCCGTTCCCCCCAGCGGAATAATCCATCATGCAGGACTGGGAAGCGATTCTTCGACGCGGCTTTGAGTCCAAGCAACTGGACTACAAAGGCCCCTGCGCTTGGGATGAAGGCGACAAGAAGTCCTGTTGCGAGATCGTCAAGGACATCCTGGCCATCGCCAACACGAAAGGCGGCTGGATCGCCGTCGGCGTGAGGGAAGCGCCAACCGGTTTCTCATGGGACGGCCTAACCGACGAGCAGTGCAAGTCCTTTGAGACCTCGCGGCTGAATCGGTTTCTCCAGAACTACGCCGACCCGCCCATCAACACGCACGTCATCAAGCCCACAAGCCAGGGCACAAACTTTGTCATCATCGAGATTCCCCGGTTCCCCGACACGCCCCATATCTGCCAAAAGGATTACCCCGGCGTGCTGGCGGCTGGCGCGGTGTATGTCCGCACGGACAACAACGAATCCGCCCCGGTCAAGAACTCCGCCGACATGCGCGCGATTGTCGAACAGGCCACCCGGAACCGTGCCGACCGACTATTGACTTCATTCCGGGCGGTGTTGACCGGCACGCAGCAGCCGACAGCCGGACCAGCCGACCTCGAACAGTTCGATGCCCAGGTCCGCGACGCCGCGACCCGCTCGAAGGAACTCATTTCAAACGACCTTGCTTCACTGCCACTGGGTTTCCGGGAGACAGTGATTCATCCCCTAAAGTTTGAACGATTCCGATTCACCATCCAGCAACTCGAACACATGGCCGAGGCCGCAAGCGTGACCTACCGCGGTTGGCCCTATATCTTCTACACTGAGAAACGGGCCGACCTCATACGCCACCTTGACGACAGCCTGGAAATGTCTCTCAACGAGCAGGAAGCGTTCCAGTCTTGGCGTCTCTATCGGTCGGGCTGCCTTTACGTGAACGAGATGTTCCAAGAGGATGAACGTTGCTTTAGGTCCAGTGTCCGCGGGTTGGAGGCTGACCTAGCATGGGAGGAATTGAAGGGTGGCGTCTTCCCTGCGTCGCCCAAGCCCGGCAAGCTGCTCGGAGGCATCACCTTCGCCTATACCTGTGCGGAAGCTGTCCAGTGTCTCGTGGACCTCTACACCGGCCGACTGCGAGACGACGACCTTGTCCGACTGCAAATGCGGCTCCGCGGCGTCCAGGGTCGCACGTTGGCGACGATTTTCGGGAACAGCTACCACCCGACGCCCTACAAATGTGAAGCTGACCAGATCGAATACGAGGAGCAGCACACGCTTGCCGACTGGCGTGCCGGCGTCATTCCGCACGCCTTCGAACTACTCAAATACGTAAACCAGAAGTTCAACGCGCCTCCCCCATCCTACGATGAGGTGGCCGCCGCGATGCAGCGGCTGCTAAGTCGGCAATTGTGATTCGCGTTGAGCCAAGAGGAGGAAAAGGGGAGATCAGTGATATTTCGGGAGGGCCCCGATAGGCACTAATGTCCGCGTATGGTCGCCGCGGCCGCTGTACCCCCGTCTCTGGGTCACGCCCGTCGGGCGACCCGAGGTCTCCCGCGATGCCGGTCGCGGCAAGCTCGGGAGACCTGGCCCCAACCAGCCGTCGGCAGTCGTTGCCCCAGCACGGCCTCCCCGGAAAAGTCCGGGTCGGGTAGAATGACTGGCGGAGGAAGAGAAGCCTCATGGGAATGCGGGTGGACATCGACACTTCGGTCGTCGGCGGCTGCCGGTTGGGCGAAGGATGAGGGTGAATGGCCAAGGACCAAGGACCAAGGGTGAATGACCAAGGAAGTGTTTGATTCATTGGTCATTGGTGCTTGATTATTCTCCTGCCTGACCCCCTGCCGGGCCGGCACGCCCCGGGGATTTGTCCGCGTGTCAAGGCCCCGATTTCGCAAGAGACCAGTTCGCGGAACGGAGAGAGGCTATCCGGCGTCCACGGGCGGCAATAAGTGCCGTGGTACCCCCTCTTCAAGATACGTGGCCGACGGTGGTAGAATAGAGAAGGACAGACGTGGGAAACTCGCCAGATGCCCTACTACCAGTTCGTCTGACATGAACCAACGACAAGCGAAACCCATCCTCCGCGAACTCACACCATCCGAGAAGGAGCGTTTGGAACGGTACCGGCAGCAGATCGCCCAGGAGCTGCCCGACTTGCAGGCCCGCGACCAGATGCGCAAAGACGCCCGCGACGAGAGCACCCTCAGCGGCGAGTTGCGCCGGCTGATCCACAGGAGTGAGCTGTCGTTGGCGGAAATCGCCGCACGAGCTGGAATCACGCCGGTCATCTTGGATGACTTCCTCACCGGAGAGCGCACCTTGCGCTCCGACGTGATCGATCGACTAGCGGGCGTCTTGGGCTGCGAACTCAACCGGGTCCAGTGACGGCCTCCCTCTTTCCCTGGTATCCTCGTTCCCGCTCTGCCGGCGCCTCACCCGCGCCGGGCCGACACGGCCCGGCTCTGAACCCTGAACCGTGACGGGCCGACACGGCCCGGCTCTGAACCCTGAACCGTGACGGGCCGACACGGCCCGGCTCTGAACCATGAACCCTGAACCCTGACAACTCAATTCCGGAGAGTCTTCCCATGAGCTACTCAATCTCGCGTCGTTCTGCAATGCGTCGTTTCGTGGGCGGCAGCGCCGCTTTGGCCGCGGCGGGCACGCTGGCCCGGGGGCTTGCCGGGGCGGAACCGGTGGCCGAAGTGAAACTCAAGGGACGGATCCACCATTCGGTCTGCCGCTGGTGCTACGGGAAGCTCTCGCTGGAGGAACTCTGCAAGGCCGCCAAGGCCATGGGGATCGCGTCGATCGACCTGGTGGGGCCAAAGGAATGGCCGACGCTCCAGAAGTACGGACTGACCTGCGCCATGGCCAACGGCGCCGGCATGGGGATCGGCAAGGGCTTCAATCGCGTCGAGCTCCACGACAAGCTCGTGGAGGGCTTCGAGGCCCTCATCCCTAAGGCGGCCGAAGCGGGCATGGCCAACGTGATCTGCATGTCCGGGAACCGCGAGGGCCTAAGCGACGAGCAAGGCCTCGAGAACTGCGCCAAGGGACTGAAGCGGCTGATGAAACTCGCCGAGCAGCACAAAGTCAACGTGGTCATGGAGCTATTGAACAGCAAGGTCGACCACAAGGACTACCAATGCGACCACACCGCCTGGGGCGTCGAGCTGTGCGGCCGCGTCGGCTCGGAGCGTTTCCAGTTGCTCTACGACATCTACCACATGCAGATCATGGAAGGCGACCTGATTGCCACGATCAAGCAGAGCATCCGGCACATCGCCCACTTTCACACGGGCGGCGTGCCGGGGCGGGGAATCATCGACCAGACCCAGGAGATCTACTACCCCGCCGTCATGAAGGCGATCGCCGAGAGCGGCTACACCGGCTTCGTCGCCCAGGAGTTCATCCCCCGCAGCGCCAAGCCGCTGGAAGAGCTGCGCCGGTCGATCGAGATCTGTGACGTGTAGAGGGCGACTGTGTACTCTCCCAAGGTCGCCCGCCGGACCCGTGCCGAGCAGGGGAGTCCTGGAGACGGCAGGCAAGATGCCTGTACTACAGTTCGGGGAAGCCAGGCAAGATGCCTGTGCTACAGTTCGGGGAGGCCAGGCAAGATGCCTGTGCTACATAGCAAAGCTGCCTAAACTCCGCCCGCCGTCGGGCCGAAGAGAGTGGGGGGCAGCTTGTTTTTTGCCGCACCGGCGCGTAGCATTCCCGGCGCGCGGGGCCATTGGGGATTCGAGGACAATGAAGCGAATCTGGATCGTTCGTCGCCAGTGCTCCTGTCCCTGTCCGGTCTAGAGCGACCGGACTTTCTTGTGCTGCGCCCCCCCCGGATTGTGGTGATCTTCCCTAAGTTTTGTTCGCATATCGTGTTGCGCGTTGGCGGCGAGGCCGGCGCGATCAGGAGCCCTGAGCTATGGCAAGCGATTTCCGGCTCAAAGAGAAACTGCCCGAACTGACCGAAAGGATCGTTCAAACGTACTCCGAGGCGGGTGCCATCAGCCACTTGGGCTACTGCCCGCTGCCCAACTATGAGACGATCATTACCGCCACCGAGGCCCTCAAGGAAACCCTTTATCCCGGGTATCGCCGCCGCGACGGCCTTCACCTGGGGAACGTCACCTACCATGTGGGCGACCTGATCGACACCCTGCACGACACGCTCACTTCGCAAATCGCCCGCGCCTTGTGCCACGAAGCGGCCAGAGACGCCCCCTGCGATCCCCACCGGCGGGAGGACTTCGAGGCCCTGGGCCAGGACCGGGCGATCGCCTTCCTGGAGCAGTTGCCCGAGCTGCGGCGGGTTCTGGCCCTGGACGTGGAAGCGGCCTATGCCGGCGACCCGGCCTGCCAGTCGCTCGACGAGGTGATCTGCTGCTATCCCGGGCTGGAGGCGATCACCGTCTACCGCTTGGCCCATCTGCTCCACGAACTCAAGGTCCCGTTGATCCCGCGGATGATGACCGAATGGGCGCACGGCCGAACGGGGATCGACATCCATCCCGGAGCCAGGATCGGCCGGTACTTCTTCATCGACCACGGCACCGGCGTGGTCATCGGCGAGACCACGG
>CAYGZA010000348.1:0-6470 GCA_964354135.1 uncultured Planctomycetaceae bacterium
CAACGCGGGGGAAGGGACCTCCGGCGGGTCCATCTTCTGCGACGGGTCGCTCGATTTTACCGACGTCGTGCTGTCCGACAACCGCGCCGGGAAGGATGGCGGGGCCATCTACGCCACAGCCGCCAGCCCGGCAATCACGCTCAAAAACTGCGACGTGACCGGCAACCAGGCCATCGGCTACGGCGGCGGGATCGACCAACAGGCCGGAACGCTCACGATCACGGGCGGCAACGTGAATCTCAACAAGGCCGCCGCCGGCGGTGGCGTCTATGCGACCGGGTCGGGCTCGGTCGCCATTTCCGGGGCCAGTTTCACCGGCAATCAGGCCCCGGGTTCGAGCACGCTCGCAGGATCCGGAGGAGGCATTTACTCGCGCAAGCCGATAGTCATCGACGGCAACAGCACCGTCCAGGGCAACACCGCTCAGGCCGTCGGCGGCATATTCGCAGCAACGGGCGACCTGACCATGACCGATGTCCTGGTCCGTGCGAACTCCGCCTCTGGTTTCGCCGGCGGAGTGTACGCCGCGGTCTCTCTTTCCCGTGTTTCCCGCCTGACCAGTGTGACCTTCCGCCAGAACACCGCGGGCTCCTATGCAGGAGGCTTGGACGCTCACGGCTCGTGCTACGTCGACGCCTGCACCTTCGACGCCAATACGGCCGGTGTCGGTGGCGGGGCCGTACGCAATTCCGGATCCCTGGTCGCACAGCATTCGCATTTCTCGGACAACCAGGCGGATTATGGAGGCGCCGTCTATGATCCTTCTGCCGGCGTGGCGGTGGACGACTGCGAGTTCATCGGGAACCAGGCGACTTCCTATGGCGGCGCGATGTGCGCGTGGACATCGATGTCTGGCTCCGTAATCGTATCGCACTCAACCTATACCGATAACACCGCGACGCAGCGCGGCGGGGCCATCTACTACGGGCCGGGGAGCCAATCGCCACCGCCCGCGGGGGCAGCTCCCACTATGGTGATCGGCGACACCACGTTCGATCACAATACGGCGGCAACCGGCAACGGCGGCGCGCTGTGGAGCTCCATTGCGGCTACCGTGGTCCAGAGTACCTTCCGGTCGAACCAGGCTGCCGGAAACGGCGGCGCGATCTACGCCGCCGAGGACGACTTCACCTTCAGTATCTCGGAGTGCCTGATCGAACAGAACGTCGCGGGAACCGGCGGCACCGGCAGCGGCGGCGCGATCTGGACGAGCCAGCGGCGCGTCGAGATCGCCGCGACCAGGATCTGGCAGAACAACAGGGCCGCCAACGATGGCGGCGGCGTCTACGTGGCCGAGGGGTTGCTCGCAATGACCGACAGCCTCGTTGCCGGGAACACCGCCACCAGCGGCAACGGCGGCGGCATCTACGTGGACGCCTCCGCGGAGCTGAGCTTCACCAACAGCACGATATCCGGCAATTTGGCGCAGCAAGCGGGAGGCGGCTTCTACTTCAACGGCGTGACGAACACCGTCTGGCTGGTCAACGCCACGGTCGCCGCCAACCGTGCTGTTGCCGCCGGCACGACAGGGCATTCCGGCGGCGGGATCTACACCTCGTCGCCCAAGGTCCTGCTCCAGAACACGATCGTTGCCGGCAACCTCCGCGGGACCGGCACGACGGCCTCCGAGGTGGAAGGCACCCTGGATCCAGCCTCTTCCTACAGCCTGATCTGGGACGCCGGGTCGGCCGGCGGGCTGGTGAGCGGGGTCAACCACAACCTGGTCGGCGTCGATCCGATGATCGGGCCTTTGCAGGACAACGGCGGCCAGAGTCACACCCACGCCCTGCTGCCGGGCAGCCCCGCCATCGACGCCGGAGACAATGCCCTCGCCCTCGCGCCCGACGGCGAGCCGCTCTGGTACGACCAGCGAGGCCGGGAGTTCGGGCAGTTCGACCGCCTGGTCGGTCTGCACGTTGACATGGGGGCGTACGAGGTCCAGCAGCCCGGCGGCCAGATCCAAGGCCGCAAGTGGTTCGACCTGAACCAAGACGGTCAGCCGGACGACGCCTGGGGCCTCTCAATCGTCGTCAATGGCGGCTTCGAGGAAGGAAGCCCTATCAGTGGGAGCTGGAGTGACCTTTACCCGGGATCCGCCGCGCTGAAGGGTTGGCAAGTGCTCGCGTATGTCCAGGTGTGCACCACCAGCTACGCAGCGCCGGCCGAGGGACAGCGTTTCGTCGACTTGAACGGAAACGACGTCGGTGCGATAGCCCAGACGCTCGTAACCGAGCCGGGGCGGCGCTATCGCGTTCAGTTTGCGATGGCCGGGAACGCCGCCGGGCTCAATGGCGTCAAAACCCTCTGCCTCTCGGCTGCCGGCACTTCCCAGGAGTTCACGTTTGACACGACCGGGCACGACGGCAGCCACATGGGCTGGGAAACCAAGACATGGGAGTTCGTCGCCCAAGACCGATTGACGATGTTGACGTTCGAGAGCCTTGGGCCGCACAACTGGGCCGGTCCCGCCATCGATAATGTGGTCGTCCAGCCGTTCGGCTGCGACGACGTGCGGATCTACCTGGACATGGACGGCAGCGGGACCTTCGATCCCGGCGAGCCGCTCACCTTCCTCCGCCATGACGATCCAAGCACGCCAGGATTTGACGAGACGGGCACGTACCGCTTCACCGGGCTGCCTCCCGGGGACTACACCGTGCGCGAGACGCTGGCCGCGGGGTTCCAGCAGATTGCGCCGCCCGCGCCGGGGGCGTACCAGGTGACCATCACCGGTCAGGAGGTCCACTCGGACCTTGACTTCGGCAACCGCTGGGCCGGGGAGATCCGCGGCACCAAGTTCATCGACCTCAACAACAACGGCATCCGCGACCGCAATCCCCTGCCGGTCACGTCCCCCACCGTACTCATGGTGCTGGACGTATCGAATAGCTCCACGCGGAAGGCGGGCTTCACCATTGCGGACCAGAACGGCGACGGCGCCGCCGGCCAGACGCTCGATGCCGAGGTCTACGCCATGCTGACGTTGCGGCAGGAGCTGATCAGCCTGGGCTGGGGGGCTTCGGCGCAGGTCGGTGTAATGGTCTTCGCCTCCGACGCGGTGCAGTTGGACATGGACCCGGCGACCCCCGGCGTGCAGCGGACGACCACTCCGGCCGCGGATACCAACGGCAATGGCCTTAGCGACCTGGAAGAGGTGCTGCGCTCCGTGCGCAAGGCGCAAACCGGCACGTCCTCGGGCAAGACGGACTACGAGGCCGCCCTCCAGACGGCTTTGGCCACACTGGCCGCGCAACCGCCTTCGGGCGAGACGGTGATGTTCTTCACCTCCGACGGTCTGTCGAACAATCCGTGGGTGCTGGACGATGAGTTGGCCCAGCTTGACGCGCTGGGGGTGTACCGGATTGCGTGGGGCTTCGGAGACATCTGCGATCTGGCCGACCTGCGGCGGATCGACCCCTTTGCCGAGCGTCTGACCAGTACGGACCAGATCGTCGAGAAGGCCACGGCGCGGAGCCGGAGCGGCGCGGGCGACGGGCGATGGCTTGAGCCCGGCTTGGCCGGGGTAACCATCTACCTCGACGCCAACGGCAACGGCCAACTTGACCCCGGCGAGACTTCCACGGTGACGATCGCCGACGACCCGGCAACGGCGGACGTGGACGAGACCGGCTGGTACGCCTTTACGGACTTGCCCATTGGAACCTACGCGGTCCGGGAGGTGGTCCCCGCGGGCTACGTCCAGACGGCGCCCAAGAACCCGGATTATTACCGCGTGGACCTGCGGACCGGACCGATCGCTACCGGCTACGACTTCGGCAATCTGGGCGGCTCCCCCGGGAGCATCCGGGGACACAAGGGCCTGGATCTGGATCGCGACGGGCTCTTCGAGGACGGCGAGCCGTTCCAGTCCGGAGTCACGATTTACCTCGATTTCAACAGAAACGGGAACAAGGACCCGGGCGAGCCGACCGCCGTGACCGACGCTGCGGGGGCGTTCCAGTTTACGAACATGGCTCCCGGCAGGTACTTGGTGCGGGAAGTAGTCCCGGCGGGATTCAGCCAGGTGGTGCCGCCTTTCGGCCAGGGGATCGAGGTTCAGATGGACCCTGGTCAGACCGTGGATAACCTCTCATTCGTCAACCAGGACCTGCGGGGGTGCATTGCGGGCTTCAAATGGCTGGACCTGAACGGCAATGGTCAGCACGAAACCAACGAACCGGGCATGGCAGGGGTCCGCATCTATCTCGACGTGAATGGCAACCACACATGGAACTCGACCGAGCCGTATGCCTTCACCCAGCAGGACGATCCGGCAACGCCCGGCGTCGACGAGACCGGGCAGTGGAAGATCGACAACGTGGTGCCCGGAACTTACGTCGTCCGCGAGGTTTGCCCTTCGGGGTATACGTCTACTCCGGCCAGTGGTTACACGATAACCGTCAACCCGTTGGCCGTGATCGAGGGGCTGTTTTTCTTCAACGCCCCGCTGCCCCCGTGCATTGTCGGCTGGAAATTCAACGACCTGAACGCCAACAGTCAGCGCGACCGCAACCGCCTGCGCGGCGACCACCTGGTTCTCACTGTGGACGTGTCGGACAGCACGAAGAACCCGTTTGTGGGCGATCCTCCGGGCGACATCAACGGCGACGGCTGGGTAAACGACATCCTCGACGGCGAATTGGCCGGCCTGATCGCCGTCAACCAGGCCCTGATCGACCAGGGGCTGGGCGACAGGGTTTTGGTCTCGATCGTCGCTTTCACCAACGTGGGTTATCAGCTCGACATGGACCCTGCGACCCCCGGCCTCCAATTGACGACCTCGCCTGCGGCCGACGCGGATCATGATGGCATCCCGGACGTCGAGCAGGTGCTGCGGTCGATCAACCGATGGACTTTCGGCGACGAGCTGCGCACGGACTATGCCGCCGCGCTCCAGAAGGTGGCCGACACGATTCAGGCCGTGGGCACAGCGGACGGCAGCGCCAACATGCTGTTCGTCTCGGACGGCGAGCCTAATAACCCCAACAACTATGCGGGGCAAGTGGCCAATCTCCGCAACATGCAAGTCAACCTCAGCGCCTTTGGCGCCGGGCAGCAGGCAACGCTCTACACCCTCAAGACTATCGACCCCGAGGCGACCCTGTTCACCAACCCCGCGGAGCTGCTCGCTCGCTTCGTGTTCCAGGGCTCGGGGTCGGGCGGAGGTGGCTTGAATGTGCCCGGAAGCGCCGACGGGCTGTGGCTTGAGCCCGGCATACCTGGCGTCACCGTGTACATCGACGCCAACAACAACGGCCGACTCGATTGGACGGACTCCGACGCCGACGGCCAATGGGACGCCGGGGAAGGCGAGCGTTGGACCGCGACGGAGCCCGATGACCCGACAACGCCTGATCTCGACGAGACCGGCCGGTACCGCTTCGACAGCCTGGAGCCGGGGACGTACATTCTTCGCGAGATCGTGCCCAACGGTTGGCGACAGGTGCTCCCGCAAACGTATCTCGTGGACCAGTCGACGGTGACGTATTTCAAGTTTAGCGGCGACACGGTTGACTCCATCAGCGGCGTGGCGGCAACGAACAACGGTGCAACCCGGACCGGCGACCGGTTCGACCTCGCCGACAAAGCGTACTCCTTCGACGGCGCCCACTGGATGACGGCAGATCTGCCCGCTCTGCCCCTGAATGCCGCGCCCCGTACGCTTTCGGCTTGGGTTCGGTCGGCCGACGGGCAGCGGAACGGCAACGCCGAGTGCATCGTGAATTGGGGGAAAACGGCACCGAAACAGGCGTTCGGCGTGGACATGTATCAGGGCAACCAGTGGTGGGCCTTCGTGTATGGGGGGAGCGATTTCTCGTCCGGGGTCGTCGCCGACTGCAACTGGCATCTTCTGACGCTGACGTACCACGGCACCTCGGTAACGATCTACGTCGACGGCCAGAGTAAGGCCTCGGCGAACATCGCCCTGGCGACCCAACCCGGGCCTCTGGTGATCGGGACATGGCCTTCCCCGGACTTGAATCACACCTTCGATGGTGACGTCGACGACATCCGCATCTACGATCGCGCTCTGGCCAGCAGCGAGGTCGCCGCCCTGTACGGTTGGGAGGACACGAGAGCCATCCTGGATGACGGCGGCTACGTCGTGCGAGTCGATTACGGCGACCTGCTCACCGATCTCAACTTCGGCAACCGCGACGCCACCCCACCCACGGCCGACGTCGTCAACGTGACGCCCGATCCGCGGACAACTTCCGTCAGCAGCATCTCGATCGTCTTCACCGAGCCGGTCTACGGATTCGACCTCGGCGATCTGAGGCTTACCCGGAACGCGGGTGCGAACCTGCTCACCGCCAGCCAGACCCTCACGACGGCGGACAACATCACCTGGACGTTGGGCAACCTGAGCGGCTTGACGGGCACGTTGGTGGGAGCAACTACCACCACCTACGTCCTGACGCTCACGGCGGCCGGGTCGGGGATCTCGGATGTCGCCGGCAACGCCCTGA
>CAYGZA010000349.1:0-6440 GCA_964354135.1 uncultured Planctomycetaceae bacterium
AAGGACATGGCCGACAACCTGAAGAACTACGGGACCTTCATCCCCGGCTACCGCCCCGGCCGCCGCACCGCCGACTACCTGGAGAAGGTCATGATCCGGATCACTTACGTGGGAGCCGGGTTCCTGGCCCTCGTCGCGATTACGCCCACGATCGTCTCCACCTCGATCGGCGTCAACTACTCGGTGGCCAGCTTCTTCGGCGGCACCGGGCTGTTGATCGCCGTGAGCGTGGCCTTCGACCTGGTGCAGAAGATCGACAGCCATCTGGTGATGCGCAACTACCGCGGGCTGTTGGAGAAGTAGCGC
Source organism: uncultured Planctomycetaceae bacterium (assembly GCA_964354135.1). GTDB lineage: Bacteria > Planctomycetota > Planctomycetia > Pirellulales > Thermoguttaceae > CAYGZA01. The sequence goes on from CAYGZA010000349.1 coordinate 307, forward strand.
AGCCCGGCGGGCAAACGACGGCAACCGAGGACGCGCAACATGAGGATCGTCTTCATCGGCCCCCCCGGGGCCGGCAAAGGGACGCAGGCCGAGCGGATCGTGGCCACCTACCGGCTCGCCCACCTGTCGACCGGCGACATGCTCCGCGCCGCCCGCGACGCCCGGACCCAGGTCGGGCTCAAGGCCGACCAATACATGTCCCAAGGCCAGTTGGTCCCCGACGAGATCATCCTCGCAATCATCGCCCAACGCATGGAAGAACCGGATTGCCGCGCCGGCTACCTGCTGGACGGTTTCCCGCGGACCACTGCCCAGGCGGAAGCCCTGGACGCGATGCTCTCCCGGAAAGGGACGCCCTTGGACGGCGTGCTGGAACTGGACGTCCCGGAAGAGGAACTCTTCCGGCGGCTGGCCGGACGCGGCCGCGCGGACGACAAGCCGGAGGTCATTCGCCAGCGCCTCGTCGCCTACCGGCAGCAGACGGCGCCGCTTTTGGATTACTACGCCAGACGCGGTCTGCTCAAGAAGATCGGCGGTCTGGGGACCATCGACGAGATCTTCTCCCGGGTCAAGGCGCTCTTGGACAGCCTTCCCGGTTGAGGAGCCCCCGCTCATGCGGATCGAATACAAGTCGCCCCGCGAACTCCAGATGATGCGCAACGCGGGGCTCTTGGTCTGGGAGTCGCTGCAACTGGTGGAACGAATGGTCCGCCCGGGGGTAACCACGGGCGAAATCGACGCCGTCGTGGACCGTTTCTTCCAGGAGCACCGCGTGATCCCGCTGTTCAAAGGGGTTGCCGGCCGTGTCCCTTTCCCGGCGTCGACCTGCATCTCCATCAACGAGGAGGTGGTCCACGGCATTCCGGGACCGCGCAAGCTGATCGAGGGCGACATCGTCAGTGTCGACACGGGCTGCAAGCTGAATGGCTGGTGCGGGGACGCGGCGGCAACGTACCCCGTGGGGAAGATCGACCCCAAGGTGCGGCGCCTCTTGGATGTGACTCAGGGCTGCTTGGATCTTGCCATCGAGTTGATGGGGAAGCGGACGTACTGGAGCGAAGTCGCTTCGGAGATGGAAACCTACGTGCGGGATCATGGCTTCTCGCTCGTCGAGTCCTTCGTGGGACATGGGATCGGCCGGGAAATGCACGAGGACCCCCAGGTGCCGAATTTCGTCAGCAACCAGCTCCGTCGAGGGGGTGACTTCTCCCTGCTTCCGGGCCTGGTGATCGCCATCGAGCCGATGGTCAATATGGGTACCAAGCGGGTCCGCACCCGACCCGACCATTGGACTCAGGTGACCGCCGATCGTAAGCCGAGTGCCCATTTTGAGCACGCGGTCGCCGTCACCGAGAGCGGGCCCTACGTTCTGACCGCTGCGCCGAATCAAGGCATGCCTCTGGGAAGGGAATCACAAGTTAGAATGGGAGATTTGGGGAAATTAGGGGGCAAGGCGCGCTTGTCATCGTGAGTCCCCACGGTCTTGTTGGCTTCGATCCTCCGCGCCGACCAGTCAACAATCGCGTGCCAGTCGCGTCGGAAGAAGAGAATTTGCCCGCCCGGGTCTTGAGTGACTTAGGCAGCGGGCCTTATACTGTAGAACTTTGTCCAATTAGCCGGTAGTTTACAGCGTGGGTAGCCATGAAAGTACGCGCCAGCGTGAAGCGCATCTGTGAGCACTGCAAGATCGTTCGCCGCCGCGGCGTCGTCTACGTGGTGTGCAGCAACCCGCGACACAAGCAACGACAGGGGTAGTCGTCCCGCGTCTGTGGAGGGAGTGAGGATATGCCGCGTCTCTTGGGGGTTGATATTCCAGGCAATAAGCCGACCGTGATTTCGCTCCGATACCTTTATGGGGTCGGGCCGAAGATCGCGCGGGACTTGTGCTTCAAGGCGGGAGTCAATCCGCTCGGCCGGGCCAAGGACCTCCGCGAGGACGAGCTGGCCCGGATGGCGGCGCTGTTGGACAAGGATTACGTCGTGGAGGGGCAGTTGCGGCGCCAGGTGGCCCAGAACATCGCCCGCTTGCGCGACATCGGATGTTACCGGGGGATCCGGCATCGCCGCGGGCTTCCCGTCCGCGGCCAGCGGACCCGCACCAACGCGCGGACCCGTAAGGGGCCCAAGAAGACGGTTGCCGGGAAGAAGGGCGTCAAGGACCTGCGGTAACTCATCGCAGGATTCTCGCCCTGTTTGGGAGAGGGTGGAAGTAAGGGGCCCGCAAGCGGCCGAGAGGCACGAATCAGGGAGCACGATCAGCGGTGGCCAAATCAACCCGACGCAAGACACGACGCAACGTGACGGTGGGCATTGCCTACATCAAGGCGACGTTCAACAACACGACGGTCACGATTACGGATACCAAGGGGGACACGCTCTGCTGGGCCAGCTCGGGGACGAGCGGGTTCAAGGGGAGCCGGAAGAGCACGCCGTTTGCCGGCCAGATGGCCGCCCAGCAGGCCGCCGAGAAGGCAATCAAGTTCGGCGTGAAGGAAGTGGAAGTGAAAGTGAAGGGGCCGGGCAGCGGCCGCGAAAGCGCGATTACGGCGCTTCAGTCGGCCGGCCTGACGATCAAGTCCATCGAAGACGTCACGCCCCTGCCTCACAACGGCTGCCGTCCCAAGAAGCGGCGCCGCGTCTGATGGCCGGCCACCGCATCGCCGCTCACTGAAAACACCAACCGCGACGTGGAGTGGAACCAAGCATGGCTCGGAATACTGGACCCGTTTGTCGGCTGTGCCGCCGCGAAGGGGTGAAACTGTTCCTCAAAGGCGCCCGATGCGACACCGACAAGTGCGCCGTGCAGCGCCGGCAAAGCGCGCCGGGAATGCACACCTTCCGCCGCGGCAAGCTCACCGACTACGGCGTTCACCTGCGGGAGAAGCAGAAGGTCAAGCGCTTTTACGGCGTCCTGGAGCGGCAGTTCCGCCAGTACTTCCACCGCGCGGAGCGCGGCAAGGGGAACACCGGCGAGGCCTTGATGACGCTCCTCGAGATCCGCCTGGACAACGTCGTCCACCGCCTCGGGTTCGCGCCCTCCAGGCCGCAAGCGCGGCAGTTGATCCGCCACGGGCACATTACCGTCAACGGGCGAAGGGTGGACATCCCCAGCTACCTGGTTCGGCCGGGCGAGGTGATCGGCGTGAAGAACCGCCCTAAGAGCCTGGATCTGGTTCAGGCCAATCTGGCGGAGAACAAGCATACGGTTCCGGACTTCCTCGCCCTGGTCGCCGGCCCGCCGCCGGAGGGCCACGTCCTGCGGAACCCCGGCATGGACGACTTGTCCATCCCCGTTCAGGTCCAGTTGATCCTCGAGCTCTGCTCCAAGTAGTTCCTTACCTCGGAGGCTTCCCATGCGTATTCGATGGCGCGGGCTGGAACTTCCCAGTCAGGTCACCTGCGACCGGGCGTCGCTGACGGCGACGTATGGCAAGTTCGTCGCCGAGCCGTTCGAGCGCGGCTTCGGCACGACCATCGGCAACAGCCTTCGCCGCATCCTCTTGTCGAGCCTCGAGGGGAGCGCGGTCACGCGGCTGAAGCTCCACGGGGCCCAGCACGAGTTCACCACGCTACCCGGCGTCGTGGAGGACGTCACCGACATCTCCCTGAACGTCAAGTCGCTGGTCGTCAGGAGCTACAGCCAGCAGCCCCGCGTGCTGCGGATCGACAAGAGCGCCCGCGGCGTGGTCACGGGTGCCGACATCCGCGCCGACGACCAGGTCGACGTGATCGCCAAGGACCACGTGATCGCCACCTTGACCGACGACGTGCCCTTCGTCATGGAGATGGTCGTGGAGAACGGGCGGGGATACGTTCCGGCCACCGAGCACAGCCCCCAGGTGCAGGAGATCGGCGTCATCCCGGTGGATGCGGCCTTCAGCCCCGTGACTCGCGTCCGCTACGAGGTCGAGGAGACCCGCGTCGGCCAGAAGACCAACTACGACAAGCTCACGATGGAGATCTGGACCGACGGATCGCTCTCGCCGGAAATGGCCCTCACCGAGGCGGCCAAGATCCTCAGGAAGCACCTGAACCCCTTCGTCCAGTTCAGCGAGCTGGGGCAGCGGGTGAACGCCGAGGCGAGGCCCGCCGTCGCCGGGTTCGATCCGGCCATCGAAACCAAGCTTTCCATGAGCCTGGCCGAGCTGAACCTCTCGGTCCGGGCCACCAACTGCCTGGAAACGGAGAACATCCACACGATCCGCGACCTGGTCGCGCGCAGCGAGGACCAGTTGCTGGACGTGCGGAATTTCGGCGAAACGACCCTGAACGAGGTCCGCGAGAAGTTGTCCGACCTCGGGCTGCGGCTGGGGATGCGGCTCCCGCCGGCGCCGCCCACCCCGGCATAGCGGCCGTTCAGCGATGACTCCCCTCTCCCGTCCGCGGGAGAGAGGCCGGGGGTAAGGGTATGCGGCGGTGAAAACGCGAAGTTGTTGTTGGCCGGCCGTTTAGTCCGGGGGCTCGGCGGCCGGATTCCCCCGGCGTGTACAAGCCAGAACGTCAAAACTACCTTTCCCGCGACGGAATACGAAGACCATGCGACACCGAAGACGAGGCCGCAAGCTCGGGCGGAATCCCAGCCATCAGCGGGCGCTGCTGAGAAATCTCGCCAGCGCGCTGATCCTCACCGAGCGGGACGCGGAAGGCGAGAAAAACAAGCCCAAAGTCAAGGGCCGGATCGTCACGACCCTGCCGAAGGCCAAGGAGGTTCGCCCGCTGGTGGAGCGGTGCGTGACCATCGCCCGCCGGGTCCTGGTGCACCAACGAGCCGCCGAGCAGCTCAACACCACCGCCCCCCGCCACAGCGAGAAATGGTGGGCCTGGCGCAAGGGCCCGCAATGGCAGGCGTGGAATCAGGCCGTGGCGCCCGTGGTGGCCGCGAGGCGCCAGGTGTTGCGGCTCTTGGGCGACAAGCAGGCCATGCGCATCGTCTTCGAGGACCTGGCCCCACGCTTTGCCGACCGGCCGGGGGGCTATACCCGCGTGCTCCATCTCGCCACGCCGCGGCTTGGCGACGCGGCCCCGCGGGCAATCCTCGAATTCGTCGGTATCCGCGACCGCCACCGCAAGAAGGCCCCCAGGCCGACGATCGAGCCCGAGGTCGAGACCGCTGCCGAGGAAGCCGCATCCGACGAAGCCGCCTCGCCGCCGGCGTCCGAATCGGAAGCACCGGCCGGCGAACCCGCCTCCTCATAGCACAAGAGTGCCCCGCAGGTGTGAGGCAGCCCGTAGGAATCGATCTACGAGGGATCCGGCTCCCAAGCCCTGGCTTGGGAACCCAACTCGGCTTCGCGCGTCTCGAGCCCGACCTTCCGAGACGGAGGTTCCGAAGCAGAGCTTGGCAGCGAGGAGGGGTTCTTCTCCTTTTCCCGCTTCTCCTTTCCGCACACGTCCCGCCGACCCATGTTGCAGGGTTTTGATTTCACCGCGCACGCACGCTGCCTCTGCGACGACATGGTGCGACGGCTGCCCGAGTTGAGGCACATCGACCTCTGCCGCGTGGCGGTGGGTTTCAGCCAGACCCGCAAGACCGCCGCAGGTGGGTTGTACGCCTCGCTGACCCCGATGCGTTTTGCCGGCGGGCGGGCGGAGACGGTCCGCCGCGGCCGGAAGTGGCGCATCCAGCGGCTCCTGGATTCCTTCGGACGCGAGATGCTCTACGTCCTCAACTTCTACCTGCCGCGGTTCCTGGACCTCCCCTTCCGCGACAAGCTCACCACCGTAACCCACGAGCTCTGGCACATCGGTCCGCGTTTCGACGGCGACCTGCGACGATTCCGCGGCCGCTGTTACGCTCACAGCGGCTCTCAGAGGCGCTACGATGCCCAGGCCGCGCGATTGGTAGACCAATGGTTGTCGCTCGATCCACCGGAATCGGTGTACGAGTTCCTCCGCGGCACCTTCCAGGACCTCATCCGCCGCTGCGGCCGGGTGGTCGGCCAGAGGGTTCGGGCCCCCAGACTCATCCCGCTTTGAAATGCACTCAGGAGGACGAAAAGGGGTCGGGAGTCGTTTTCATCGACAAGGAGGTCGCCCCATCCTCCTTCTGGAAGAAAACGACTCCCGACCCCTATCGCTTCTACGGCCAGGGATCGCCGGTCCAGGTGCCGTAGAACGTCAGGGCGTAGTCGATC
>CAYGZA010000350.1:0-6438 GCA_964354135.1 uncultured Planctomycetaceae bacterium
ATGGATTGGCAACGGATTGCCGCGCTGCTGGACCACCAGCCCGCCCTGCGGAAGCGCATGGCGGTGCTGAACCGCGCCCACGCCAAGGCGTAGCACCTGACGCGGTGCCCGGCCGGCGTCGCCGCGCAGCGGACGGCGGAGTTTCGGAAGGATTCGAACCACCATGGGCTTGAAGTTCCCTTGCCCCGCGGGCAGCCTTCCCCGGCCCGCCGGCGGCCTGCTCTTCGCCATGGGCAACGTCCTTTACGACGCGACCCTCTGGCGGCGATGGCTGCTGCAATTGGTCCGCCGCCTCGGCGTCCGGACCGACTACCGCGGTTTCTTCGAGGCGTGGGAGCGGGATTATCTCGACGACGTGTACCGCGGCCGCCGCGAGTTCTGCGAGGCGATGCGGGCGTTCCTGCTCTCGATGGGCCTCTTGCCCGCCCAGGTCGACGAGCTCGAAGCGGCGTGCCAGGCGCGGCGGCGGATGCTGGACGAGTCGGCCCGGCCGCTCCCCGGCGTAAGGGGCACGTTGGCCCGGCTCCGTGCGGCCGGGCTTGCCCTGGCTGTGCTCGCCAATTCGGAGCACCGCTCTGCGGTCTTGGCGGAACAACTGGAACGATTCGGCCTGGGCAACGTCTTCTCGGCGGTGCTCTCCTCGGTCGACCTGGGACGGACCAAGCCCGATGCGCCGTGCTACCGGGCCGCCCTGGGCGCCATGAAGCTCCCCCCCGAGCAGGTCGCCTTCGTGGGGCACGACGCCGCGGAGCTGGCAGGCGCCGCCCGAGTGGGCATGATGACCATCGCCTTCAACTTCGGCCCCGACGCCGTGGCCGACGTCTTCATCGCCCGCTTCGAGGAGCTCGTGGACGTCGTCGGCCGCGGCGCCAAGTATGCCGCCGCGGGTTAGCCCGGCGCCCCTCGCCTCTCACCGCTTTCAGCCAAAACAGGGTTTCCCGATCACGGGAGGGCGAGGCTCCTGCCGAGCCGCACTTCTGGCCGCCAAGCTCGCGTTTTCTGCCCGGCTCGGCAGGAGCCTCGCCCTCCCGGAATCACGCAACGTCGTTCAGCCGTACCCGCCGAACTCCCCGATCGCGTCGAACATCGCCAGGACGTTCTCAAGCGGCGTCTCCTCGAGGATCCAGTCGTGGCTGGCCCCGGCCACGTAGCCCCCGCCCGGCTTCATGATCCGGAGCACCTCCCGGGTCTTCTCCCGGACCCGCTCGGGCGTTCCCTTGATAAGGACGTGGTGGGAGTCGATCGCCCCGTTCAATAGGATCTTGCCGCCGAACTCCGCCTTCAGCCGCCGCAGGTCCATGCCCGCACACGAGGGCTGGATCGCGTGCAGGCCATCCAGCCCGATCTCGATCATCGCCGGGATCAGCCCGTAGAAGCCGCCGCAGCAGTGGAGCATGACCTTCAGACCGTACCGGTGCCCGAGGTCCACCAGCCGCGCCAGTTGCGGGAGCATGAAGCGGCGGAACATCGCCTCGCTCAAGAGCGGCCCGCGCTGGCTGCCGAAATCGTTGCCGATGAAGAAGACGTCGATCGCGTCCGCGGCGGCGTCGAAGACCCGCCGGCTCACGGCGGCGTAGTAATCGACCAGGTGCCGGACGATCGCGTCGATCCACGGCGGATCGTCGTACATCCTCAGGTACATCGTCTCCATGCCCACCAGGTCGATCAGGTCGTGCCAGAAAGGCGACCAGTCGCCGCCGAGGACGGCATATTTCCCGCCCCAGGAGGCCGCCTCGCCGCGGATGTGGGAAACGTCCATCCACGCGGGATCAGGCCACGGGTAGCCGTGTATCCGGGCCGGCGCGGCGTCGGCCAAGGGATGGGACGTGGGCTGGCCATAGCCGATCCCCATCCGCTCAATGCCGAAGACCGTCCGCGAGGTCGCTCCCGGCGAAAGCGGCACTTCCGGCCCCGCGTAGCGGGCGAACACCCGGCGGAAATCGTCTCCGAGCCGCACCCGCAGGCCCTCGTCGTCCAAGCCCAACGTCCGTTTGGCGTTGGCCCAGAACTCGGTGGACGCGCCGCACCAGGCGGGCACCCGATCCGGCTCCCGGTGCTCAAACGCGGTCAAGACACGTTCGCGCGGCGTCATGGGAAGTCCTTTCAAGAGGATGCCTTGAGCGATCGGCTATCAGCTTTCAGCAGTCGGCTTTCAGCAGCCAGAGCGCGTGAAGTAAACACTTTCGTGGGGGTTCGTTGACAGCGAGAGGGCGTATGGAGCGGCCGGCTGGAATTCGTTCTGTTCATCCCGTACTTCTAGCGCGATCGCCACACCTTGTCCAGCCACCTTGAATGCTTCTGGACTGACTTTGGGATTCCTTCACAGGCTCTCAGCCCTCAGGCACGCGGCACAAACGAGTCTGCGACACCGGCCATCTACAACGCTACCGCTCCGAAGAGGGGACGCCGCCGGGCACCCCACCGTGCCGGCCTGCAGAACGGAACGCACTGATCGCACCCGGCATCGGATTGCAGTACACTTTCATGGAGGGGCAGGTGTGCGCTGCCCTGTGCCTCTGCTAGAATCCCCCGGCAGCAGAGGAACCTTGGCTTGCGGCCCATTGGGACTGCCGGTGCCGGCCCCGCTTAGGCGCGCTATGGGCCGTTGGGCTGCGAGCCCGCGAGAGTGGCGGAATTGGCAGACGCGCTGGACTTAGGATCCAGTCCCGAAAGGGGTATCGGTTCGAATCCGATCTCTCGCATCTCTAGGAAAGAAAAGGACTTGCAGTTCTCCAGAACGGGAGGCTAGCGGGCAAAGGCCAGCGGTTTTCGCTTTCCCCGAACTACTGAACATTGCGGAGGGTCGATCCGTTTTTTGATGGTCACCGATGAGCGACAACCGAGTTTGTCGGTCACAAAACGCGTTTCATGAGCGACAAGACGTGTTGTCGCTCGCCGATGAGCAACAACCGATGCCCTTCGCTCCCCCTACTTCGCCGTGACCTCGACGAAGAGGTACAACTGCGGGCCGCCGGCGCCCTCTTGCGCGGCGGCGCCCGGCTCCAGGGTCAGACCTCCGACCAGCACGGGTGAACCCAATGGAACGCGCAACGTCGTGGCCAACTGCTGCGCCACGAGGTTGACGCGATCCAGGCTCAGCGTCTGCTGCCGGGCCGGGGCCGGCTTGCCCTCCTCGGTCTTGCCGCCCATGGTCTGGCTGGAGAGGAAGGGGAACGGCGCCGGGGCCTCGTCGGTCCGGGTGACGAAGCTCTGAACGTCGAGCACGGCGGCCCGGGCCTTGGGCAGGAGCTGCGGAGTGACCTGCAGCAGGACGCCGATCTGCGGGGTGCTGACGATGGGCTGGTAGCCCGGCTCGCTGCCCACCACCGGGATCGCGCTTAGGACCACGGACCGGCACCGCCCCGAGACGACGTGGACCGTCTGGCCGTCGAAACAGGAGATCTGTCCCTGATACCCCTTGACCTTCGCGGCCAGGTCGTCGAGCGCGGCCCGGTCGATGCCGCCCTTCGTCTGCCCGCGCGTGAGCTGGTTGACCTGTTTCGTATCAAGAAAGAGCCACGTGGCACGAACGGTGACCGTCTGCTGGCCATCGCTGGCCTCGCGCAGATCGCGAAGCAGGGTCTCGATCTTCTTGTGAATCGCCGCGGTCTGGCTGATCACCAACATCCCGCCGAGCGGGGCGATGCTGCCGCGTCCACCCGTGTTTTCCCAGCTCTCCGGCTCAATGGTTGACTGGATGGCATCGATCAGGGTATCGAAGTCGAATCCCGCACCCACGGATTGCGGCACAAGGTGCGTGGCCGGCGTGCCCGCGCGGCTGCGTTCGATTGGGGGGCGTTGTGGCGGCTTGACACCGGCGCGCGGGGGCAACGGATCGGCCTGGCCCGGGTTCTCCTGAGTATTGAACATCCCGCCGCCCATGCCGCCCATGCCTCCCCCCCCGCCGCCGCCCATACCTCCCCCGCTGCCGCTGCCGCCCATGCCTCCGCTGCCACTCCCGCCTCCCATGCCGCCACCCGCCGGACCGATCCCGTATCCGTATTGTCCGTAATAGGGGTATCCGCCGATGCTCACCCCGGGAACCTGCGTGCCGCGGAAGTGGTACGAAGGTATCACCAAGACCAGGTCAGTCACATTGTAGACGAGAACGATGAGCGGTTCTTCCCGGTCTCCCTCTTCTGGGGCGGCCTTCTGCGCCGGTTTCTGTTGGGCCGCCGGTTTGATCTCGGCCGACGGGGCCGGACCCGGCTGCTGGGCCGACGCGATCACTGCCAGCGAGATCCACAACCCCAGGGCTCCCCAGACCCAGGGCGCGCTCGGGCCCGCAAGACGACCCACGGATTGAACTTGGCACCGCATGATCAAGACCTCCACTGGGACGAGTTTTGGAACTGACGTTTCGCATTCCACAACGTTGCGGCAAGGGACACTTCGCGCTCCGCATTTTCCAGGAACCGTCTTGCCGAATCCTCAGAGCTCGACAAGAGCGCGACGAGCGCTTCCTGGCGATACGCGCCGCGGAGGACCATCTCGATCAGACGCCGAGAGACCTCCGGCTCGTTCAAGCCCCCCAGGACCCGGGCGGCCGCCATTCGCTCGTCGCGCCCCGGCGCGTGCAGGAGCCTGAAGAGCGTCTCCACCGGGACGTAGGCCGCGCGCTTGACCGACTCCATCGCCGCGGCTGACGTCTTCGGATCCTGGACCCGCTCGAGGAAGGTCCGCAGTGATTCCGGGTCGTCGCGCTCCAGGAGCATCGCCAACAGTTCCCGCTGCAACTGGGGCTCCTGCTCCTGGCGGGCCAACTTCGCGATGGCTCCGCTGTCGGACCGCCGTGCCAGGGCCCGCACGGCATCGGCATGGCTGCCACGATCCTCAGCAGGCCGCGACGGCGGGCGAGGCGGCTCCTCTCGCACCGGTCTCCGCGGGCGGTGCCCTTCTTGCTGCCGGATGATAGCGGCCAACAAAACCCGCTCGCGGGCCGTGGGCGGGCGGGGGGCGAACGCGTCGGCGGCGACCGTATCGGGGTCTTGAGCCAGCGCGGGTGCGGGCCCCGGCAAGGGCCGCACCGCGGGACCGGACCGCGGCGCCTGCTGGAGGGCCAGCTCAGGCGGACCGGGCCGCTTCTCCGCCTCGCGGTGGCTGCGGCCCCAGATTGCCAGCCCAACGGCCAAAAGGACCACGGCCGCAACGGCCAGGACTGCTGCCGCCGGCGCGACCCACCTCCGCCGCTGCGATGCCTGCGCGCTCTGCGACGACCACTCGCGCCGCAGCCGTTCCACGGCCTCCGCCGGGGGCTCCGGCCAACGGGCTCCGGACAGCAGCCGGTCGAGCGGGTCGCGCCCCGGGTCGCCTTGTTCCGGGTTCCAGCTCATCTCATTTCTCGACAAGATACGGGGCCAACTCGGCACGCAACCGGGTCCGGGCGTGGTGCAGGTTTGCGTGTACGCTGGACTCGCTGATGCCGAGCACTTCCGCCACCTCGCGCGGCGACAACTGCTCGCAGGTCACCAGCACCAGCACCTCCCTCTGCCGCGGCGGAAGCGCCGAGATCCGCTGGGCAACCAACTCGCTTAACTCGCCCTCCAGCACGGCCGCGGCCGGGTCTTCGGCTCGGGGATCGGCCAAGTCTGGACTTACCACGGCCACCGCGCCGCGGCGCCTGACTGCGGCCGTGTGGTCGCGAAACGCGCGGACGATAATCGCGAACAGCCACGTGCCGAACTGCGACTGGCCGCGGAACGTGTGGATCCCCCGGGCCGCTCGGCAAAGCGCCTCCTGCACGATCTCCTCGGCCAAGTCCACCCGTCCCGTCAGGCGCACGGCGAACCGAAGCGCACCGGGCAAATGCTCCAGCACCAGCCGGTCGAGCAGGTCTCGGTCGCCTGAGAGTGCCATGGAAAGCCGCCTCTAGAGCGCCGGGTGACCTCTCGGGCCGCGCTTGTCCTGTTAGACGCCGCCGCGAGCGGAAACTGAAAAGGAATCGGAGAAACGGCCGGACGAACGCCGTCCCTTCCCACGGATTCAGGTATCGTGTGAACCCCCGCGTGGTCCGTCACCGAGGTACGGCGATCCGCCCCCTATTTCGGAGGGGCCATCGTCGATCATCGTCCGACGGAGCGGGCCTGTCAAGTCGCCAGTCTCAACGCTTTTCTTCCGGCCGGCGCTCGAGATTGCGGATTTGGCCGGGCCACCGGCGCCAAGAACCCCCGGTCGAGGGTAGGGCTTCGAGGGCTTGTCTGGAGACGGTTTTCTGGTACTCTTGGTCATTGGCAGGTAAGTTCGTCCAGAGGGACCGCGGGTACGTAGCGGTGAATATCACCCATGGGACGGGTTCGGGTGTCGCAATGGGTCTCATTCGCATCCTGCGCGGTTCCAGGTGGATGTCGACGAAACCAATGACATCAACGTTTTGCACCCCTAGCTCAATTGGATAGAGCATCGGTCTACGGAACCGAAGGTTACAGGTTCGAGCCCTGT
>CAYGZA010000351.1:0-6420 GCA_964354135.1 uncultured Planctomycetaceae bacterium
GTCATATTGCCGCTGGACTATGTCCTGGCGGTCAACGGCCCGTGGATCGACCTGTAACGAGTCTGTGCCCTTGACCGAGCGATAGGCGATTCTATTTGGCTGCGGCCGACGGCTCACAAGGCGGCACGAACATTCGGACCATCCGCACGCCGCTGGAATAGGCCCTGACCTCCCCTGGACCGGCGACCCCTGGCCGTAATCTGGGAGGCGGGGAGATGAAAAGCGGGAGATTCCCGTCCTGCGACGACCGGCCGGTCGCTGCCCCATGACTTCCCCCCGGTCGAGTGGAATTCCCGTGACAAACGGCCCCCGGGGCAACTATAATTGAGAGTGCCGAGAGGCCGTGGCGGCCGAGCCGCAACCGCACAGATTCTACAGACTTCCGAAGTCCCAGAGACTTCGGAAGTCTTCGCCGGCTGCGCAGATTGACGAGAACCGTGTAACTTGGGATAGACGCCACTCCGGGAGAAAGAGCCGTGTCCAAAGGCGACGGTGCCAAGCAGAGTCCTGATCCACTGAAGCCGGCCGACGAAGGGCTGTTCGACATGATGGCCTTCGACGACCAGCCGACTCCGAGCCCGTTGGCCGGCGAGGCCCCGGCCGAGACGGCCGCCTCTTCGGCGACCTTGCCCGAGGCGGAGGAGGAGCCCAAGGCGGACAAGAAGAAGCGGAAGAAGGAAAAACGCAAGAAGGACAAGAAGGAACGGGCTCCCAGGGAGCCCGCTGCCGAGGTGGAGGGGGCCGCGGTCGGCTCCTGGCTGGACAAGCTCCAGCACGCCAGCCCCTACAACGTGATGCTGGCGGTCTCGTTGGGGGCGATTGTGTTCGGCGTCCTGCTCTTGGTGCTGGAATGGGGCGCTTACGGCTTCAGAGGCCCGGGGCGGTGATCTTCCGGCCTCGCCCTCCCGTGATCATGAAATCCGATCCGGGCGCTCAGCGGCCGCGGTGGAGGCGGCTTCTCTGGTTCAGGTAGTCGGCGAGCACTTCGCCCATGTCGCGAGCGGTGTCCACCAGCACCCGTTCGATCCGGTTGCGATGGCAGATCGCCTCGAACTCGTCGTTAAACCGGGCCAAAGCGGCGAGGTACTCGCGCCGCAGCTCGTCGGGACGGGTGAGCAGACCCTCGGGCAGCTCCAGTCCCACGAACTTGACCATGCCGGCCAGCTCGCTGAGGCAATCGGCCATGTTCGTCTTATGGAACGGCTCGGTCTGGTCGAGGTGCTCCGTGATGCGGACGATCTGGGCCATGGAACTGCTCGGAGGGACGAAGCCCCGCACCCGGTCGTCGAACGTGGCCAGGGAGACCTTGTCGCTCTGGCGCAGGATGGCGTAGCCCAGGGTGGCGGCCATTTGCGCGGCGTAGCGGAGCTTTTGCCCGGCTCCCTCGCCGTAGCGCATCGAGGCGCTGGTGTCCAGCAGCAGATGGCAGACGAAATTCGTCTCCATCGCGTACTGCTTGATCATGTACCGCTGCCGGTTGAAGTAAACGCGCCAGTCGATGTGCTTAGGGTCGTCGCCCCAGACGTACTCCCGGTGCCCGGCAAACTCGACGGCGAAGCCCGAAAGCGGCGACTTGTGGGCCCCGGCCAGATTGCCGATCACCAGCCCCCGCGGCTCGATCCGCTGCTTCGCCACCCGGCCCAGCACCGCCGGGTCCAGGTACCGCGATAGGACGCTCTTGGCCATTTTCTTCACGCCACTGCCGCCGGCTTCTCGTACTTGCGATCGGGCGGAACGGCCTCCAGGAGCATCTCGATCAGCCGGTCGCTGGTAAGATTGTTGGCCTGGGCGGCATAGTTGCCGGCAATGCGGTGCCGCAGCGCCGGGCCGACAATCGCCTGCACGTCGCCCACCGTGGCGTGGTAGCGGCCGTGCAGGATCGCGCGGGCCTTGGCGCAGGTGACCAAAGTCAACACGCCCCGCGGCCCGGCCCCCCAGGCAACCCAGCGGTCGATGAAGTCCAGGGCCTCGGCCGTGCCGGGGCGCGACGCCCGGACCAGCGCCCAGGCATATCCCAACACCTGGTCGCTCACCGGAACCCGCGTGACCAGCCGCTGAAACTCGATGATGTCCTCGCCGGTCATCAGCGGCGCGATCTGGCCCAGTTGCCCGGTGGTCACCCGCCGGGCGATCTCCCATTCCTCGGCCGCGCTGGGATAGTCCACCTTGACGTAGAGCAGGAACCGGTCCAACTGCGCCTCTGGGAGCGGGTAGGTCCCTTCCTGCTCCAGGGGATTCTGCGTCGCCAGCACGAAGAACGGATCGGGGAGCCGATGTACCTTGCCCCCGGAGGAGACCTGCCGCTCCTGCATCGCCTCCAGCATGGCGGCCTGGGTCTTGGGCGGCGTGCGGTTGATCTCGTCGGCCAGGATCATGTTGGCGAAGATCGGTCCCGGCAGGAACTTGTACGCCCGCTGCCCCGTCTGCAGCTCCTCCTGGATGATCTCCGTGCCGGTGACGTCGCTGGGCATGAGGTCGGGCGTGAACTGGATCCGCTTGAACGCCAGGTGAGTGGCTTCGGCCAGAGAACTCACCAAGAGCGTCTTGGCCAGCCCCGGCACGCCTTCCAGCAGGGCGTGCCCGCGGGAGAAGATGGCGATCAGCACCTGCTCGATCACCTTCTCCTGGCCGATGATCACTTTGGACAATTCCGCCCGGATCCGGTCGTACGATTCCTTGCACCGCTTCACGGCGGCAAGGTCATCTTGCGGGACGTGCTCGGTCGTCATGTTCGGTCTCGCTCAAGTACAGGGAAGAGGAATGAGGGGCGAGGGACGAGGGAAAAGACCCACGTCGGTTCGTAGTACTCCTTAAAATACACCTGAAGTTCGTCCCACGTTTTGCCGTCAGGGTTCGGCACCGCCCAGTGCTCCCAGGGGTTCACCCCGCGCGCCGGCTCGCCCAGCGATTCAGTCTGAAGGGCCGGCGCCTGTTCCAGTGCCTGCTTCAGTTCCGGTTGTTCGACGGCGCGCCACGGCTCGCCGGCAGCCAAGCCTCGGCAAACCGCGAGGAATAGTGTCGCCCACAGGCCCGCCCAAGAGGGCTTACTCAACGCTCAGGTTCCCATGGGTAGTCACCTCCCGTTGCCAGTTCGAACAGACGTTTGTAGGTGTTGACCTCGTCGTAATCCGTCGAGAAGGGATCATTCATGGTCGAGCGTCAGGAACAAGACGGCTCCGCGGCACGGTGGCCGAAGCGAGAGCGAGGGCGAGTCACTGGTGACCTGGCCTGTCTCCTGGATACTCCCCTTCGCGGTGTTGAACCACTCGCAGCGGTATTTCCGGCCGATTTGTAGCCCCTGGACGCGAATCCCCTCCTGTTCTTGGGCATAGACAATGTATTCCTGTCCTTCGCTTGCCAGGCAAAACCCGGTGGAAGCGAGATCCTCACGGGGATTCATCCGAGCCAGGTCGCGGACCCGGCCTGCAAGGAGGCACGTCTGCCGGAGGTTGGCGCGAGCCACCTGCCAGGCTGGGCTCTCGTTCTGAGGTTGCTCGAAAGGGTGATCGTACAGGCTGAAATGGTAGCCCCGGGTGAAGGCTTTCCAGACGAGGGCCGGGTCGCTGCTCCCCGGGGCGACGTGGTCCAGGTCCATGAAAACGGGCTTCTTGATCCGGTAAGCCTTGGGGTACTCCTTGTCAATCCAGCCGTTCGCCGTCGCGATGCAATCCGACGGGCTTTCGACGAACTTCTCTTCGGGTGTCCAGGTCCACCCCCCGGCACCCATCCGCCCGGAGACAACAGGATGAGGTGCTGCTTGGGCTTGCGCGCCTCGTACGCTTTCAGGTGTCGGAGCATTTCGTATTGCCAGGCGATGGAGGCGGACGGCGCTTCGTTGCAGATCTCCCAAAGAACATTGTCCAGGTCTTTCAGGGCATCCACCATCTTCTCCAGGTAAGCCTTCTGGATCTTCACTACCTCCGGGTGTTCCAGGCTAAAGAATTCTTCGCCCAGACGGTTTCGGTTCCGGTCCACGTCCAGGCCGTTGGTATTGTTGACGCCGTTCAGCACGTTCCCGTCCCACAGCCGCTGGCCGTCCACCGCCTCGCCGTCCAGGAAGCCGTAGAGTTCAAAGAGCATGACGGAGAGATAAACGCCCCGCTCCTGAAGGGCGCGGCCGCGGTCGTGCGCCCGCCGGAAGAACGCCTCATCGAAGCGATGCAGGTCGAACTTGGGGCTCCCGTCGCTCGCGGTTCCGGGGCCGGTGCGATGGAAGGGCATGGGGCGGGCGACCCGATACGGCGGTGCGGCCTTTCCGGATCCGGTGGACCAAATGATCCAGCCTCGCAGGTAGTTGAAGCGCTGGTTTGCTGCAAAATCCACGTACCGATCCCAGTCCAGCACCCGGGCCTTCGCTGCGGGGTCTTCGGGATGGTTCATGTCTTTGGTCCATTCCTTGTTGAAGGAATTGTCCTGCAAGTCCACGAAGATCTGATGCCCGCCCAGATAGACGGCTTTCAATGAACCGTCGGCGTTGGTCGTCCCGTCGGTGAAGTAGCGACGATTCGTAGGATGGACACGCAACGGACCGGCAGCGGTCGCGCTGACGACCAGAGTCCACGCGCCCCAAAGGATCATGCCTGCGAGACACCGGCACCGCATTGAATGGGACATTGTCATTCCTGAAGACTCCTTTTCCGTATTCTTAAGAATCAGTTTTCACTGGCCGTGCGCGTTCGCACCTGGGCAGGAGCGCGTCTTGCGAGGGCTTCCAGTATTTCGCCGACATCGTGCCGCAACGCGAGAATGGCAACCGGGTCGCTCAGATAGTCCCAGAAGCGATAGTCGCCCTCATCGTCGGGCCGGAAGTCCCCGCCGACGCCTTCGGCCCGCTTCAGTACCTCTTCCGCGCGCGCCAGAAACGGCGCGTTGGCCCCGCCTTGCGGAGCCGCTTCCATCGCCGCGACCTCGCGGCGCAGCATCCACAAGTACTCGTAGTCTTCCAGCCCTTCGCGCGTCGTCACGGGGGCCAGCAGCCGCCGTAACCGGAACGTCTCGCCGAAGCGGTTCCTCTTCGGGTCCTCGTCCGACCCCAACTCGTCGATGAAGACCACGGGCATGGCCGAGACCACGGGCACGGCCAGCACTCGCCGGTCGTCGGCCGGTAAGCGATCGTGCGGGCCGATGGAAACCTCGGCGCATGCGAACGTCGCCCGGCCCGGCTCGACCGGCACGTCGAACCGGTATGGCGGTAAGCGGACTTCCCGGGCCTGGCCGGGCTGCAGCTCGACCGTCTGGGTGGCAAGCGCGACGCCGTCGACCGCGAGCGTCACTTCGACGTCCCGGCGAGGGGCGCTGCCCTCGAAACGGATCGTCGCCAGGAACACCGCGGGGGTCGCCAGG
The DNA here is from genome assembly GCA_964354135.1 of uncultured Planctomycetaceae bacterium. GTDB lineage: Bacteria > Planctomycetota > Planctomycetia > Pirellulales > Thermoguttaceae > CAYGZA01. The sequence continues at coordinate 5,344 of CAYGZA010000351.1, forward strand.
TCGGCGATTCCGTCCTGAATCCGGAAGTCGGAGACCCAGGTATTCTCCACTTCTTGGGCCGCCACCTGCACCACCTGGACCGGGCCCGGCAGCTTCTCGATCTCGGCGGCAAGCGACTGGGCCGGCCAGTTGATGGCCTGCTGGTCCGAAAGGAGCACGATCTGTTTCGCCGGCGGGCTGGCCACGCGGCGGCAGGTCTCCTGCGCCAGATCGATCGCTGCGGCGGCGGTGGCCGTGCGGTCGACCGGCTGGATGGCCGCCAGGGCCTCCGCGGCGTCTTCCTTGGTGCTGTACGCCCCCGGGTTGAACTCGCGGGCAGAGCCGCAGGCACTCCCATTCATTCCGGGGACACGAACCTATTTTGGCTGTTTGAGTAATTTGGCCGGGCGGCCCGGTCTTCGGGGGCGGAGGATGCGACCGGCGACTTGCTCCAGACGTTCCACAAACGTGGCGCTGCCGAGCGGGCAGCCGGTGCGGCCGTGGTCGCGGAGCTCGCGGAGTTGCTCTTCGCCGAGCCCGCTGTTGAGCAGAGCGAGCCAGTCGTCGACCATCGCCAGCATCGGAGCGACTCGGACCAGCCGGTCGTCGCGGCCGGACAGGTGCGGCCTGACGCTGCTCCAAGGCCACTGGGCGGCGTCGGCCACCAAACCCGCCCGCACCGGATTCAATTCCACGTACCTCGCGGCCGCCAGCAGATACGGCTCGTCCATGACGAACGAAGCGAACCGGCCCTGCCACAGGTAGCCGCGCCATTTCTCGCGGAAGTTCACACGCCGCGTATAACGCCGATGGGCCTCGCCGATCGCCCGCCGCAGGCCGTCCTCCGACCGCGGCACCGCAATCAGGTGGACGTGATTGGGCATGAAGCAGTAGGCCCAGACCTCGACCCCGCGCTGCCCGCACCACTCGGCCATCAGTTCCACGTAGGCGGCGTAGTCTTCGTCGTGAAAAAACGTCTGCTGCCGACGGTTCCCGCGCTGGGTTATGTGATGGGGCAGACCGGGAACGACCAATCTCGCCAGTCTAGTGTCCCGTCAATCTTCGATTGACGGGTAAAGTTTTCGTAGTTTTCGGCGT
>CAYGZA010000352.1:0-6404 GCA_964354135.1 uncultured Planctomycetaceae bacterium
ACAAGATCTCCTCTGTGATGATGGTCGTGCCTGAGATCCTCCTGCACGTCAGCCGCGGCATCCGCTGGGACAGCGACCACGTGGTGATCCTCAACGACGACCTGCGGGCCATCGCCGAAGAGATCGTCCGCGGCGGGTTCGTGGAGCGGGTCCACATCGGCCTGGATTTCTTCGACGCCAGCATCAACCGCGTGGCGGCCTGGGTGATCGGCACCCGGGCGATGATCAAGGCGCTCCTGTGGGCCCTGTTGGAGCCGACGGCCAAGCTCCGCGAGCTGGAAAACGCGGGGAACTACACCGCCCGGCTCGCCATGGTCGAAGAGATCAAGACCCTCCCGCTGGGCGCGGTTTGGGACTACTACTGCACGAAACGCGGCGTGCCCGTGGGAATGGCCTGGATGGACGAGGTGAAGCGGTACGAGGCCGAGGTGACGGGGAAAAGGGGCTAGGGGTTAGGGGCTAGGGACTGGGGACTAGGGACTAGCGTTCCGCACCAGGCGAGCGAGGATGATTGGCGACGGACCTGAATGACAAGGTCCTTGGACCTTGGTCATTGGGCCTTTCCCTAGCGCATGGTGGTCCGCAAGAAGAAAGGATCGAGCCTATGAATCCCATGGTCGGGGTGTTGATGTACGTGGTCGGCGGGGCCGCCGGGGCCAGCTTCTACTTGCCGTTCAAGGGTGTGCGGAAGTGGGCCTGGGAAAGCTACTGGATGATCTACACCCTGGTCGCCCTGCTCATCGTCCCCTGGGTGTTGGCGCTCTCGATGTCGCCCAACGTCCTCTCGGTCTTAAGCCAGACGCCTTGGAAGACGCTCGGCCTGAGCTTCCTTTTCGGGGCGATGTGGGGCGCGGGCGGATTGACCTGGGGACTGATGATCCGCTATCTCGGCGTCGGGCTCGGGGTGGCGATCGGCTGCGGGTTGTGCGCGGCCGTCGGCACGCTCGTTCCCCCGCTTTTCCTCGGGGACTTCAAGACGCTCGTCGCCCTGCCGGGAGGCGTCACCACCCTGGCCGTGTGGTGCGTCGGCGTGACCATCAGCCTGGTCGGCATCGTGGTCACCGGCGCGGCCGGGATGTCCAAGGAGCGCGAGCTCTCCGAGGAGCAGAAGAAGGCCGCCGTCGCCGAGTTCAACTTTGCCAAGGGCATCCTGGTGGCCGTCTTCTCCGGCGTGATGAGCGGCGGCATGGCGATCGGCATTCGCATGGGCGACGTGGGGGGCGAAGAGTCGATCGTCAAGCTCACGCAGAAGATCCCACCCGTCACTCCCGAGATGTGGCAGGGGCTGCCCGTCCTGGTCGTGGTCCTCCTGGGTGGCTTCACCGTCAACTTCGTCTGGTGCCTGCTCTTGAACCTGAAGAACCGGACTGCGGGCGATTACACCAAGTTCGGCCTCCTCCTCGTGCCCAACCTGATCTTCTCGGCCCTGGCCGGGGTCCTCTGGTACTCCCAGATGGCCTGCTTCACGATCGGGGATTCGCAGAGCGGCAACTTCAAGTTCACCGGCTGGACCGTATTCATGTCCGCCCAGATTGTCTTCAGCTCGCTCTGGGGAATCGTCTTGGCGGAGTGGAAGGGATCGAGCGAGCGGACCAGGACGCTGCTTACGACCGGCTTGGCGATCCTGGTCGTTTCCATGGCGATCATCGGCTACGGCAACTACCGCGAATCGAAGAGGCCCAAGCCGTCGGACCCGGGCCCACAGAAACCGGCGGCCACGGCAAGCCTCGCGGGAACGCCTCACAGTCCGGCGTTTCCGTTGGCAGGCGAGTTGTTGGTCGTCCGATAGAGAAGGCCGGTAGCGACATCGTCTTGCGGGAGGGCCAACGGCTCGGCAGGAGCCTCGCCCTCCCGGACCGCGAAACTCGGTGACTTTGACCAAGGGAGGGCGTTCCATGGCGACGGGCGAAGCTAAGCAGGGCATCTTCCAGCGGCTCGACAAGCTCTACGAGTTCGACCGCGAGCCGGTCACCGACGACAAGCTCCAGCCGGGTTCCTATTTCGCCGGGGTCTTCTCCGGCGAGCACATCGCCGCCACCGAGTTCGTGATCGGCGCCTTGTTCGTCAGCCTCGGTGCAACGGTTTACGACGTGCTCGTGGGCCTCCTGCTGGGGAACCTCCTGGCGGTCCTCTCCTGGACCCTGGTGTGCGCCCCGATCGCCGTCCAGACCCGGCTCACCCTGTACTGGTACCTCCGCCGGATCGCCGGTCCGATCGTGACGGTGATCTACAACCTGCTCAACGCGATGTTGTTCTGCGTCCTGGCGGGGGCCATGATCACGGTCTCCGCCTCGGCCATCCGCATCCCTTTCGGGATAAAACCGCAGACCGGGTGGATACCGGACGATCCGTGGTTCATTCCCGTGGTGCTGGGGGTGGGAGCGGTGGTGGTGACGCTGGCGGTTCTGGGTTTCAAACGGCTGGCCCAATTTGCCGCAGTCTGTTCCCCCTGGATGGTCGTGATGTTTCCTGCCGGGGCGCTGCTGGCGATCCCCGCCATGGGGCAAATCGACGCGTTGGACGGTCTCTTGGAAATGGCCCAGAACAAGATCTGGGCGGGGCCTGCCGCGGGGCAAGCCCCCCTGGGGTTCTGGCACGTCGCGGCCTTCGCCTGGATCTGCAACCTCGCCACGCACCTGGGGCTGTCGGACATGGCCTTGTTCCGTTATGCGCGGCGGGCGTCGTACGGGCTGTACTCGGCCTTCGGGATGTTTCTCGGGCACTATATGGCCTGGATCTGCGCGGGAGTGATGGGGGCCGCCGCAGTGTCGATGATTAACGAAGAGCGGATGGCGGGACTTCCGGGAGGTCGCAGCGGTTTTCCGCCCCCGGCGACGGCCGAGGGGGCACCCACGGGCCCGATGGCCAAAGGCGCCCCGCAAGGGGAGGCCAAGAAGAAACCCTCGTCGGTCCCCAAGGGCGCGCCCAAGGCGAAGGCGAAAGGCGGAGGAGCACCCGCGGGACCCAAGAAGTCGGAAAAAGGAGCCGGGGGGCCTCCTTCAGCACCGAAGATGGCGGGACCGCCGCAGGTCGGCCCGACGAGCGGACCCCCGGGCGCCCCGATGGGCGGACCAATGGGCGGCCCGATGGGCGCGCCGTCGGGCGTGAAGTTGGTGGAGCTTAAGGACGTCGATACGGGGGCTGTGGCTTTCCGGTGCCTGGGCGTGGTCGGGGCCGTGGTGGTCGTGCTCGCCGGATGGACGACCGCCAATCCGACCCTCTATCGGGCCGGGTTGGCCCTTCAGGTGGTCACCCCCGGCTGGCCGCGCTGGGTGGTCACCCTGCTGGCCGGCGGGATCACGACCCTCGTCGCGTGCTCGCCCTTCGTGTTCCGCAGGCTGTTCGACTTCGTGGCCATCTACGGGATTCTCCTGGTGCCGATCGGGGCGATCGTCGTTGCCGAACACTGGCTCTTCCCGATCCTGGGGCTCACGCAGTTCTGGAGCACCCGGAAGCGGCAGATGCTCAACTGGCCCGCGCTGGCCGGTTGGCTGGTCGGCCTGGCGATTGCCGCGGCGGCCTGGGTCTCCAAGTACGTCTACGACTACGAGATCCTCCACGAGTTCTTCCTGGTGATCCCGGTCTGGATCGCGACCACGGTGTTGTACACGCTGCTGGCCTCCGTGGCCGGCGCCCGAGGGCCCTTGCCCGAGTTGACCGAGGAGCCTGTTCCCGCTGCGCCCATGCCCGTCGTTCGCAACGAGACCGCCAGCGGAGTTCCGTTGTCGCCGGTCGAGAAGGGGCTGCTCTATGTGGCCGGCCTGACGGCCTTCGCCTCCCTGGGATACTGGATAGGGTCTGCGGTCTATCGCTTCTTGACCCTCAAGGTGCGATCCTACGGCGATATGCACATCGCGGCCGACGAGCTCGACTTCCACCACCTCGTTTTCCTTATCAGCGCGGTGATCTGGTTCCACCTTTGGGAGAAATCCTTGCCCTGGAACCGAACGCTGTACCTCGCGTCCGGTTTGACGGCCTTGGCCTGCCTGGGGCTGTGCGTCCTCTTTCCGGTCTGCGGGCTCTTGAGCTGGCTGATGCCGGACATCATCCACAGCCATTTGATTACGGTCACGTTGACCTATTTTGTCGCTGCGATCGTCTGGATGCGGCAACGCGAGAAGCGTAAGGCCGCGACTATTGCGTGAAGCCTGTCCCCAAACCCTCTCCCCTCGCCCCGCTTGCCGGGAGAGGCGCCGGCGGTGAGGGGTTCTGGGATAGGCTCTTGATGCCACCTGTCACTGAAGGAGACTGGCCCATGCGTTCATCGCTGGCGATTTGCTGCCTGTTCTGCGCGCTTCCGGCGGCCCCGGCCGCCGAGAGCCCGGCAACGGCCGAATACTTGCGGTGCGAGTACCTCGTGAGCCCCCGGGGGATCGAGGCGACCCGGCCGCGGTTGTCGTGGGAGATGCGCGATGCACGCCGCGGGGCGGCCCAAACCGCCTGGCAGGTCCTCGTGGCCTCCAGCCCCGAGAAGCTGGCCGCCGGTGAGGGCGACCTCTGGAATAGCGGCAAGGTCGCTTCGGACCAGTCGTCTCAGATCGTCTACGCCGGCAAGCCGCTTGCCTCGCGCGTGCGGTGCTCTTGGAAGGTCCGCCTCTGGGACGCCGAAGGGAAGCCGTCGGACTACAGCCGGCCGGCCGTTTGGTCCATGGGCCTCCTGAAGCCGGAGGACGTGAAAGGCAAGTGGATCGGCGCTTACGGCCCCATGATCTCTCCCGACAAGGGCCCGCCGATCACCTTCGAGGGCTGCAAGTGGGTCTGGTCCAAGGAGCCGGGACCGGGGGCGCGCGAGAAGGCCCCCAAGGGACCGCGCTTCTTCCGCGGCCGGGTGACGATCCCGCCGGACCGCGTCATCCGCGAGGCCCGGCTCTTGATGACCGCCGACGATCAGTTCGAGCTGTTCGTCAATGGCAAGCCGGCCGGCGCCGGCAAGGGATTCAATCAGCCGCAGATCGCCGAGATCACCAACCACTTGACTCCCGGCAAGAACCTCCTGGCGGTCGCGGCCACGAACGGCTCGGAAGGCCCGGCCGGACTGGTCGGCAAGCTGGTGGTTACCCTGGACCAAGGAGACCCCATTGTCCAGCGGATTGACGACACCTGGAAAGTGGCCGACAAGCCCGTCCCCGGATGGAACCAGCCCGGGTTGGACGACTCCAAGTGGCCCGCCGCCGTGGTCATCGCCTCGATGGGCGACAAGCCCTGGGGCGCCCTGGAAGCCAAAGGAATGGACGTGCTGGGCTGCCCCCTGTTCCGCAAGGAGTTCAAGCCGCAGAAGCCCGTCCGCCGCGCGACGGTCTACGCCAGCGCCCTGGGCAACTACGACCTCTTCCTCAACGGCCGGCGGGTCGCCGACGAATACTTCAACCCCGGCTGGACCGACTACAACAAGCGGGTCTACTACAACACGTTCGACGTCACCGGCCTGGTCCGCAAGGAAGGTCCCAACGCGATCGGGGCAGTGCTGGCCGCCGGATGGTATGCCGGGGCGATCGGCTGGAAGGCCGACCGCTTCATCTACGGGCCGGATCCGCGGCTCTTCGTGCAGTTGGAATTGGAGGCGGAGGACGGCACGATCGAGACCGTCGCCACCGACGCATCCTGGAAGACCGCTTGGGGGCCGTTTGTCGAGGGCGAGTTCCTCGCCGGCGAGACCTACGACGCCCGCAAGGAAATGCCCGGCTTTAGCGCCCCCGGCTTCGCCGACTCGGCGTGGAGGCCGGCCGCCGTAACCGACGCGGTCAAGGCGAGGTTCCAGGCCGATCCCAACGTGCGGGTTCGTCAGACCGGCCTCTTGAAGCCGGTGAAGATCACCGAGCAGCGGCCGGGTGTGTTCGTCTTCGACATGGGCCAGAACTTCGCCGGCTTTGTCCGCCTGAAAGCGAAAGGCCCGGCGGGGACGAAGGTCGTGCTCCGTTTCGCCGAGATGCTCAGTCCCGACGGCTCGATCTACACCACGAACCTCCGCGGCGCCCGGTGTACCGATACCTACATCCTCCGCGGCGAAGAGGACGAGATTTGGGCCCCGGAGTTCACCTTCCACGGCTTCCGCTACGTCGAGGTGAGCGGCTACCCCGGAACGCCGGACGAAGATGCGATCATCGGGGCCGCCGTCAATTCCGACACGCCGATGGTCGGCTCCTTCGAGTGCTCCAGCCCGATGGTCAACCGGCTCTACAGCAACATCGTTTGGACGCAGCGGGCCAACTTCATCTCCATCCCGACCGACTGCCCGCAGCGGGACGAGCGGCTCGGCTGGACCGGCGACGCCGAGGTCTTTTGCCGGGCGGCCACGTACAACGCCGACGTGGCCTCGTTCTTCACCAAGGCGCTCGTGGACCTGGACGACGCGCAACGGCCCGACGGCGGCGTGACCGACGTGGCCCCGTTCGTCCTGAATCTCG